>NZ_JADDXT010000002.1:3075954-3383550 GCF_015330165.1 Zobellia roscoffensis
GCGCCTGTCTGGTAACTTTGTTCGTTTATAGCTTCTGCCAACATTAAAAGTACGTCGGCATAGCGGTACAATGGCCAATTGTTGGGTGTGCGCGAAAAATCTGGGTCCGTATCATGGTTGTATTTGTTAATATAATACAATGGACTCGGATTTCTATCAAAGTAAGCTACTGATATATCTTTTCTTAAATCATTAGGCTCATAGGCTTCTATCATATCGGTAGTAGGAATATTTCTTCCAGGTCCACTTTCAGGTCCTAAAAAGACTACCCCTCTTGATCCTACGGGAGCGAATTGATATATAAAATTACTGGATTCGCCTTCAGCACCTTCTTTAAATTGAATTTCAAAAATAGATTCATTATGATTTTTATTGGCAGGATCAAAAATTGCTGCGTAATCCGTGAGGAGTGCGTATTGATTTGATGAAATGATTGTATTAAGTTGTTGGACCGTGCCGGAATAATCTTTACTAGTCAATAGCACTTTGGCTAAAAGCATTCTAGCCGCCCCTTGTGTTATCCTACCAATATCATTGCCCGAATAATTTAGCGGTAGATTGGAAATTGCAAATTCAGCGTCTTCAATAATTGCGTCGTATACTTCCGAGGCGGGGTTTCTTTGTAGGGCAAAAGCTTCCTCGGCAGAATTTATTGGGGCTATAAGCAGGGGTATATCGCCCCAATATCTCACAGCTACAAAGTGATAGAAAGCTCTAAAAAAACGAAGTTCCGCTTCTGACCTTTTTGCCAAAGTAGGGTCTATATCCGCTTTGCTTAAATTATCTAATGTAACGTTACAGTCTTTGATAGCACTATATATATTATTCCAAGCATCTGCAATAGGTCCAGCATCCGAGGTCATTTTAAATTGATCCAAAAAGCCATATTGTCTACCTCCGCCCAAAGAACCTTGATCTAAAAGATTGTCGTATGTTGTATTGTCCGATCGGCCTTCTTCAAGAAAATGCGCTGTCAATACATAATCTTGCAAACTTCCATACACTCCAAGAACAGCTTGATTAAAGTCCTCTTCAGTTTGATAGAAGTTACCTTCGGTTAAATAATGATTGGGAGTAACCTCCAAAAACTCATCGCTACAACCAGTAAAAAATAAAATAGTAGCAACGTATAAGATATATGTCGATTTAATCAAATTATATTTTTTCATCTCAAATGTTTTAGAAGTTAATGTTGACACCTAGGGTGTAGGTTCGGTTTATTGGATAGGAAAAGTCATCAACCCCTAGTCTTTGTGGGTTGTTACCAAAGTTGCTCACTTGTGGGTTCCAGCCAGAATAACTGGTGAATTTTGCTAAATTCTGAACACTGAAATTAAATCGGAGACTTTTGATGAATACATTTTCTAAAATAGAATCGGGTATTTGATAGCCCATACTCACATTTTTAATCCATAAATGGTCACCCTTCTCTAGCCAAAGGTTAGATGCGGCGTGTTGCCCTGGATAGTGTATAGCGGGTATTAACCCGTTACCAGGGTCTTCCGTAGATCGCCACCTGTTCAAGAATTCAGAACTTACGTTCCAACGTCCTTTTTCATTATAAAGAACTTCGTTCAGTTGTGGAATAATTTCATAACCAAAAGCACCTGTGGCCAATATGGATAAAGAGAAATTTTTATAGTTGAAAACATTATTAAAGCCTAAAATTGTTTTGGGGTGTGGATTTCCAATATGGTCCCTGTCAAGACCACTAATAACCCCATCTCCATCTACATCCCGATAAATATAGGCTCCTAACTGTTTGGCCCCTGGCCATCCGTGTAGATTGGGGTCGTCTAATTGTTCTTGGGTATTAAAAATTCCATCAATAACATATCCTCTTAAAGAGCCTACTGGTAATCCTACTTGGGTGATATTCCATGTAGATATAATCTGAGAGATTTCTTCAGGAAGATAGGTAACTTCATTTTTAATGAATGATAAGTTCAAATTGCTACTCCAGGAAAAATCACCACTATTTACTCGTCCCCCCAACTCAAGGTCAACCCCTTTGTTTACCATCTCTCCAATATTGGTTCTAGTTGAAGAAAAACCTGATGCTTTTGGTATTGACAAGTTGAAGAGCATATCTTCGGTAGTTTTTTCAAAATAACTGGCATTTAAGGTAATGGCATCATTAAAGAAGCCCATAGAAAGCCCCAAGTCTAATTGTTTGCTAGTTTCCCATTTTAGATTGTTCGATCCTAGTGAGGTCAATGATTTACCAACTTGTATATTATCGTTCAATACGTAATTGAAATTGTTGTCAAGATTATTTAGGTTTGGAGTGGAAATGATGGTGCCAAATCGGTCAAAATCGCCAATGGCGGAGTTACCTGTTATCCCGTAGCTTGCTCTTAATTTAAGCTCGTTCATTAGAAATTCTTGGGGAAAGAACTGTTCTTCGGAGATTCTCCAACCTACCGATGCGGAAGGGAAATTACCGTATTTATTATTATTCCCAAACCTAGACGACCCCTCTCTTCTAAAATTAATTTCCGCTAAGTATTTTGATTTGTAGTCGTAGCTGAAACGAGCAAAATAAGCTGCTAACGACCAATTGGTGAAATCAGTAATTGCCGCTGATACTTCGGCCGCCTCTAAGTAATTTAGGGTTACATCACTAGGGAAACCGGTGGCGTTGATAGTCGAGAGTTCGCCAGTTTGTTTTTGGGCAGTGTAGCCTAATAAGGCACTGAGTGAATGGTTTTGAATAGTAACATCATAAGACAAAAGATTGTCAATGCCCCAATTGGTAATGTCACTCTTTTGATTTGCACCTGAATTTACAAAAGGGGGTGCTCCTGGAGCCAGATTGGAAGCATTACCAATGGCATGTCTACCAATACTACTTGGGGTGAATGTGTTAACTTCTCGGGTTAACAATCTTCCATAAATTTGAGGCTTGTAATGCAAGCCTGGAAGAATTTGCATATCTAGGTTGAAACTCGCGTTTATATCTCTTTCTACCCTATTATTAGTAAGGGACTCCGCTTGGAATATCGGATTTGCATAGGCAAAGTAGCCTGGTGAATCTGCGGGTATATAGGGTTTCAGTTCCCCTGTTTCGTCATATGGAGACTGTAATGGGCTTGCTGTAATGGCCTTCATTAGAACCCCGCGAGACCCGTTTTCCGGAATTGAATTATTGTTAGAGTAGGAAACGAACATATTGGTTCCTGCCTTTAACCAATCATTAATGGTCGCATCAGCATTTGCCCTTAGTGATAACCTAGAAAAATCAGTATTGAGTAAAACACCTTCTTGGTTCAAATACCCGGCAGAAACTACGCCTTTAAATTTGTTGTTACCTCCTCTAAATGTAAGATTGTGGTCTTGAAAAAGGGCGCTGCGCATTAGTAAATCTTGCCAATCGGTACCACTATTTTGAGAGTTGTTAAGCGCATCCAGATAGATTTGAGGAACTGGACTGTTGTTTCCGCTTCTTTCATTAATCTCCTGAATTCGTTCTATATTGTATTGCGCATAATCTTGCGCATTCAGTGTTTGAGGGCGCCAATTGTTAGGTACGGACTGAAATCCGCTAGACCCACTATAGGAAAATTCACTTCTTGTTTCTTTAGCCTTTAGCGTTTGTATTAAAACCACACCGTTAGTTCCCCTTGCTCCATAAATAGAGGTGGATGCGGCATCTTTGAGAACCGTGATTTTTTCAATATCGTTTGGGTTAAGACTCTGAGGTATACCATTGCCTACCGGAAAGCCATCTATAACCACCAAGGGTTCTATCCCCGCATTAATAGAGCTAATACCACGTACCCTAATACTGGGTGATGCCCCTGGAGAACCATTGCTTTCACTAATCGTAACCCCGGAAACCCTACCTTGCAGAACTTGTCCTGAAGTAGAGTTAGGCATGTCTTGTACACCGCCCATATCAACTTCGGAGACGGCAGAGGTAATCTTTTTTTTACTTTGCGAACCATACCCTACCACCACAACTTCCTCCAAACCTGCAGCACTCTCTTCTAGAGTTATTACAACATTTGTTTGACCGTTAATGGAGATTTCTTTTGTGGCGAATCCTATATAGGAGACCACAAGAACGGCATCTTTATTAGATGTTGTAATAGAAAATTTTCCGTCAAAATCTGCTGTAACGCCATTAGTAGTGCCTTTTTCCACAATGTTAGCACCTGGTAAGGGCATGCCACCTTTGTCTATTACAGTACCGGTAATGGACAGTTGCATTATTTTGTTAGGGACAGCTTTTATTTTTCTCTGTAAGAGGATAGATCCGCTATCGTCAAATTTGAACTCAAGGTCAGTTAAGGTAGCACACCTCTTAAGCAAATCTCCAACTTTGACAGTACCTTTTTTAACTTGGACCAACGGACTACCGACGAATAAGTTTGATCGATATATAAAATTGTAATCTGTCTGCTTTTTAACAACCTCGAGCACTTCTTCGATGGAAAGCTTAGCATCTTCGGTAAACGTAATCTTTTTGTTTTGTGAAAATCCTTTTTCTGCGGTAAACCCGAATGAAAGGACCGAAAAGAAAAAGATGAAAATTTTCATAGTTAAAAGTAGGGATGACTTGACATAGCCAAGGGGAGTCCCATTTGGTTTAGTTTTCATAAATTTGAATGTTAGTTAATTTTTTAATTAATGATACTGGGGGTGGAGATTTAAATTTTCCAGATCTAGACTCCATTCCCTTTTTTAAGATTTACTTCATAGTGATGGTTTTTCCTTTTATTTCGTAATTAACTTCGTTGGTGTTCTGAATGATTTTTAATATTTGGTCCAGTTTTAGGTTTTTTCTAAAGATGCCATTGAAGGTCAACTTTTTAATACTTTTATTTTCAAAGGCTACATCAACGTCATACCAGCGAGAAAGCACTTTCATAATATCTTCTAACGATTGGTTCTTGAAGCTGAAAAGTCCATCTTTCCATGATATTTCATTGTATACATCTACCGCAGAAACGACTAGTTTATTTGTGCTACGGTCGATTTTTGATTGATGGCCGGGAGTAAGGTTCTTTGAATCATGTCCGTTTTTAACCAAGACCTTGCCTTCTACTAAAGTTGTGGATATATGGTCATCGTCATCATAGGCCTTAATGTTGAACTCCGTGCCCAAAACTTCTATTTTCTGGCCTTCGGTTTTTATGATAAAGTGAGAACCATTGTGTTCTGTACTCGGGGACACATCAAAATAGGCTTCGCCATGTACCAATTCTATTTCTCTGGGTTTGTTAGCGGCAAAGGCTACAGGATATTTTATTTGTGTTCCAGAGTTGACCCATACTTTGGTTCCATCGTTAAGAATTAGGAAAAATTGGCCTCCTCTAGGGATAGTAAGTGTATTTTTACCTGTGATTTTCTCTGGAGATCTATTTTTATTGTAGACTAACTGTTCCCCATTACTTGACGCTTTGTTAGTTTCAAAACTTTTCCCTCTCTCTAAAAGTACTTCTGATCCGTCTTCTAAGGTAAGTGTGGCTTTATCCGAACCAATATGATCCTGTTTTTTATGGATTACGGTTGATTTTATGGGAGGCGTTGTTCGGATATTTTCGGTATTCCAATACCAAGTAAGGATGGTTGAAAAAAGTAAGACGATGGCAGCTGCATATTTATAAGAAGAATAACGCTTTTCTTTTATCTTGGCAGAAACATTGGTCCATCCTTTTTTAACATCGACTATATCAGCTCCTTTTGAATAATTATTTTTGACCCTATCAAAGTAGTTTCGATGAACTTCGGATTCATTGTGCCACGCTTCGAAAATTTTACTTTCCTCTGCGGTTAGGGTGTTGTTAATTTTCTTTATTATGAGTTTGAAATCCATTGATGTTTGATTGCTTATACTTGTAAGACAATCAAATTCTCAAAATGGGTGACAAAAAAATGCAAAAAATTAAATTATACTACAGATATATATATGGATATGATGTTTTAAAGAAGTTTTTCTAAAGAAATAATAATAGAACTGTTATAGAGGCGGTAAGTTCACCTAATTTGGCCTTGGCCCTTTTTAATTGGGTCTTTACAGTATTTATGGAAACATTTAATTCCTCGGCTATTTCTTTATAGCGATAATTGTCTCTAAAACGTAGTTCAACGATAGAACGCATTCTCAGAGGTAAATTCTCTATGATACATAAAGCTTGTTGATTCCGAATTTCCTTTTCTTGTTCAGTGAACCAATCTGGTTCTTGATCAAATGCAAACGAAATTTGTCTGTCTAAAATATTAGAATTATCGGTAATTTTTAATTTTTTTAACCTATTCAAACATTTATTTCGCACCATAGCGTACAAATAGGCTTTTAGGTTTGTTTTAAGGACAATCTTATTTGATTTCTCCCAAAGTCGCACAAAAATTTCTTGTACTACATCTTCACTGGAAGCCATATCAAACAAATAACCATTTGCATACGTAACCAAATCATGGTACATATCATCAAATAACCTTTTAAAGACAAAGTGGTTTTTGTTCTGTATTTCCGTTAAGAAGTTATCTAGGTCCAAATTGATAATTAAATGAGTTAGCCTAAAACTTGGTTGTGGGTTTTGCCATCATCTTTAATAATACCATTGTTTGAGTTGAACTAGCATATTTTTTAATCGATGCCGTGTAAAAAAAAAACGATAAAGTCGCTGCTATTCTATAGGGTTCAAAATTTTATCGTCTATGGAATAAAATTGTAACAATGAGTCAAAGGATTGAATTTTGTTTCAATGACATATCAAGTATACATAATAACCTAATAAAGTGTATCCTGTACTGTACTGCATGGTTGGCCATGAGGGTGTAAAACAAAAAACATACAGGAGCTGTTAAATCAACGGGCCCTGTAGGTTTTTCCTTTTACGTCTTTACCATTTGTAGGAAGGACAAGAATAGGTTTGTAAAGGCAATTTTTTAAACCATGTTGTTCCCAAAAAAGTGATGAAAATATTTCTCAGTTATGGGTAAGTCTAGGTGTTTGAACGACTCCTTTGCCCTCTTCAAAACCGAAATAATCAATTGCATGATTCCTATCACTCAGTTTTAAATTCCATTTTTTTAAATAATAGTCCCTATGCTTAAAAGTTTCATCACCTATTTCTTGAAGGTTTTTTTTGAGTTTAGCATCCAATTCTATATGAAGATTTTGAAAATTATCATTGTTAATGAGGTTATTCATTTGGTATGGGTCTTGAATATTATCAAAAAGCATTGTGGCATTATCCAGTGTGCGAGCATAGGTATATTGCTTTGTTCGGATAGCCCTATACTCTTGATAAATGTATTCATCAGCAATAGGACAGACGCTCATAACCAAGGCGGTTCGATCAATCTCAGGGTTTGGGGACTTTATTAAGGATGAAAGATTTTGTCCTTCAATAGTTGATGGTATATCAATTTCAGATAGGCCTAAAAGAGAAGGAAGAATATCGGGGGTATTTATCGGGGCATTTATAATAGCTCCCCTATTTTTACCAATAGAAGGATAACTGACCAAAAATGGAACTTTAATAGACTCATCCCATGCCAATTGTTTGGCAAAAGGCCTAGCTCCATGGGATCCCATCATTTCACCATGGTCGGCCGAGAAGACTATAATGGTGTTTTCCCATATATCCAATTCTTTAATTTTATTAAGAATACTACCAATGGCCTCGTCAGAAACTGTGCATTGGGCATAATAACCCTGTAATTCTTTTAGGGCTGCGTTTTTCCATTCTTCAGGTACGTTGGGTGCAAGCGTTAATTCAGGTTTGGGGTATAAATCTTTATATTTTTGAGGGGCATTGTTATGGGGGAAATGTGGGGTTGCTATAGAGACAAATAAAAGAAGGGGATTGTCTTTTTTAGTCTGCTCTGCCATATAATTGTTTGCCTCATCTGCAATGGCAAATGGAGAAAAGCCATCCCAGTATTTCATCTGCGCATCTAGGTTTTCGTAATAGGGCATCTTGGTATAATTGTGGGAACACTCCAAGGCCTTCCAATAATCAAAACCCTGTCGTCTTTCCGGGGCCACGTTATTCAACCTTCCATGACCGTCTAAATGCCATTTTCCTAGGTATCCTGTATCATAGCCTGCAGTTTTGAAAATCTCTGCCATGCAGATTTCTTCTTCGGGTAAATGAAGATCGTTTAGAAACATACCCGTCGACCGGTCATCAAAGCGGCTCTATGTGGGGTACAAACTGGGGCAATAGATACTGCATTGGTAAAATTGACAGCCTTTTTGGAGAACTTATCTAGGTTTGGTGTTTTTACATCTGGGTTTCCTGCGTAACCAAGAGCGGAAGCCCTCCATTGGTCAGTTAAAATGTAAACTACGTTTGGTTTTTTTGTCTTATTCTTTTCCTGTGAACGCAAGGTTGGTGGGAAAAAAATAACAATAGATAATAACAAAATCGTAATATTCATTACTAAGTTTTTAATTTTTAATAAGTTGTACGGGTCCTAACAGGCCAGACGATAATGGTTCCTTGAATTTAAAAGAACGCATTGCGGCTTCTGTGGTAAATGTATATCTGCCAGTAGTAAATTCTTTCTCCCCCAGTAATCCGTTATTGAATTTTACCTTACGCACATTGGCATCTGGTGCTTGCTGGTCTCCCAATAAACGGTTAATCCAACGGTTGCCGACTTCAATCTCCAATTCGTTGGCACCTTCTCGTAAGGAACTGGAAACCTCAATTCTCCATGGGGCGCACCAAACAACACCTAAGTCTTTGCCATTGAGCTTGACTCGTGCAATATCGTTAACCTTTCCGAGGTCTATAAAATATTTTTTATCATCAATTCCTTCCATCTCAAAGGTCTTTTTATAGGTGGCAATGCCAGAATAATACTTTATGCCCCTATTCTCATGGGATGTCCAATCTTGAAGCTCATTAAATACAATGTTCTCAGGTCCTCCATATTTGGTGTCAAAGGCAACTTGCCAAGAACCTTCCAAAGTCATGAGGTTGGTTAATTTTTCAAAATTACCAGCATTACTGGTGGTAATTTTCTTGCCATTGCTATTTTTGGAGAACGTTATAAAGAAGCTCTCATAAGGAAAGAATTCCATAGGAATTATGGTCAAACCATTTTCTATTGAATAATCTGTTATCATTCGTGTCTCACCTGTGGTAGGTATCCAAAGTTCAGGAGTCCCCTCTGCACGAAATGAACATTTGGTAGTTTGGAAAACATCCTTTCGGTTAGCAACAAAGTAGATGTCTTGGTCGTCCGTTTTGCGATGACCAAATCGAATATGGTCATTGGAAGATGAGAAATCTTCTGTTATATTCATCTGCCCTAGAAGTTCAGTAGTATTCAGGTAGCTAGGATATAGCTCATCGGCATTAAGGTCAGTTAGATTTCCGCCCCAATAGACCATTCCTTCCCCGAACTTACGGTCTTGTCTTTCGTTAGGTATTTGCATGGATCCCCAAAGATTTTGTGCCATCAATTTTACTTCATCGTCGCTCTCTGGGTAATTGGTGAGACTTGGTGATTTTATTGGGGGAGTACCAATTATTTTTGCACCCTGTTCAACCAAGGAAGTAATTTTTTTGAGTAAGGCCGGTGTCATTGATTGAAAGTTGGGCAAGACCATAATTTCATAGGAAGAGGCATCGGGAAAGACTATTTTTCCATTCTCCACTAAGGCTTTATCCATCAACATTTTTGGAGAACAGCCGTCAAAACCATATCCTTTCTTGTCCGGAATGGCCCCATTTTCTTCTAGGGCATCAGTAGGGGGGGTAAAGACCATTGGAGCACCTTCTGGTGTGAGATATAGAATGTCCGAAACCGCCTGACCTTGTTGCATCATATGCGAAGAACGATTAATGTACTTATGGTAAGCCTGTACCATCGGCCACCAGGTCTGGCCTCTGTCCCAGTGTACACCGTATTGTCCCATTGTCATTCCTGGACGGTATTCATCACCTAATGGCTTGTGGGCAAAAGTATGATAGATAAAGCGATTGACACCTAAAGCCAAAGCCCAATCACTTTGGTCCTTCATAGACCAAGGGTATTCTTGCCAAGCCTGTTTGTTGCTAGAGGTGAATACTTCTGCTCCTACTATAGGTCGTCCGGTTATATGAGAAATGGAAGTGGCTTCTAAAACTGCGTACCAAGTGACGTACCCGAAACGTTTGCTCCAAAATTCAGCCATGATAACATCGGCAATGGCACCTAGGTCTAAGTCACCTGCCGGGTTCATATCATAGGGTTCAATGGTTAATTCCAAACCGTTTCTATGCGCATATTTCTTGGCAAATTCAACATGGTTTTCCAAAACCAGTTCCTTACAGGTTTGACGTAAATCCCATAAGAATCGTTCCGTAATCTCCGTACTTTTTACCGTTCGTCCGGTATAGGTTAGAAAATAGGGTTCAGGGTCGTAGCCTCTACGTTTTATAAACTCTTCAACAATGCCTTCGGTCCAATTTTGGGCCCCACTTTCCCAACTATCCATGTGAAAACCTGTCCAACCGGAATCTTCTTTTCTAGGAGCTGTTTTTTCTAGTAATATATCCGTATAGTTTGCCAGATGATTTTTAAAGGCAACAGAATCCATTTTATTACTTTCGAGACCAATGACAGGTTCAGGAGAAGGACGGGTGCTTGCTCCCGTTACTCTCTTTCCCATACGGATAATGGTCCAATCTCCTTTAGGAGCTTTCCAGACAAGCTTCCCGTTCGGTTCCATAAACGAGGTTATATTGATAACATCGGCATGATCCAGGATTTTACCACCATCTAAATTTGAACCACCGATAGGGTCTGGCAGGAAGGGTTTTACATTTGGTTTTGAAGAATAAGGGTCACGTTCATAAAGCGCTTTTTCGTTTATATCCTTAATCGTTGGTTTTACGGAGTTGGGAATCGCATAAACTGCAAAATCCTCGTAATATGGGTCTTTCAGGTTGTGCCATTGCGTACTTCTCTGTTCGGGTATAGGAAGCTTTACTTTTATTTTTTTGTTTCCTTTAACTTCTGTTTCGCTATACACCAAATGTTTCATAGACTCCTCTGGTGTGACCCAAGGACCACCGCTGCCGCACCATCCTGGTCCTGCACCTAACAAAATTTTAATCCCTAATCTTTCGGCCTCCCTAACCGCATGTGCATAGAGGTCTTGCCATTCGGTACTCATGAAATCTACAGGGCCGCGGGGCACTCCGATTCCGACTTCAAGAAATATCAGGTTACTTATGCCAGCTTCTTTCATTGATTCGAGGTCTTTCGTCATTTCTTCACGAGAGAGGTTCCCATCCATAAAATACCAATAGACTCCAGGGGCGGATGTAGAAGGCGGATTTTTAAAATCTTCTTTTAGAGATAATTTCTTATTGTTTTGTTGACCGAAAAAGAAAGTAGCATACAACATAAAGCATACTACGGTTAATGGTTGTATTCTGGAAATAATGGTATTCATTGTAATCACTATTTTATTCTAAGATTTTTCTATAAATATTGACTTGTTGTTGGTAGGGAATTACTGCTTTTATAGCTTGTTTTTTAGTTTGATTTGAGTCTACTTCAAATGGTACGTAAATAGTTTCCATAGCCCAGTAGGGCAACGGAAATTAGAATCACAAAAATGCCTGTGCCTACCGTGATTTTTGCCCTACTTCCCGTCTCCTTCCATTCTTTTAGTACAATACCCCAAATATTACCTACCAATATAATACAAGACATATGCAGCACCCATCCTGTAGCTCCATTTCCCAATTTACTTTCGCCCATGCCATAGAAGAAGAATTGCAGGAACCAGGTTGTTCCGGCCAGAGCGCATAACAAATAGTTTTTTCGCAAGGGTTTTTTTAAGTCTGAATAATCGCCAAAGCTTTTATTTCTAATATTAAGTGAGATGCACCAAATTAGATTTAAGGTAAGGCCACCCCATAACAGTACCACAAAGGTGGCGTTGTTCTGAAATAACGGATTCATACCGGCCGCAACGGCCGATTCGGACAAAGACTGACCGGCCTCGATACCAAAATTAAAACAAGAACTTAAAATTCCCGAGCATAGACCAATAGCCAACCCTTTGAATAAGTTAAACTCGTTATTGGTCTTTGATTGCTCTTTTTGGGGTAACTGTTTTTCCTTCATCATACCCGCTTTTCCGCAGATAGCAATTCCTAGTAAACAAATTAAAATGCCCAATAAAATGACTTGCCCCCATGTAGAGGAAATTAGTTCGTTAAAAGTGGTCTTTCCTTCTATAGGGAAAAAGTCGTAATAAATTGTTGGGACAAGGGCACCAAATACGGCGGAAAAACCGAGTATTACGGTATTTCCCAGTGATAGTCCCAAATAACGAATACCAAGGCCATAGGTCAATCCGCCAATACCCCACAACAATCCAAACAAAATGATATACCCCAATGTAGCTGGGGGCATATTCCAAATTAACTCCCAGAAACCGGGCAGGGTCAACCACGCCGTGATAGGGGGTATTATAAGCCAAGAAAAGAGTCCGCCCACAAGCCAATAGGTTTCCCAATTCCAACGCTCCACTTTTTTATATGGCATGTAAAAACTTCCTGCCGCCACCCCTCCGATTAGATGAAAAAATACTCCTAATACTGTTTGCATGTTTTACGATTTATTAGTGTTTGTCCTCAGCAAATTTTAATACACTCAATATTTAAAAGTAAGGCGAGTTTTTTTATTTTCGATGCGATATGTCCCACACCCACGGCACAATGGTGCGCTGGTCCATGGCTGTTCCATTGTTGCACAAAATTTCGGGCACCAATAGAAAATTTATAGCGGCTATTGGTATTTCCTATCTCCAATATAGGCCCGGCCACCGATTCTCCTTCGGCAATTAAGAACAAAAGACTTCCTTTGCCATCCTCAACAACGGAAAGGAGTGTTATCGGACCATTTTTGACTGTCATTTCTATAGAGAGCCCTTGACCTACTTTTCCGTGGTAGACCTCAAGAGGCTTTACCCTGGTCTTACCTTGGGCAATGGCAATATGTCCAGGACCGTCGTGTCCCATAAGAACCACATCTTCCTTAAAATCCAATGCGTAATATTCAGTAAAAGAACCGCCTGCACCAAAACAATCCATAATTTTCATGGCTTGTGCATTCTTAATTTCATATTCGCCGGCTACAGGAATACCATTTCCTGTAAGTAGGGAAGTTCCTAGAATGATAGAGCTGAGCGTATCGTAATTATCGGAACCTTCGATGCCTTTATAGTAGTAGGCCATAGAACCCAAATTGTATTTATTGACCAATGTATCTAATGCAACTGATGTTCTCGCGGCCCTTCTTATTTCACTTTCTAAACAATCGCGTTGAATATCGAAAGCCTCGTAAAAGGTTTGTATTTTATCTTCGATGGATTTGCTCGATACATTATGGCGCAATGCTGATAGTTCATCTACTTCAATAAGTTCTATATGTCCCCCAAATACGGAATATTGAGTAGTTAAATCGGTATAGATGTCTAACATACCACTGTAGTAATGGCCCATGCATCCTAATTTGTTGTTGGATATGGAGTGTGATACGAATGCGGCATCTACCCACTCTTGGACTTCATTCCAGGTTTTATCGTCATTTTCTAAAATACCGACAACTTCGTGAAATTGAATACCTACTCTTTTAAAAACATTTGCGATTTCCGGAGCGGGACACGAAGAGCAATACGCTAACCATTCACCGGTCATATCTTTTCTGGTCTTCAACTGGTTGAAAGCGTTATAATCAATGGCATCGACCGGGGTTAGGTTTAATATGATTACAGGTACTTTTGCCTTTTGTACCACTGGTAAAACAGTAGAGGATAAAGCGTAAGTGCTTATATATAGAAAAATAAGGTCTACACTTTCTTGCTTAAATTTAATGCCGGCCTCAAAGGCGCTAGAGCTATTATCTATAAGTCCAAAGTTGATAATGTCGTGGCCTGATTTTTTTAGTTGATTTTCTACGATTGAATTATATTTTTCTAGGCGTTCTTTAAGACCATTAAACTGATCCCAATAGGTATCCAACCCGATTGCGAAGAGGCCTATCTTTAATTCTGGAGTCATAAATGTTTGGTTTTGATCGAATTGAATAAGCTTTTAATTTTATTCTTTGTTTAATTTAATTCATTTAGAATAAGCTTCATTCAAGCCTTATAATGATGTTATTTTTAAAAAATCAAACCCTTTCCAATTTTATGGGATAGGCGTTATTGGCATTCCATTGGCACACATATAGATTGTCATCATTGTCGATACAGACATCGTGACAGTGATAAAAAACAGGCTCTTGCTGCATCATTCTTTGTAATTTTCCATTGTTATAGTTGGGAGCCGTGCCACCAGGATTTGAAACAACCTTATTGTTTATATCTAAAATGGTGACAAAACCAGAATTAGGATTGGTCCGTGTAGGGTGCGTATCCATGTTTCCCTCAATAAAATCAATTTTTGAAGACCAGCATACCCCCGCATATAGGTTTTGATGGTGTATAACAGGACGACAAACGAAAGCACCGGGAAGATTAATTTCCTCTAAATAATTACCGTCTAGAGTAAATCGTTTAAAAGAATTGCTCGCGCGTGAAGTAATAAGTAGGGTGGGGGAGTGTTTATTCCTGTAATCGATACAAATACCATGAGCGGTTTGGAATTGGTCTTTGTCGGTGCCACGACCATTTCCTATTTTACGAATGAATTCTCCGTCTTTGGTAAATTGTAGTATATACTGGGATCCGTAGCCATCTGCAATATAAATATCACCATTAGGGCCAATTGCGGTTTCGGTTGGTTTAAAAGGATCCTCTTTTTTATAGGCTCCATATTCGGAGGGATGGCCTAACAACATTAACTCTCTACCGTCTAAGTTAGTTTTTGCCATAGATCCATCGGTGTCGCAAATAAAAAGAAAATCTTCTTCACCGTCGTTCCATAAGGAAAGACCGTGTCCTCCCTTGTAGCGTATACCCCATGAGTCTAGTAATTTTCCGGACTTATCATAAACCAATACATTATTGTGTGTGTCGTCCCCAACCATAATTAAACGGTTCTTAGAATCCATAACCATTTCGTGACAATTATTTACCGGGGTTTTGCTTGGGTCTAGATTGCCCCACTCTTTATGTACTTTGTATCGGAAATCACCATGACCTATAACTGTTTCGGTTAGTTTAGGTTTAGACGGGTTGATGTAGAAATGAGGAACGACAAGAATACCTGCGGTAGCTTTGGCTGTCTTGCTCAAAAAAGTCCTTCGATTTGTTTTTGTTTTTTTCATGAAATAAGCGAATTGGTGTTAGAGGTACCTTAGAGATTTATTTTGCTGACTCTATTTGAATATTTTCTGGTTGATATGGTTTAAGTGCTAAAAGAAACATGGGCCATTGGGCCCATGCCTCAAAAAAACCAACTCAACTCATATTTTAGGATTTTTTATTAATTGGATTGCCGAACAAATCTAAAATTGGTTTACCATGTCCGTCAGGTGTGGTATAAAATGGTCTGCCTTCTATAGTGTAGTGTGTTTCCGGGTGCATGCCTAAAGAGTGATATATAGATTGGTGTACTTGATCTATTACCACAGGGTTTTCTATAGAGGAACATGGTCTTTCATCTGCTGTTTTTCCGTACACTAGCCCTTTTTCAATTCCACCGCCCCACATAAGTATAGAGCTCCCGTCCGTAAAATGCCTGTGCATGCCATAAAACTTTTCATCTTCGATTATATCAGGTTGCTTTACTTGATCCTGTACTTGTTCTCCAGGTCTACCTTCCATAATTGCATCACGACTAAATTCACTTGCCAAAATAATGAGGGTTCGGTCTAAGTGGCCACTTTCATCTAGGTCTTTTATCAATTGCGCAATTGGCCTATCCACTAATTTTTTCATTTTTTCTGTACGTGTATGGCCATTTTCGTGCGTATCCCACCCTAGAAAAGGTTCATACTCAGTAGAGACACTAATAAACCTACCCCCATTCATAGCCAGCCTTTTCGCTAAGAGGCATCCCAAACCAAATCTGCCCGTGTTGTAGGTATCGTAAACTTCTTTTGGTTCTTCTGAAAGGTCAAATACTTTTGCTTCTGGAGAGTTCAGTAAACGATAGGAAGACTCCATAGAACGCATTAGTGATTCACGTTGATAATCGCTACCATCTTCCATGATGCTGCTTTTGTTGGCTAACTCTTTATAAAGTTTATAACGAGCCTCAAATCTTTTTAAGGACATACCTTGTGGAGGTCTAACGCTATCTAACCCAGTTGAAGGGTCTGGTATTAGAAATGGACCAAATTCACTTCCTAAAAAACCAGCTGAATGAAAAGCTTTCAACTCTTCGGCCTCTCCCATCGTAAAGCGTTGTCCCATAGAAATGAAAGGAGGGATGACGGGATTTACGGGGCCTAATTCCTTTGCTATCCACGCACCTATATGTGGGGCCTGTACAGATTGTGGAGGTTCATAACAAGTGTGCCAATGGTATTGATGTCGTGTATGTAAAATATGACCAAGATCAGCTGATTTATAGGATCGAATAATTGCGCCTTTATCCATTACTTCTGCAATAGATTCAAGTCCTTCTGAAAAATCCAGCCCGTCAACTGCTGTTGGTATTTTAGGAAAAGTACTGAGTATCCTTTTACTTTCAACACCCTTGTTATATGGTACGTATGTCTTGGGATCAAAAGTTTCGGTATGGGCCATACCTCCTGCCATCCATAGTAAAATAACGGTGTCTGCAGTAGAGGTAATTTTAGGAACCTGGTTTGTACAAGAACTTAAAAAGCTTGCTAAAGGTATAGATGTGGCCGATGCGGCCAAGCTTGCAGCTGTCATTTTTTTAATAAAATCCCTACGTGCATTTTGTTTATCCATAATCAATTTAATTTATGAATTGGAATTCCGGTAAAATCAGTGTAGACCAAAACAAGTCCTGTAATTTTTCTTTGCTGGGGTCGTTACCCAATGCAGAAACCATTATTCCGAATTCTTGATCGGTTGGTTTTCTGCCCATGGCGTGTAAATAGAGTTCATTCACGATTATGCTACTGTCTTTGTTGTATTTTTCAAGCCAAATTTTTGCACCTTCTCCCAAGACGTTGTTGAAAAACTCCCCATTGGTGAGTTCTAAAGCTTGCAATAGTGTGGCTTGTTCGTCTCTTGAGGTAGTAACGTTTTCCCTGCTAGGTCTGCCAAGGGCTTTCATGAACGGGTGTTGTTCGACAAGGCTTGCCCTGGCGAATTTACCGTTACGCTTCTTAAATGTGAAATCTATTAAATTGCCCCAATTTGAATCTCCGTAATTACGTACAGCTTCCCACTTACTATCGTTATAATCGGAACTGGTCCAATTTTTTTCTGGTTTATCGGAGGTGCTTTTCCAGGTATTATCAGAATTGATGATGGTCTCGTCACCATTGGTGTAAACAATCTTTAGGGAGAAGAGTATTCCAGCAGGGTTTGCAATCTTACCCTCGTTGATGCCTTCAATAGCAATTGTATTCTTTCCGCTTTTTAAAGTTTTTTGAATACTTAGTTTATCTACTTGTGCCCAATCTGAACCTTGAGCCAATTTCGAATCATTTATATAAAGGGTATAAGAGTGGTCTACTGAGATTAAGACTGTTGCACTTTCTATAGATGTATGGGGTAGTGTAAATTCTTTTCTGAAATACCTTTTCCCCGGTTCGGGAAGAACGACCCTGTCAAACTTCATTTCTTTATGCCAAATGCGGGAGGAAGGTAGTTCATTGCCTTCAGGATTATAGGCTACCGAGGTGTATACTGGTTTTATGAGTTGGCTAACTGCATCGGAAAACTGTTCGGCACTCATGCGTTTGAGTATAGGCCCTTTAAATTGATATGCTGATTTGATGTCATCACTATTTTTGTAATTGACCGTTGACAGCTGGTATGCCTTTGACATCATGATTTGTTTGATAAGATGCTTAAGGTTGTAATTCGAGTCTATAAAATCAGATGCTAACCAATCTAGTAAATTGGCATCCCATGGTTCATTATCCATTTCGTCTAAGGGTTCTATAATACCCCTGCCCATTAACTGTTCCCAAAACCTATTGGTTATCGTGCGGTACAGTCTCCCGTTCTCTGGTTTCACCATTACTTCGGAAAGCTTAAACAACCTTTCTTTAACGCTTTCTGCTTCAACGCTACCTAATTCCGGATAAAGGAAATTTACCGAAGCCATTTTTCCAATGGGTTTGTCACAACGGTTCAACTCGAGGACAGAGTCTGCAAAAATTGAAGCAAAACCATAAGACTGTTCAAGGGTAAGGTTGCTTACAAAGCTATTATGACATGAAGCACATTTTACATTGACTCCCAGTAAGGATTGACCAATATTTTGGGCAGCCTGCATTTCTGTTCGTTGGCTGGCATTGACTACACCTCTCCATTGAATTCCTTTTATAAATCCCTCGGAGACCTGTGTAGGGTTAACGAGTTCTTTTACCATTTGGTCATAGCTCTTATTGTTTAACAACGAGGTATACAACCAATCGGTAATTTGTTTTCTTCCTCCTGTTATAAATCCGGTTCCACTGTAATCGTTTCGCAAAAGATCGTTCCAGAAACTCAACCAATGTTGGGTGTAGTTGTGAGAATTGTTTAATAAGGTATCAATTAGAGCTTCTCTTTTGTTTGAATTTGTGTCCTGGATAAATTCGGCAACTGTTTTTGGAGTTGGAAGTAATCCAATTATATCTAAATGTGCACGTCGTACAAAGGTTCTGTCATCTACAACTTGGGGCCATACTATGTGGTGATCATTAAAGTAGGAGTCTATTAATTTGTCAACGGGATTAATTTCGCTCGACTCAGGTAATTTTGGCATTTTAAGGGATAATTCTGCTTCGGGAAAAACTTTTAGCGTCTGATCTGACCAGTGAGCCCCATTTTTAATCCATAATTTTATCAATGAAATTTCATTGTCCTTGAGAACCTTACCCTTTTTTGGCATAACTTCATCATCATTCGGGGAAAGTGAAATTCGTCGGTACAGTTCACTTTTTAAAGGATTTCCATCTTCAATGACTTTCCCTGAATCTCCGCCCGCAAAAATACCTTCTTTACTATCCAATACCAGATTTCCTTTTTGTTTGTTCGCATTATGACATTGGTAACAGTTATGGGCTAAAATAGACCTGACTTCTAAATTTAATTTGTCAAGTTGTTCTATGGTTAAAGAATCGGATTCTTTTAAATCGGCCAGCAATGCTAGACCCTTGGTATTGTCATAACCTTCATTGTTCCCTGGTAAAATACTGGTAAGATAATCTTCTCCATGCGTAAGGTTCGCCCCTAAATGACCGGCTATGGTCAGCACAACAATGGTCAATGTAAGCGAAGTCCTGTAGAGACGAAAATCAGAAATTCTCCCTTTTAAGGTAGCCCTTAATATCAGAATAGTGATACTTGCCAAGATTGCAGTAGCAACACCCGTATATTGATGATTGTCTACTAAATCTCCACTGTAGTCCTCTTGTGTTCGTAAAATCCAACCGAAAAAAGCTGAAAAAATAGAGAATAGGGCTCCCACATAAATCATCCAGTAGGTTCCTGTGCGAAGTCCTTTTCTTTTTCCTCCCACAGTTGACATTTCAAAAAGAAATGCGACTACCAATAACCCAATAGGAAAATGCACCAATAAAGGGTGCAATCTTCCTAATAGTTGAAGTATCCAATTAAAATCTTCCATAGTTGACTTGCTTATTATTGTTTAGGCTGCATATGTATGTTCCGCGTTTTTTTTTGATACAATAAGGTACTGAAATAAGGAAGACTGAAAAGATGTTATTTATTATTGTCTTAATAACCTTCGTTCTGTTTTAAATTTGGGTTGACCAACAATTCCCTTTCCGGTAATGGAAATAAAATTTCGTGGGCTTCAAACTTATAGTCTCCTGGAGAAAATCCGATTTGGCCTCTTGAGGTAGTGGGGTTAGCTCGTTCATTTTCACCATGGGCATTTAAGAACGTCACTAATTCGGAGGGGGTAAACGTGCGTTTCAAATCAAACCAACGATGGTTTTCAAAGGCCAGTTCAATTCGTCGTTCATGACGTAGGGCGTCCTTGAGCTGGTCTTGAGAAAGCCCACTAACGGGGTCTAATCCTGCCCTTTCACGAACTTGGTTCAAATAGCCTAAAGATTCGTTGGTCGGACCTGACGTTTCATTTATTGCTTCGGCCAACATCAATATTACATCGGCATAGCGAAACACCGGCCAATTGTCGTCTGGGCGACCTTGAACAGAGTGGGTATGATGAAATTTTTCAATGAACGGAATAGCTACAAATACACCTTCATTGTTTGTGTAACCTTCGCTTAAGGATGCGTCTTTGCGCAAGTCGCCCTCTTCATAAGAGTTGATCAAATCAAGAGTGGGAATATTCCATCCATTGCCGTCAACACCTGGAAAACCAGTAACAGCACCTTGCGAAAATAATGGGTAAAAATTATAGATAAATCCACTAGATTCCCCTAAGTCATTATCTCCCTGAAATTGCACCTCAAATATGGATTCTTGGTGATTTTTGTTGTTCGGATCAAATATGTCGGCATAATTGGGTAATAATGAATAAATGCCTAAATCCATTACTTCTTCTAAAGCAGTCTGTGCTTTTACATAATCTTGTTGGGTTAAAGAAACCTTAGCTTGCAACGTAAGTGCGGCACCTTTACATAGCCGGCCAGATTCTGAAGCGGACACTTCTTTTGGAAGGGCTGCTATAGAGAAGGCCAAATCACTTTCTATCAAAGCATAGATTTCAGAGATTGGGGAACGTGAATATTCAAAAGCTTCGGAGGGGTCTTGAATAGACTCTTCTACAATTATGGTATTCCCAAAATACTGAGAAAGAAGGAAATAGTAATAAGCTCTAAAAAACCTCGCCTCTGCTTCAAACCTTGATTTTGCACTTGCTTCAATCTCGGTTTCCGAAAGTTTGGACAATACGGTATTAATATTTCCCAAAGAATTATAAATACGTCTGTAAACGTCATATATTTTACCTGTGTTGGAATTGTATTGCCAATATTCGATTGATTCGATATTAGGTCCGTTTCCTCTATTTCCTTCGTTGAAGTGAACCGTTGTATTGTCTGTGATGAATTCTTGAAACAACCATTGGTCGGCTATCACGCCCTGTAGTTGGCTGTAAATACCTATTACTGCCTGGTGGACCTGTACCTCAGTATTATAGAATGTTTCTTCCCCAAGTTGCGTAGGGTTTTGTTTGTCAAGAAATTCATTACTACAAGCGCATATGGACAAAGCCAGTAGAGTCCCTATAAGTTTTGTTGGAAATTTCATGGGTATATTTATTTAGGTGATGTTAAAATGATAATGTTGCTCCTAGGGTAATAGTTCTAGGAACGGGATAGGCAGAATCGTCTCTTCCCGGGTTTATTCCTCCTGCCGTACTCACTTGAGGGTTACCACCTGGGAAATCTGAAAATAGATAAAGATTATCTGCATTGATATAGATTCTGGCATTGCTCAACAGGGCATCTTCATTTATAGGTAGTGTGTACCCAAGGGAAACACTCCTAACCCAAATATGGCTGGCATCATGAACGTAAAAGGAATTGGATTCACGTTCCCATTTCCAGAAATTACTTGTAGGTACTATCCCGTTTCCAGGATTTTGGGTAGAACGAAAACGCTCTTTGGCTCGCACATCAACATTAAAAACTCCATCAAGGTTAAGTGTAGTAGATTCTATATTTCTATAAACATCATAGTTTTCCGATCCGGTTAAAACTGCGTTAAAGTCAAAAGCTTTATAGTCTGCGCCTAGAGTAAATGACCATACGTACTCAGGATGGGGATTTCCTATTTCTACCCAATCCGTAGTGTCATATGAGATTTCTCCATCACCATTTGCATCAAAATATATGAATGAACCGGGAATGGCCCCGTCTTGAGTGGGAGAGGAATTAATTTGTTCTTCTGTTTGGAATACCCCCAAATTTTTGAAACCGTGCAACATTCCAATGGGGCGACCCACCTGAGATACGTTGGTAGTACCGTAAAACCCACCATTTCTTATTTCATCATTGTCTCCGTTTATTTCTAAAACCTTATTGTCGTTAAACGAAATATTAAAATTACCTCTCAATCTTAAGTTATCGGTAATTTGCTTTCGATAACCAAGAGCGAATTCTAAACCCGTATTCTGGACTTTGCCAATGTTGGTAAATGTGGTTTCAAATCCGGAGATAACAGGAATGTTCACCGGAAGTAACATGTTTTTAGTAGTTTTCTTATAGTACTCGGCGGTAAAAACCAGATTATTAAAAATTGTTAGGTCTAGGCCATAATTGTATTGATTGGATTCTTCCCATCCCAATTGTGGGTTGGCCAATGAGTTTAGTACTTTTCCAGGTTGGAAGGAATTTCCCAATATATAATTTTCAGAGGCTAATGTGGAAAGACTACGGTAGTTACCTATATTATTATTGCCCGTTACACCAAAGCTTGCTCGAAGTTTTAAATCGTTTAACCAATCAGTTTCTTTTAAAAAATATTCATCTGAAACTCGCCATCCTAATGAAACTGAAGGAAAATTACCCCATCTGTTATCAGATCCAAATCTGGAACTTCCTTCACGACGATAAGTGGCCGATACCAAATATTTGTCTTTATAAGCATAGTTCAAACGAGCAAAATAGGCAAGTAGACTCCAACTACTTTCGCCTGATTCAACACTAAAAACTTCGGCGTTTTGAAGAAATTGAACTTGGTCATCAGGAAATTTTTGGCCATCTCCATCAATGTTTCTTAGTGTGGCTTCTTGAGCAGTATAGCCTAAAAGTATATCTAAAGCATGATTATCTTGTATGACTTTTGAATAACTGAGTAACTGATCTGTTGACCAATTTACTTCTTCGGTGTAGGTTTCACTTAATATGGCATCTCTTGGTGGTGGACTATTAAAACCATTAGCAGCTAGGGTAGAAGGTCTAAAGCTATTTTCTCTAGAGCCAATTAACGAGGTGTTTACTAGAGACTTAAATTTAAAGTTTTTAAGAAAATCGAATTCAATAAAAGCATTTGAAAGAAGCCTGTTTATATGTCTTGTATT
Source organism: Zobellia roscoffensis (assembly GCF_015330165.1). NCBI lineage: Bacteria > Pseudomonadati > Bacteroidota > Flavobacteriia > Flavobacteriales > Flavobacteriaceae > Zobellia > Zobellia roscoffensis. Next base: position 3,099,024 of record NZ_JADDXT010000002.1, read on the forward strand.
TTTTTCTTCATGTAATAGCTGAACAGGATTGGGAGATCCGAAAATTAGGTCTCCTTCGCCGCCATAACCTCCTATATAGTCATTAAAACTTCCGTCAGGGTTGTAAACTGGCTCTCGAGGATCAGCCCATAAGGCTCTTCCTACTACAAGGTTTCTACTGCCGTCATCAATAAACCGTTCGTTGGTTCTTGAGCCGGTAACGTTTAAACCAACCGTAATTTTGTCGGTAATTTTGGTATTTACGTTTGCTCTTACGTTAAAGCGCTCAAAATTGGTTTTAATTATAACTCCTTCTTGGTCCAAATACCCCATTGAGATGACTGATTTCGTTTTTTCACTACCAGAAGTAATGGTTAAATTATACTTTTTGAATAGTGCGGCATCATTGACTATTTCATCAAACCAGTCTGTAGATGTCGTATATTGTTCGGGCGTTCTAATTCTTAACGGTATTTCACTCTCTAAAGGTTCGCGTTCTTCATTTAGTATATATTTGTCTATCCAGCTTTCTTTCTGAAACTGACCGAATTCTTGTGCATTCAACATTTTTTCCCTCCGTGAATCGGGTACTTGTTGTAGGCCGGAGACTACGTCTAAAGTTACACTTGTTCGCCCCTCTTTACCCTGTTTGGTATTGATTAGAATAACGCCGTTAGACCCTCTTGCACCGTAAATGGCTGTAGAAGCGGCATCTTTTAGGACAGTCATGGATTCAATATCGGCAGGGTCAATACTAAGGCCAGTAGATGTTCCTACGGGAAAACCATCTATCACATACAGAGGTTTACTGTCTGCTCCTAAAGAACTTAATCCCCTAATTACAATATTAAGTTCTTGGCCTGGTCGGCCTGAAGTTTGCCCTACAATAACACCTGGAGCTTGCCCCAAGAGCAACCGGGAAGCATCTGTTGCAGGGACGTCTTTTACTTCTTTAAGGTCAACCACGGAAACAGCCGAAACAATGTCTCTTTTTCGTTTTGTACCATAGCCAACTACGACCACTTCTTCTAGTCCTGCAGCATTTTCTTCCAGAACAAGGTTTAGGGTACTTTTATCGTTTACGGCAATTTCTTTTGTAGAAAATCCAATATAGGACACAGACAAAACTGAGCTGTCGTTAGAAACGTTTATTGTGAAATTTCCATCAAAATCAGCGGTAACTCCGTTGGTTGTGCCTTTTTCAACAATATTGGCGCCAGGCAGGGGAGTGCCATCTGAAGAACTTACTACACCATTTATTTGCTTTTGTCCAAAGGAGCAGATACAGGTGAAGAGTGTTAGCAGCAGCAAAATTTTTAAATGCGACTTTTTTGTTTTCATAGGTTGATCATTTATTGGTTGGATAGTTTTTATTTTTTGATGCATTTGTTCTACACCTGCTACTGCTTAATTATTATGTGTTTGTATCATAAAATTTATTTTTTTTTAGTATTGAATCATTATGTTTTGTGTATTATGTAATATATTGTGGTTGTAATTGGGGTATTTGTCAAAATAAGATTATATATTTTATAATATCCATACACAAACTGGTTATCTTTTGTACTATTTGATATGAGAATTTTCAAAAAATACCTAACCCATAAATTAGAGGCAACTTCTGAGAATTTTGGAGTCCAAATATTGAATTTAGGCCATAATGTACACCCTCCAAATGTGCATTATCCTGAAGTAGATCATCCTGAAGGATATTATTTTGATTGGAATAAAGGAAGGTATTTAAAAGAGTATCAGATTATATACATTACTAAGGGTGAGGGAATTTTTGAAGCCAATGGACTTCCTCCTCAACAAATAGGTGCAGGTACTGTATTTCTTTTGTTTCCAGAGGTATGGCATAGGTTCCGGCCCAAAATTAGTACAGGATGGGAAGAGTATTGGGTTGGTTTTACAGGGGAATATGCAAAATATCTACTCGAACAAAAATGTTTTAGCCCAGAGAACCCTATAATAGATGTTTTTTTTATTCCTGAGTTTTTGGAAACTTTCTCAAATCTCATAGAGACTATAGAAACGGATAATGCCTTATTGAAGAAAATGTCTTCTTTTCACCTTATAAATTTGCTAGGAATTGCATATGCTTCCGTTTTGAAAAACAATAATGGTCTTTCGCATAAAAAGCAAACTATTCACGAAATGCAGAATGAAATTCACAGGCAGTGGAATCAAAATATTGATTTTGAACTTCTTTGTGATAAATTTAAAGTAAGCTATAGCTGGTTTAGAAAATCGTTCAAGGAGATTTTTGACACACCACCAAATCAATACCTCTTAATGCTGCGGCTCAGAAATGCTGCCCGTATTATTCAGGAAACTGATTTATCTATTTCTGAAGTGGCTTTTGAATGCGGTTTTCATTCGGAACATTATTTTTCTAGGGTTTTCAAACAAAAGATGAGATTAAATCCAACAGAGGTAAGAAAAGATAAAAAATCATAATTATCTTAATTAAACCTCTGCAATTCCTGTTTTGGTTACATTAGTTTTGTTCATGCAATTTAATTTTTGAACTAAATGTATAGGTCCCGGAACCGACCTCTATGATAGTTTCTTTTTCGTTTGAGTTTAATATTTTAACGGATTTATTTTTAGAGAGACTTTTATTCCCTTCTTTTATATCGGACAGTACCGATGTTGGAATATGAACTTTAGCTTTCGTATTAACTGGTATTTTTATGTTCATTAGAACCCTGTTACCTTTCCAGTTCCAAGCAGATGCTATGGTACCGTTAATACTTTTATAGCTACCCTCTATGAAATCCATTTCTTTGGTTATGGCGGGTTTTATAATAATATTCCGATATCCAGAATCTTCGGTATCGATTCCTACGGCATGTTGAAACATCCATTCTGCAACCGAACCGAAAGCGTAATGGCTAAAGGAGTTCATTTTGGCATTCAGGTCCGAATTTTCTGCATCGTCTTTGGTATAGCTGTTCCAGCGTTCCCATATAGATGTGCTTCCATTTTCAACGGAATAACCCCAGCTGGGGTACTCGGTCTGTTGGAACACTTTGTAGGAGATGTCATTATAGCCGTATTTCGACAAGGCCAGCATAACATGTTTGGTACCTAAAAAACCCGTAGAAAATTTATATCCGTTTTTTTCTATTTTTTCTGCTAGCCTAGCTGCTCCTTTTTTTGCTAGATTGTCCGGGTATAAATCAAAATACAAGGCTAGGGCATATGTAGTTTGGGTATCTTCCGTAGTACGTCCGTCGGCTAATATATATTTTTTAGCAAAGGTCTTTTTAATATTTTCAAATAGATTTCTGTATTTGACGGCATCTTCGGTTTTGCCCAGTGCTTCTGCCATTTCGGCCATTAGTTTGGCATCGTATCCATAAAATGAAGTACCTATGAAATCATGGCTCGTTTCTTCGTTAACGGCAAGCCAATCTCCCCAATTGTTGCCTCCGCCTGGCCGTAAATAATCTGTGCTAGCGTCTTCTTGGAACGCCATGAACTTTTGCATACCTTCATACATAAAATCTAGGGCACGGGTGTCATTATAGACTTTGTACATGTTATACGGAATAATAATACCAACGTCCATCCAAGCGGGTGCATATTGATTGGGTCTTGAATAAGGGAAAGGAGCAAAATTCGGATATGCTCCGTACCAACGTTGTGCATCATCAAGGTCTACCAAAAACTTGGTCATAAAAGCGGCCACATCTGAATTGTAGGTGGCGGAACGCATATAGATTTGCGCATCTCCCGTCCATCCTAGACGTTCATCCCTTTGTGGACAATCCGTAGGAATCTCAAAAAAATTGGCACTTTGTGTAGTGTTTATATTTTTGAACAGGGTATTGTTCATTGCATTGGATGAACTGAAGGTACTAGCACCAGTTTCAATAGAGCTTAAGACTAGCCCTGTAATGGCGTCTAAAGTAGGCTTTCCGGGGTATCCTGTTACTTCCACATACTGAAAGCCATGATAGGTGAATTTTGGTTGCCAAGTTTCTAGACCCTCACCTTTGAGAATATAAGTGTCGGTAGCCCTTGCCTTTCTCAGGTTTTCGGTCTGAATATGGCCATCGCTCTTTAAAATTTCTCCGAAACGCAATTTGACCTTTGTTCCTTTTGGACCTTTCACTTTGAGTTCGGCAATCCCGGCAATATTTTTTCCGAGATTAAAAACATAGGTTCCTGGGCCGGGTTCCGTAATTTCAATAGGTGTTAATTGCTCAACATTTTTAACTTTCGTACCTGGATGGGCTTCTAATTTTCCATTGGGGTAGGTGTATATTTTTGGATTTTTCCATCCGCTATCATCATAATTTGGAGTGTCCCAACCTGAATGTTCTAATCGAGCATCGTAAGTCTCTCCCATTATAATATCCGCTTCACGAATAGCTCCTTCATTTGATTTCCAAGAACGATCCGAAGCTATGATTTTGGTTGAGCCATCTTCGTATTCAATATGTATTTGTCCCATGAAAGAAGGGTTGACCCCGTAGAATTCCCTAACCTTATCCAAGCGTACCAAAAGAGCATATCCAATATAACCAGCGTACCATCCATCCGCAATAACCGCCCCAACTACGTTCTCGCCTTCTTGAAGTCTGTCCGTAATATCAAAAGTTTGATAGTATAGCCTTTTATTATAATCCGTCCATCCTGGTAAAAAATAATCATCTCCCACCTTGTTACCGTTTAATCTTAGTTCGTAAAGTCCTAGAGCGGTAGAGTAGACTGTTGCTTTTTTTATTTTTTTATTTATAGTAAAAGACTTTCTTAGATATCTAGCAGGTGGTAAATACAGACTATCATATTTATCGGTTTTGTCATAACCTACGTCGTGGCCAATAAAAAGCCCTTTCCAGTTTGAAAAATTTAAGAGTCCCATCGTCCAATAGGCAGGTGCGCTCCATTTTGAAGCAATTCTTGATTCATCCCATATCTTTACTTTCCAGTAATATTTAGAATCTGATTTTAAGGGAACTCCATCATATTCTATTTGATTGGTGTCGTTAGAATTTACTTTTCCGCTATCCCAAGTATCCGCTTCATTTTTTGTCAGTTTGTCTATGGAAGAAGCAACAATAATTTGATATGCAGATTGAGACCTATTTCGACCCTCTCCCTTTAAAATCCAACTAAATCTAGGATGTATTACATCAAGACCTGTAGGGTTTTTGTGATACTCTACTTTAGGTTCAACTATAGAAAGGAGATTTAATTTTGTGTCTTGAGCATGAATATAACCAGTATGTGTTAAAGTAATAAATAATACTGTGAGCAAAGTTTTCATGGTACACTTTTTTGTAGTTGGTGTTGTAAGATGTTTGACAATAATAATAGGATTTCGGTCTAAAAGTATCCTGTACTATACCGTACATTTCTATTGATTAATTAGGTGTTGTTTTCTTTGCAGTATTGTGCAGGATACTTAAATGCAATGCAGGTAATACTTTTATAAAATCAAAAAATATTACAAAATAAAATGATTCAAAAAGCATTTAAAATGAAACTATATTCAGGTAGAATAGAAGAATATACTAAAAGGCATAATCCAATTTGGCTTTAGAAAAGCTTGATTTAAAGGGTGTGTTGTTTAAAAAGTAATGAGTTATATAAAGAGAATATTGAGCGAACATATTGCCAGTAAAAAATTCCTGTTACAATTCAAATAAAGGCGCACGGGAAACACGGTTTATAAATTTGTTTTCAAAGTTTGTTGAAGAAACCAAAATATAATTATAGATGTACATTTTTAAGTTGAATTCCCTATATATTTTGTTTACAAAAGTAGATTCGAGAAAATTTATTCTTACAGTGTTCTATATTGCTGTGTTTTTAGTGGGATGCAAAGACAATATAGAGATAGAACAAGAACGACCCAACGTTATTTTAATAGTCGCCGATGATTTAGGGTATAGTGACTTGGGATGCTACGGTGGAGAAATCGCAACTCCTACATTGGATAAGATGGCAAAATCAGGTCTTCGCTTACCGAATATGCATAATGCAGGAATGTGTGTAATTTCAAGAAGTTCAATGCTTACAGGTCAATGGTGGCCAAAAGTGGGTTATGGAATAGAAGCGGGTACAAATTTGGCCCAAGCACTGAAGGGGGAAGGCTACCGAACAGGATTGGTTGGTAAATGGCATTTAAACGACGAGCCAAACAACAAAGGTTTTGATTATTTTTTTGGATTTTTAGGCGGATATTCTAGTTATTTTGAGGGAAGTCCAGATTATCGTTTGAACCATGAAAAATATGATGACTTTGATAACGGTTTTTATAGTACAGATGCTTTCAGTAAACGAGCAATCGATTTTATAAGTTCCGAGAGTCCTGATACAGAGGAGCCTTTCTTTTTATATTTGAGTTATCAATCTCCACATAATCCTTTACAAGCACCCAAAGAAGACATCCTTAAATACAGAGGCTCTTATTTAAAAGGTTGGCAAGCGATTCGAGAAGAGCGAATTGAAAAACAGAAAAGTATGGGGTTAATAGAACAAGAAACGCCTTTGCCTGCCTATCCTTTAAACTTACCGCATTGGGATTCCCTTTCTCCAGAGCAAAAAGACCTAGAAGATTTAAGGATGTCCGTATATGCCGCAATGGTAGAACGAATGGATGCTGGAATTGGAAGGTTAATGAAGGCTTTAAAATCTACCGGAAAAGATAATAATACCTTAGTTATTTTCTTGAGCGATAATGGTACGGATTCATTTTCTGTAATGGATAGTGTTTTTCTTAATAGAGGCTTATTACCAGGTGAAATAGGTTCTAATTACCAGCCAGGAACAGGTTGGGCCTATGCCGGCGTCAGCCCGAGAAGGTTGTACAAAATCAGTCAACATGGAGGTGGCGTAAAAACGGGTGCGGTTGCTTGGTGGCCAAAAGGCATCAAAAAAACTGGAGTTTTATCAAACCAAAATTTACATGTAGTGGATATTATGCCTACCATTCTAGAAGTAGCCTCAAAATCAGAAGTAAATGCGTTTAAGAAAAACACGGATGACTTTGCTGGAGAATCTTTCCTCCCTTTATTAAAAGGGGAAAGTTGGGACAGAAAATCACCTATGTACTTTCAGTTTATGGACAATCGGGCCATTCGTACCGATAAATGGAGTTTGGTAGAAGTAGATGGTAGCGGTTGGGAATTGTATGATGTTAAAATGGATCCTTTGGAAACAAATGATCTGGCACAATACAATGAAAATAAGGTCATAGAACTTGAAAAAGATTGGTTGAATTGGTGGAAATCTGAGAGTGATAATTCTAATTATGAACCAGAAAGCACAGGCACTAGTCCCCATTACAAACCGCAGGGCGATAAGGGGTCTGGCGAAATGTATATTCCATCAGCTATGCCGAAAATCCTTCGTAATAAATATGTAAGGTAGTACTAAATTATAGATAAAGTAATTTTCAATATATCTCTAAAAAAGAGAACTTTTATAAATAAGTTAATGATTAGTGAAAGGCGTATATTTTGGAATGGTTTGACTTACGTGTAATCGTACAGATGAAATATGCGGTGAAAATATTCCGTCAAGTCAAGAACTTTCAACAGTGTATCCAATATCCGCACTGAAAAATCTCTACATCTATTTCGGCAGAGTTCCAATCATCAATCCTTCAATGTCAAACTTGGATGTAGAATATTTAGAAGATGGTTTTTGAAGTGGATAATGGAGATAAGGTCGGAACACTGATGCCTTTCGTTTGACGACACCAATTAGGGAATGGGAGTTCATACACCGATTATAATAAATTTTCTTGATGGAATAGCAGTAGCGCTAGGTTATGAAAGTACATATATAGCGCTGATTAAACGGAGGTCTTAGTTATTTGGTCATCGAGAATTTAGATGAATTATGCTCAGAAATCAACAAGTTAAATGAGAAGTTTGAATAGGTTGCCACAATAAGCCTAAGATAGCAGTACTGTGCAGGATAGATAACCCTTTTTCAAGGTTTATTTTTGACAATATTCAGTTTTTTACAATCTTATTTTATTTCAATTCACTCTCTAAAAATGAAAAAACTCCACTTAATTTTATGTCTACTACCTTTTGTAAATTTTACGTATGCCCAGTTGCCACCTGTATTTGGCCCTGAGTATGTAAAAGTAGCAAGCACCTCGGAAATGGTTAAGACGTACCTTACACCGCAGCGTATTGTTTGGCAATCTGATGATTCAGGAGAATCAATTCTAAATTCAGAAAGACTGCTTGAAAAAGGAAATGGTCAGGTTGCGGTAAATGATAAAAACCTTTTTCGTTTTGTAAGTACAGAGAATGAGAAACCAGGAATATTACTGGATTTTGGAAAAGAGATTCACGGTGGGGTTAAAATCTCTATGGGAATACGTAAAAGTAAAACACCCCTTAAATTACGCCTTCGTTTTGGAGAATCTGTTGGGGAGGCGATGTCCGAAATTGGAGGGCGACAGAACGCCACTAATGAACATTCATTGCGTGATTTTATAATTGAAGTTCCGTGGTTAGGCAGTGTAGAAGTAGGTGAAACCGGTTATCGGTTCCTACGGCTAGATGTTGTGGATTCAGGAGAAGATGTCCCCATAAAATCTATAGAAGCTGCTTTTGTTTATCGTAATATACCTTATTTAGGAAGTTTTGAAAGTGATGATGAACGTTTAAATGAAATTTGGCTTACAGGCGCTTATACGGTACATCTAAATATGCAAAATTATTTATGGGATGGTATTAAACGGGACCGTTTGGTCTGGGTAGGAGATATGCACCCTGAAGTAATGACCATCAATACTGTTTTTGGTAATCATGAAATAGTAAGTAAGAGTTTAGATCTGGCACGTGACCAACATCCATTGCCGCAATGGATGAACGGTATTAGCTCTTACTCTATGTGGTGGCTACTTATTCATAAAAACTTATATGATTACCATGGAAATCTTTCTTACTTAAAAGAACAAGAACCTTATATGATTGGTTTACTGGATCAATTGAGCACATTCATAGATAAGGATAACAAAGAAACTTTAAATGGAAACAGATTTTTAGATTGGCCCACTAGTGAAAAGCCAGAGGCTATACATGCAGGACTCCAGGCGATGATGATAATGACTTTTCAAGCAGGTGCCGATATGATGTCTGTTTTAGCCAAACCTGAACTGCAAAAAAAATATAAAAAGATAGCCGATAGGTTTAAAAAACACAAACCAAAGGATAACAACACTAAGCAGGCAGCGGCCTTAATGGTACTTGCCAATTTAAAAGATGCCAAGAAACAAAACAGCAAGGTGCTCACTAAAGATGGTGTACAACGTATGTCTACCTTCTATGGATATTATATACTTGAAGCCATGGCAAAAGCGGGGGATTATAATAGTGCACTTAGCGTAATACGTAAGTATTGGGGTGGTATGTTGGATTTAGGCGCAACCACTTTTTGGGAAGATTTTGATATACTAGATATTACTAATAGCGGCCCAATAGATAAGCTGATACCTGAGAGCAATAGTGATATTCATGGTGATTTTGGTGAGTATTGTTACGTAGGTTACCGGCATAGCTTGTGTCACGGATGGGCTAGTGGACCTACTGCTTGGTTAAGCCAACACGTTCTAGGAGTGAATGTAATGGATGGAGGTAATAAAGTAAAAATTTCACCAAACCTGGGCAACCTTAAATGGGTTAGAGGTAGTTTTCCTACCAAGTATGGTGTATTAAAAGTGAGTCATACAATTGGTGAGGATGGTAAAGTTAAAACAGAAATCGATGCTCCTGAGGGGCTGAACGTAATACAATAGTAAAATGATCAGAAAAGCATTTAAAATGAAGGTATATGAAGATAAAATTGAGGAATATACCAAAAGGCACAACCCAATTTGGCCGGAATTAAAAGAAGTACTTAAGGGCCATGGGGTTCATAATTATAATATTTTTTTAGATAACAATACCTGTTTCCTGTTTGGTTACGCTGAAATAGAATCAGAAGAACAATGGAATGAGATAGCCAATACTGAGATTTGCAAAAAATGGTGGAGCTATATGGCCAACCTTATGGAAACCAATGAAGATAGTAGCCCAGTGTCTACTGATTTAAAACATTTATTCCACATGGAGTAGTCTGTTGGGTTATGGTATGAACTATATTTTAATCGATAATACTTAATAATTTATGTTACTCACTAAAGAGGTGTTGCTGGGCGTGGGAGTTTTGGTAATGATAGTTTCCTGCGGGAATAATGAAAAAAAAGTAAAAAATGAAGTAATTAAAAAGCGTCCGAATATCATATTCATCATGGATGACCAACATAAGTACGATGCTCTGGGCATGATAAACGAGCAAGTACATACACCTACGCTGGATAGTCTTGCAGCTAGTGGCACTTATTACAATCAGGCTGTTTGCCAGGCACCAATGTGTGTGCCAAGCCGCAATTCAATAATGTTCGGACTTTATCCAAATCAGACAGGTGTTTACCGAAATACAGGGGGCGGTGTTAGTGACGATAGTTTACCAGGAAAGACAATGGCCCAATATTTTAAAGATGCCGGATACGAAACGGCTGGTTTTGGAAAAACCCACTGGGGTAGGTATAAAACAGGGACTAGGGGATTTGAAACGAGGTATGTATCGGAAATAGCTGAAGACGGAGCTATTAGTATGCAAGACTTGAACCCTGAAGCCAAGCAAAGATATAATGAGGAAACGAAATCAATGGGTGCCGGTGAGGAAAACAACTTGGGTTATTTAGGTTTTACCAGTGAACTTCCAGAAGAAGATCATCGTGATGGTTGGGTAACAAAGCAGGCTATAAAGTATATAAAAAAGAGAGAAGATGAGCGTCCGCTATTTTTTTATCTCTCATATATGAAACCGCATGCAGGACATAATGTGCCTAAAGGCTATGAAGATTTATATAATGCAGATAACATTTCTTATTCGGAGCAACCAAAATGGAATAAAGATTATTCACCACATTCGGAAGGTGTAAACAGGAGAGAAATGTATGAAAATTACTGGAAAAACGCTCCTGAGGAAGATTGGAAGTCAATGACAATGCGGTATTATGCCAATGTAACGTGGATCGATGATATGATGGGGCGTACGTTGGATGCTTTGAAAGAAAAAGGAATTTTAGATAATGCTATTATTATATATACTTCTGATCATGGAGAAATGTTGGGTGAGCGTTACTATAGGTTCAATAAATATAACTTATACGAATCAAGTGTTCGAGTTCCGTTGATAATGACAGGAACGGCCTTGCCGGAGTCATTTAAGGGAGGTAAAGTAAACCGTCAGCCTACAGAAAACATAGATATTTTACCCACTCTCTTGGATTTGGCAGAAATAGATATGGAGAAAAAATTACCTGGAAAAAACCTTTTAAAAAATAGGCCAAGAAAAGCAAGCTTTTCAGCACTTCATGAACGTAAGGGTGAAGCTGCATTTATGTGGAGGACGAGCCAATATAAACTGATACTTGTATTCCATCGAAAAAAGGAGGCTGCCGATTATAAAATGGAGGACATTATCACGGGAGAATTTTATAATCTTCAAAATGATTCCAAAGAATGGCATGATTTGTATGGTAAAAAGGAAATCGGACCAATACAAGAACAATTTACGAGCGAATTATTGAATCATTTACATTCAATTTAAGTATGGTACTTTTCTTACTTGAGTACTGTTATCCATTGCCTTAAAATATAAAAATATATAAAATGACCAATCAAAAAATGACTCTAGGGGAGTTTATTTTTGACAATCAATCGGCTTTTCCTTATTCTACCGGTGAATTATCAAAACTAATTAATGCCATACGTTTGGCTGCTAAAATCACGAATCACGAAGTGAACAAGGCGGGGTTGGTAGATATTCTTGGTGACGCGGGAAATACGAATGTACAAGGGGAAAATCAACAGAAACTAGATGTTTACGCTAACGTAAAATTTATACAAACTCTTATTCAAAGAGGTATTGTATGTGGTATAGCATCGGAAGAAGAAGAAGATTTTATAGCCGTAAATAGTCATGACGGAAAAAATAGTAATCAATATGTCATTCTTATTGACCCTCTGGACGGCTCTTCAAATATTGACGTCAATGCATCGGTAGGAACTATATTTTCTATATATAGAAGAACCTCGCCTATAGGCAAACCAGTAGAATTGAAGGATTTTTTACAGCCAGGAAACAAGCAAGTTGCTGCCGGATATGTTATGTACGGTACGTCTACAATTTTGGTGTATAGTACAGGGCGTGGTGTTAACGGCTTTACCTTAAACCCGGCATTAGGAACTTTTTATCTCTCCCACCCAAATCTGCAGTTTCCAGAAAATGGAAGAATCTATTCCGTTAATGAAGGTAATTATGTACATTTTGCTCAGGGGGTTAAGGACTATATAAAGTATTGCCAACGAGAAGAAGAAAACAGACCTTACTCTTCACGGTATATAGGTTCATTGGTTTCTGATTTTCATAGAAATTTGATAAAAGGAGGTATTTATATGTACCCTAGGATCGGCCCAAGACAAAATGGCAAGTTACGGTTGACTTATGAATGTAACCCGATAGCGTTTCTGACTGAACAGGCGAATGGTGTTGCAACTACGGGATATGAACGAATTTTAGATGTTAAGCCAACTGCATTGCATCAACGTGAAGCCCTATTTTGTGGGAGTAAAAATATGGTTGAAGATTTAATTCATTTTGTACGTAGGGACACATTGTAATTTTTGATTGCTCTTGGAAGAGTAGCCTCTAATTCCGAAGATAAATATGTATCGCGTGAATTAACATATAAATACTGTATCCTATAAAAAATTAAGTATACGTAATTGATTATTACATGTTAAGGCTTCTTTGTTGAATTTTGAAAAAACAATAACCCTAGTGATTTCCGGATTAATGTTATTTAAAATCATTTCATTAGATTTGTTTTATAGAAAGCTTAGGAAGCTCTCGTTGATGTCTTAATTGGTGTCCTTTTTTTAAATTGACATATAAAATACTGGTTTAAAAGGGTTTGTGTTCAGGTTTTTAAGCCTGCCACCCCGACAAAGTAAAACCTCGTAAATCATATGATTTACGAGGTTTTTTGTTTTTTAAAACACTATGAAAATGTCTCAAAATGAGTACGGATTTCATATCTTACGTGTCCTATTTCTATGTTAAGTTTCAGTGAGGTCTACGAATAAAAAGTTTTAATATTTAGGTTCTTGTGGAACTGGGTTTGAACTTAATAGGGGACTTTCCTGCAGTTAAGGTAAAAGCCTCATTTTTTTAACTTTTGGGAAGATTCAGACATATGTTATAACGTTTTTCAAAGGAATTCGCTTAAGCTTTAAACTAGTTGACTAATTATTGTAAGGCAACAAACAAATTTTACGGGTAACCTAGATATAGGCTAGGTTTAAATATCTACTGATTGACTTTTTTTTTTAATAAAAGGTACCTCCTCTGTACTTTTCCTAAAAAAGCGAACTATAATATCGGTGTTCAATATCCCGAACCACAGCAGAAAGAATATTCCACTTACTCCTGTGGTTACATCAGTAAATTCGAATGGTTCGTTCATCAAACGGTTAACGCCAATATAGTACCCTCCTAGTAAACCTATTTGAAGGTAGATGCACAATAGACAATCCGTCAATTTATTTAGGTTTCGGCGTATAAGCCACAAATAGACTGCTACCACACTCAAAATATAGAAATGTAATGGTCCTACTAAAGGGAGAAACCAGGGTGTGGTTTCATAGTCCATTTCTTCTATAATTAAGGTTTTGAATGCTACTGCCGTAACATTAGTGGCCATAAAGCAAAGAACGTAATAAAGGCCAAGAAATGTCAGTCTGTATTTTTTTGGGAATCCCCTATCAAATGTTCCATTCGACTTTAATTTATGTCTAAGTTCGATAAAAAGATAAATGGATAAGACCGTCATTAATGGCATAAAAACATAGGCTTCAAAAAAACCAGTAGCCCTTATAATTCTTAGAAAAGGACCCAATAGTTCCCCTAGTTCGTTCGCATAGGTGATATCATTGTTTTGCATGCTCAGCTTGTTTTGATTATGCTCGTTTATTTTATTCTACAAGTGCATAAGTTCTATGGTAGAATACATAGGAAGCCACCAAGATGGCAAGCATTACCAATGGAAAAAATAGATGGGGACAAACGCCCTCGACAGCCCACATGCTTATAAAGGCAGAGATAAAATCAATCCCGAACCCGGCATATGTCCATTCTTTCACCTTAGGTGGAATCCGGGGTATAATCAAGACCAAGGCCCCGATAATTTTAAATGCGTTGAGCATCGTACCGAAGTATTCTGGATAGCCTAAGGCAGTTATACTCTGTTTAGCTATATCCATATTGGCGGTAAGTGCTGTTACAACTCCGAACAACAAAAAAATAATTCCTGTAGTTATCCAAAAAGTAATAATATCATTCTTCATTCTTCATTTTTTATTTCTTTCTTTCAGTCAATTTATAATAGACCTGCAGGCAGATCGTTTATTGCTTCTAAAACGGTACTTTAATAGCCTCCGAGGATTCCATATCCACCCGAATCCACAATCGATACGATGTGCTGTTTGTCTTTTTCTTCTGCCCATAGATGTCTTAACGCCTTCACATCAATAGTTGTTTCCTGTAATTTGGCATCGGTCAATTCCATAGTTCTTAATAGAGCGAATTTTTTAAATAGCTATCCTACATCCACTTTCTAGAACAAAAACTTCTCTTGTTCCCATTGAAGATAGGTGGGAGGGAATAGGACTAAGCGATCCCTTTTCATTACCAGAGATAGACTTTAGTATGGTTTCGTTTTCGTAGATTAAGTTGTTCCTGGATTGTTCTAAGAACTTTTCTCCATAGGCTGTTCGGAACAAAAAAATTTTCAAGAAGTCTAAATGGGTTTTATACCATTGCGCATCGTTGAACTGTAATTCACAGGTCAAGTTAAGCTCATCGCGGAGCAACCAATTTTGTGTCCAGTAATTGTCCTGGGAAATGTGGAACATATCCGCATCTTTGATAACCGCTTCCAAATGATTTTTAGGACTTGAATCTTTTCTAGTAGCCAAAATACAGCCCCTGACCTTATGTATAGTATTGGGCGAAAACTTGTTTGTTCTTAAGTAATTCTCAGCTATGAGCACCGCTATAGGTTCATTGTCCATCGGTCTGCTCAGATACCCTGTGCAGTGAAACCATGCTGCCAATTGTAACACCTGTTTATCGTTGTTATCCAACTCCAAAAAATCTGAAATAATTCCCACTGCCAGAACGATATTTTTAGTATGCTCCAAATTGTGGAAACAATATTTTTTCGAAAGATGGTAGGTAAAAAGATTGCTGACGTATTCCTGTACCTTCTTTAAGAGTGGTGCTGCTGCATTCATAATCGTAAAGTATTTTATTAAACTTGGTCAAACCTAGTGAGCATGTGTTTCAAATACTTGTAAAAAAAGATGAGTCTGGAATTTTTACGATGAATCAAGGTTTTTAAGAATGTCAGATTCCCTTAAATTAAAACCCAACTCCTAAGAGATTTATAGAGATAGCCATTTTTTAAACTTGCCGATTTTTTCGATAGAAACGAATACATTGAATTCTACGGGCGCAGGATCTAGATCGATCTGAATTTTAGACTTAGAGGCATAATACATTCTCGTAATGGAATCGATACCCGTCAAGTACTTTCGATTGATACGGAAAAAGTAGTTTGGGTCAAGTTGGTTTTCAAGTGTATTCAGCGTATCGTCCAAAGGAATGTATTTTCCATTTTTGAGTTTTGCAAACGTCATCTTATCCTCCGAGTAGAAATAAGCGATGTCCGATACATTGATGCTTTGTAAAGCATTGCTCATTTTTACCAAAAATCGTTTTTTATAATGGTGTTCCCCAGAAAAAATAGCCTTGTAGTCAGGAACCTGCGAAGCACCATATTTTTTGAACTTTTTAATCGCTTGCTGAAGTGATTCCATTGACACCGGTTTCAACAAATAGTCTATACTATTTTGTTGGAAGGCCTTTAAGGCATATTCGGAGTAGGCGGTGGTAAAAATAATAGGTATATGAACATCTAGCTGACTGAATATTTCAAACGAATTGCTATCGGAAAGATGGATGTCTAAAAAAATAAGATCAGGAGTATTGGAAGATAAATAAGCAATGGCCTGTTTGACGGATTGTATTATTTTTTGAATTACGATTGAACCATCGACTTCCTGAATCATGTTCTGGAGCCGGATGGCTGCGATTTCCTCGTCTTCTATGATGATTGCCTTTATCATTAGGTCGCTTCTATTAAGGGGACAATGGCTGTGTACTTACCGTTCCGAACTTCGAATTTAGGTTTTTCAGTATGGATTATGTCATATTGATTTATTAAATTATAGAGTCCTTTTCCAGTTGAATCCCCATATTGGTTGGAATCGTTTCTGGGCTGGTAATTATTGGAAACAATTACATAGTTGTCCTTTGTATAAACAGAAACCTCTAAGGGGCGTTCCTTTTCCACGATATTATGTTTTATGGCGTTCTCTACTAATAGCTCTAGCGTCATAGGGGGTACCATTTTTTTTAGGTCGGATGCGGCAACGTTATAATCTATGACCAAACTTTTACCAAAACGAATTTGTTGTAAGGCAATATAAGAGCGTATCAGTTCAAGTTCTTTTGAGAGTGGCACTACAAGTTCATCTGATTGATCAAGGGTATAGCGGTATACTTTGGATAACTCGCTCAAAAAGTAATCGGCTTTTTTAGGGTTCATAGAAATGAGCCCACTTAGACTATTGAAACTATTGAACAAAAAATGTGGGTTCAACTGGTTCTTGAGATTAAGAAATTTAGCGATTAATTTTTCGTTTTCAATATCCTTTATGCGTATCTGAACTTGCTGATTTTCTTTTTGCAATTCAGAAAACGATTCTAATGCGTGCACAAACAGACCTACAAAAAATATCCCGATGAATATACCCAAAAACAGAAAATCAAAGAAAACCCCACTATCAAATTCGGGAAGTATCACTATAGATAAATATCTTGTAAAGAAGGTAAGGACAAGGGCCATGGTTGTAATAGCCACGCCCCAAAACAATCTTTGGTATAAAACCCCTTTACCTTGGATACTTTTATAGAACCTTGAATTCAAAGTCCATTTCCTTAAAAAATATAGCAGGTAGGTTACCCCTATCACGGAGGGTAATGTTAGCGTCGCAAAGAATAACTCTTGTTCGAGTATACTGTTTTCATTGTTTATTTCACCAAGGAAATCCAATACGGTAACCAAAAAAGCTATCAGTAGATACAATAAGAACCTATTTCTTTTCAAATCGGATTTGTTTTTATTGTTCATCTATTACCGTCAACGTATCCTCGGTCACATCAACGGTGTAAAAATATCCAACAGAACGGTTACTTGGTGTGGTCAGGTTGATGACATTACTTCGTATAGTAGCGGGTGGTGGGTTGCCCCCGAAAGAGATACTCGTGTTTCCTGTTTGTGTGAACAGTTCATAAAGATAATTAAAATATCCTTCTGAAATGGCCAGTTGTTGCCCTGTGACGACGTCCCCAATTGCTAGGGCAATTTCCCCGTTGATTTCAATTCCGATACGTTTTTGTCCATCAAAAAAATCATCGGAGGTAATCAATACCTGACTATTACCAGGGTCGGGTATGATGACGAATTCTCCATTACGGAACAATCGGGTGTAATAAAAATTTTCGATACCTACAGGATCTGTAGTGTCAAACTTCAAGATGTACCCTTCAGGGGAAAAAATGGTCTCTTCCTGAAAATCCGTAAAAAAGCGTTCAAATTGTGGTGTCTCGTTCAACATATCCGACCCTTCATAGGTTTCCCCGTTCCATTGAATGTTTACTGTATACCTATTTCCAAGTTCTGGTACTAGCTCATCGTTAGAATAGAGACCGTCACCAGTATGTTCAAATGTCCAAGTGGTTGTACCATCCGTAACTGAGACCACGGCGTTAGAGACTATCGGGTTAGGATCTTTGGACAGAAAGTCATTTGTTGTGGTCAACCGAAACTGCTGTGTTGTCAATGGACTCGTAGTGTTACGCTCCAGACCTCCATCGATGACTAATTTGGGAGTGGACTCGACCAAGTCGATATCATTGGTAACATCGGTCTCACAGGAAAGGACAAGGATGCCAATACAAAGACAGGCAATATGTAGTACTGTTTTTACTATTGTTTTCATATTCTTTTTTTTTTGTTAAAATTTGAATTGGTAGGTAACCGAAGGAACAATTCCTAAAAAAGAAAACTTACTGGCTTCGGTTTGTCCAGTTGGGATGTCAATATTGTTAATCTCGTCTACACGTTCCCGAAAGAATATAGTAGCGGCATTCTGTCTATTATACACGTTGGCCAGACTGAATATCCATGTACCGTTTCTTCCTTCTTTGGGATTTAGGGTAGCCGATAGATCTAGTCTATGGAACGCTGGAAGTCGATTTCCATTTCTGCCTTCATAGTCTGCTACAATTAGGCCGTTCTGTTCAAATTTTCCAGTAGGGTAAGTCACGGGCTTGCCCGAACCATAAACAAAATTTGCCCCGAAATCCCAACGGTCATTTAACTTATAGAGACCTACTAGGCTCACTTCATGAAGTTGATCGTTATTGGCTGGATAGAATTTATTATTATTTATACCCTGTATTTTACGTTCCGTACGTGCTAGGGTGTAACTGAGCCATCCTGTTAATTTACCCGAGTTTTTGTTTAATTGGAATTCCATACCGTAAGCGCGCCCATCACCTTGTACCACTTGAGTCTCTATTTGTTCTTGGAATAATAAGTCCGCTCCGTCTACAAAATCGGTCACATCACTAAGGTCTTTATAATAGGCCTCTACACTAAAATCATAATTGTTGTCCTTCAGAGTCCTAAAATAGCCTAGGGCGAACTGATCAGAGTATTGGGGTTTTAGATAAGGACCACTTGGCGCCCAAATATCAAGAGGGGTGGCCGATGTGGAATTCGACATCAGATGAAGATACTGGTAGTTTCTATTGTAGCTCGCTTTTAATGACGTGTTCTCATTCCAAAGGAAACGCGCAGAAGCCCTTGGCTCAAAATTATTAAAGCTTTCGATAATGTCGCCCTTCGCATAGTTTGTTTCGCTGGCCACGGCGTTTTCATAAAAAAGGTCTAAAGTGGTATTAAAGGTTAGGGGAGCCCCGTTTAGGTATGTCGGTACCGTTTCATTTCCAAGCCTTTGAAAATAAGACCATCTAAGGCCATATTGTAGACTCAACTTATCGGAAATTTTCTGCTCGAAATCCACATAGGGTGCGGTTTCTAGAGCGTATTTTTCCTGAAATTCCTGTGGAGTTGTGGTAGAATTATTGATTGATGAGATTTCGCCGGGGTTAAAATTATAGTAAGTAAAATCTACACCTGCCTTTAAGGTATTACCAGAACTGATGTACCAGTTAAGCCGTGGCTTTAGGTTCCAATTTACGATACTTGATGCCCATCTGAACTCTGAACCGGAGGTCAATACATCAACTTCATAGTTATAGTCGCTATAGATCAATGAACTCTGAAAAAACAGTTTGTCATTCAGAACACTGGTATAACGTAGAGTAGCTGAACCATTGCCGTAGGTATTACCGAATATGTTCTTTATGGCAAATTGATCTTGTCCAAAGTATCCTGATAGATACAACCGATTGTTCTCGTTCAGGTTATAGTTCACTTTTAGATTCAGATCGTAAAAGAAGAGTTTTGTATCCTTGAAATCATCTATTAAGGGTGCAAAGACGTCTATATAAGACCGTCTTCCGGCCAAAAGATAACTTCCTTTTCCCTCTTCTTTGTTGCCCTTTCCTATTGGCCCTTGGATTAGGGCCCTACTTGAAATAAGACCGATCCCTAATTCGCCTTCAAACTCTTTCAGATTTCCCTCGCGTTGTTTGATATCCAATACAGAGGATAAACGGCCTCCAAAGGTTGCGGGAATACCCCCTTTATACAACTTGACATCCTTTACCGCATCGGCATTGAATACTGAAAAGAAACCCAAAAGGTGGGAGGCATTAAAGATGGTGGCATCATCGAGAAGCACAAGGTTCTGGTCAGATGAACCGCCACGAACATTGAAACCTGATGAACCTTCACTCACGCTGGATACCCCAGGGAGTAATTGTATCGATTTCAGCACGTCTACCTCACCTAGACCCGTTGGTAGTTTTTTTATTGTAGCAGTCTTGAGGGTGGCTACGCTCATTTCGGTAGACTTGATATCCCGAGTAGTTTTTGAAGTGGTCACAACGACTTCATCTAGAGTATTGGATTCTTCTACCATTTGAAAACTCAATTTCTTATCGGCATCAAGAACTACCTCTTGTTGCATGGTTTCAAAACCTAGGTAGCTGACTACTACGTTATGAGTTCCTTCTATTAAACTAATAGAGAAAAAACCATAGTCATTGGTCGTGGTGCCCTTATCGCCGTCAACGATAATATTTACCCCGAAGAGGGCTTCCCCGTTGGAAGACTCTTTGACGTACCCACTTATGGTATGCTCTTGCTGGGCAGAGAGTACAAAAGTGGTCATACTTAAAATACAGAAAACTATTTTTTTCATTATTGGATTTTTAGATTTTGAGGTGCTTTTCTTTAGCAAAATTATGCGGGTACCATCGCGTTGTCAGATGGATTATGATAGGCTTGGAGAATTTTCGATGAACCATGTTGTTTTTTGGATGAATCAGATTCGGGTATGTCGTTAGGAGCCCAGTTACTATTATATAGTTCCTTTCGTAAGGTTTTGAAATAAATTTAAAAGATTGTTTTATAAAAAAAAGCTTGTCCAAAAAACCACACTTATTATGAGTCTGTGTAACGTTTTAAATCTGTAGCAATTAGATTTTTCAAATTTAAATTCTTCAATAAAGAGAAGGCAAACACATTAGTAAACCTTCTTTAACCTTATTTTTTTTGACTTAATCCATAAAAAAAATGAATGATGAAAAAAATCAGTAAAACTTGCGTAGGTACGTTTATTCACTCTTATGGTTGTAGCATGTAATAATGAATCTTCTGTAGAGAACCCTTTAGGGTAAGTAGCGAGGTCATATCCTACCACTAATTCTTTAAATTGAGGGTATTAGGCTAGTTTATTTTCAACTGCTATTTTTGCGGCGAGGAATCTCCAACTTAGAACAGCAAGAAGATTTCCCGTCAATAAACCCATCATAAGGTCAAAAGCACTGACCCCGGCGGTTAAAAATAAGGGGCTAATTATGAATTTCTTTTCTACAGCGTATTCACCAGCGTACATTCTTAAAAAAGCTTTTCCAGCCTTTTAGTTTTAATTCGGGTACCGGTTATCTTTTAAACTCTCCACCTACTTTTTTTCCAATTAGGTCTTACTAGTGTTTATTTTTGTTCATAATAGGGGTGTTTGTTTGGAAATAAGGTGTTTTGGTAAGTCTTCAACACGTTCGTAGCGTAATTGGTTTATTACTTGTTTGAACTGTGCTTTAAGTATAAAAGAATGTTATGGTTGTATGTGGCTTTCGCTAGAATAGCAGGTGTGTTGGGCTACATTAGGTCTTGCAGTCTAACTGGCGCAATCCCAAAAGGAGTGTTAAACTGAATGCCCATTACTTTTATTTTTATGGAGCTTGTGTCATAATTACTAAGGTATCATGGCTGCAGTTGTATTTTTCGTATTACTGCCGTGTTTCTGGAAAGGCTTATGTCTTCATTGCAACCACCATCTAGATATTCAAAAGCAAATTTTCGTATCCTTGATTTCGCTTTTTTGCGTAAATCATCTACGGATAGGTAATTTAAATTAAAATTCATCGCCATAGTTACTTTTTAATAAATGGTGAGTGCTTTTTTACAGCATAATTCGTTTTGAGAAATTTGGATTCCAAAACTTTGTCTGAAATAATGATTGCAGCACCTAAGGCTGAACCTAGAGAAGAATTTGTAGTTCTAAGTTTCATAGTATTCAAAAACTGGGAAAGCAGTTTAATATATACTTCGTTGTCGCTAAAACCACCATCTATATAAAGTTGTTTTATTTTAGAGTTTCCAATGGCAATTTTTATACTTTTCTCTTGAAGTAAAACTAATTCTAACAGTAATTGATGGTAGGCCTTATCAAAATTATCATAAGGTATTGAAGTTTGGTCTGGCATGTTTTCAGAAGGTATAGTGTGCCATTTGAACATATGTACAAAATCTCTATTGATTTTAAAAAAGAGGTCTTTGTTGAATTTTACTTTTCTATGGGCATCATGGGGTACATTAAAATGCTCCGATAAAACCTTTACTTGAAGCTTGTATTCATTGCCCAAAAATAAGGTGGAAACTTTTACGGGGCTTCCATCTATTCTCATGTTGAAGAGCGAGTTGTTTTTGATATCATCTGGGGTAAGTATTCCTTCGTTGAATGGGTTGATTGATATACTCCACGTCCCGGTAGAAACCAATAAAAAAGGTTTGGTAATACTGCGTATGTAGGGAATTAGAGCAGAAGAGCTATCATGGATTCCTACGCCCATTTTAATTTTATGTCCTTTATAGTGAATCAAATTTGTTTTTCCTGAGGGCTCAATAGGAGGTAGCTTTTTATCTATTCCTTCTTTATAAACCCATTGGTGATATTCTTTTTTTTGAAAATCCCAAAGTAAGGTATGACAGCCTATACTGGTATATTCACTCACAGGAATGTCTGTAAATAGGTAACTCAAGTATTGGGGCAGGTGCAGTGAATATTTTATCTTTTTAAAAATTTCTGGTTGCGAATTTTTCAACCAATATAACTGCATTCCTGTATTTAGCATTCCCATTTTTGGAGAACCTGTTATTCTTGATAGTTTTTTTTCTGGGCCATAAGCTTTATAAAAAGAATCAGAAACATCTTCTTTTATAGGTTTCATATAATTGTACAGAGGGGTAAGTGGTTTTCCGTCTTGACCAATATGAACCAGACTAGCTCCGTAACATGAAAAGTTTAGGGATTCAATCTCATATTTAGAAGAGTCAAGCATTTTATCAAACACTTCTTTTGCCCATTTTTCCAAGGCTTCAAGATTTTCCGTTGGGTAACCATCTTCATCCTCAATTTCATCAAAACGAGCGTATTCACGATGTACTTCTTGGAAGTTATCATCAAATAGAAAGAACTTTTTATTCGTTCTTCCAATATCAAATACGGCCGTTACTTTCATTTTCATGGTATCATATTTGTGGTACAGATTATAGGAATTAGCTTTTTAATCTCCAGTGACACTAAATTAATTCTTTATATTAGCTCTTGTTAGTATAGCTGGAATTTGTACTCAAATTAATGGTAGTAAATTCATTTTTATTTACTTCGAGATAATATTTAATATTGAAAAAACACTTCCATGAACCAAGTAATTCATGGAAGTGAAACAAAACTCAAATAAACTATCGTACAAATGCATTGGCCATACCGCCATCTACATTAATAATATTTCCTGTAGTCTTATTCAATACACCAACACAGGCAAAGACCCCATCGGCAATATCTTTCGGATAAATAATTTCGTTCAATAGGTTGCGTTTGGCGTAATGTGCGGGAAGCTCTTCAACTGTAATTCCGTATGCTTTTGCACGTCCTTCGGCCCAATCTCCTTCCCATATTTTACTACCAACAATAACCCCATCAGGATTAACGGTATTCACACGTATTTTATCACCACCTAACTCTGCGGCTAATAAACGAGCCATATGTTGTTGGGCAGCTTTAGCTGTTCCATAGGCTACATTATTTGGACCTGAAACCAAACCATTTTTACTAGCAATACTAATAACGTCACCACCTAGGCTTTGTTTACGCATAACCGCTACCGCTTGTTTGGCTAGCTCAAATTGACCTTTTACAAGGACGTTTTGAAGAATATCCCAATCTTTCTCCGTAGTATCTTCTAAAGGTTTGGAAATGGCAAGACCGGCACTATGAACAACAATGTCTACACCACCAAATTCCAAACAAGCCTTTTTATAGGCATCTGCAACTGATTCGCTTTTTGTTACATCACAAACAGCATAGCTTGCAATATCTCTAGCGTAAGTAGCAACACCTTCTTTTAATCTATCTTCAACAATATCCGTCAATACAACATTGGCACCTTCTTCGGCCAACTTATCTGCAATAGCTTTACCTATACCGCCACCTGCACCAGTAACCAAAGCTACTTTGCGGGATAAAGGTTTTTCTTTTGGCATTCGCTGTAACTTTGCTTCTTCCAGCAACCAATATTCAATATCAAAAGCTTCTTGTCTTGGTAATGATGTGTATTCCGTAATAGCTTCTGCACCACGCATTACGTTAATGGCATTTACGTAAAATTCATTGGCAACACGAGTAGTCTGCTTATTTTTTGCAAAGCTGAACATACCTACACCTGGGTAGATAATTATAACCGGACTGGCATCTCTAACGCCAGGGCTATTATCACGTTTATGGTTGTCATAATAGGATTGATATTCCTTTCTGTACTGTTCAAAATCAGGTCGTAATTTGGCAAGAACAGCCTCCGTATCAGAAAGGTCTTCTTTAGCATCTAATTTTAATACTAAAGGCTGAATTTTAGTTCTCAAAAAGTGATCAGGACAAGATGTGCCCATAGGTGCCAAACGTTCTAAATCATTACTATTAATGTACTCAAGAACAACATCACTATCATTAAAATGACCTATCATTCTATTTTCAGAAGAACATAATCCTCTTAACATAGGCATAAGTTGAGCTGCTTTTTCCAAACGCTCCTCTTTTGCAAGACTTTCTATTTTTTGGCCACCAAATACACTTCCGTTTTCCGCAATCTTTTTTTCTATATACTCTGAAGCCATTTCAATAACTTCCAAACTGTTCATATAACATTCATGAGAAGTGTCTCCCCAGGTAAAGAGTCCGTGACTGCCCAAAACAATTCCGCGAATTCCAGGGTTATCGTTCAGGCATTTTTCCAGTTGAAGTCCTAAATCAAAACCTGGTCGTTGCCAAGGCACCCAGCCCATAGTATCACCCCAAATTTCTTTGGTTACTTTTTCACTGTCCTTTGCTGCGGCAACTGCAATTAATGCATCAGGGTGTAGGTGATCTATGTGTTTGAACGGAAGCAAACCATGTAAGGGAGTGTCTATAGAGGGTGCTTTACTGTCTAAATCATAAATACAATGGTTAAATAGACCAACCATGCGGTCTTCGTCTTCTAAACCACCGTAAACATTCTTTAAATTTCTTAATCTTTCGGTATAAAGACCCGCTATTCCAGCTTTAGTCAATGTACCAATATCCCCACCGGAACCCTTAATCCACATTACCTCTACATCATCATTGGTCAATGGGTCTTTTTCAATGGTCTTACAACTCGTATTGCCACCACCATAATTGGTGATTCTTAAATCTGCTCCAAGAATATTTGAGCGATAAAGAAAAAGAGCTACTTGGTCATCACCTAAAGCTGCTGCTTTTTTTTCATCCCAAAGATGGTCTACATACTTAAATTGTTGTGCTGTATTTTTCATTTGAAGGGTTATTACGTTTATTGACAAATGTAGATTATCAAATAAAGCTTTGTGTCCTGTACTGTACCGTCTAGGTAAAAAATAAATATGTGTATTTTGGGTAAATTACCAAATTACATCTTTACTATTGTGATATTATATGGCCATTAAAATTGAAAAAATAAAGACTTCAGCTGATGAATATATTTAATTTTATTAAAATAAACGAGAGCTCAAGAGTACCCAAATATAGACAGATTGTGGACTCGATTATCTATAATATCTCTGCTGGAAATCTAAAGATGGATGATAAAATTCCGTCTATAAATAGGTTTAGTGAAGAGTATCTTTTATCACGTGATACGGTAGAAAAAGCTTATAGTATTCTAAGGGAGCGAAAAGTTATTATTTCTATAAGAGGTAAGGGGTATTACATAGCACGAACCAAATTAATTTCAAAAGTTAATATACTTTTTCTTATCAATAAATTGAGTTCGTATAAGATGCGGATTTATAATTCTTTTATAGATAGTATTGGAGGAACGGCACACACCAATCTTTTCATTTACCATTGTGAAGAAGAACTTTTCCTTAACCTTCTGGAAAAAAATAGAAACGCATACGATTACTATGTAATCATGCCTCATTTTAAAACCGAAAAATTAAAACATACCAGTTACACCCCTGAAGTAATTAAGGCTATTGATCAAATTCCAAAGGAGAAATTGATTATAATGGACAACCCTGTGTCTGAAATAAAGGGTAATTATATTGAGACTTATCAGGATTTTGAGAATGATATTTATAATGCACTTAAGGAAGGTTTTGGTAAAATATCAAAATACGAAAAACTGATCATTACGTACCCGGAAGAATCGGTTTATCCTTATCCCAAGCGAATTTTACATGGATTCAGGAAGTTTTGCAGCGAGTATAATATAGATTTTGAAGTTCTAGACGAAATCTATGATGATATGATTTTGAAAAAAGGCGATCTGTTTATAACCATAAGCGAGTCTGATTTGGTAAATCTTGTCAATCAGATTCGTAATCAAGAATTTGAATTAGGGGATGATATTGGTGTTATATCCTATAATGATACCCCTTTAAAACAACTGTTGGGAATTACATGCATTTCTACAGATTTTCAAGTGATGGGTGAAACAGCGGCCCGCATGATTATGGATAAGAAAAAAGGGAAAGTAAAAAACCCATTTCATTTTATAGATAGGGATTCTATTTAAACTAAACAGTTTTCCGACAGAGCCAGTTTATTTTAATTGAACATATTTGAGGGAGTTATACGTATCTCCATAGCGTATAAAGTTCAAATTGCTGATATAAGTATTTTATCAGATATTCTAAAATATCTTCAATAATCAATCGAAAAAGAATTAAAGTAGTTCGGACACTTTATTTATAACTATTATTAAAAATAGGAAACCACTTTTAAAAATATAAAGAATACAACTTTTTAGTTTAGACAATAATATATAAAGTGTAGTACATTTTATAATACTGTCAACAAATTGGATAACAGATTGTTTTCAAGTCTTTGACTAATAGGTGTATAGTTGGTTCAATAGGGAGTCGTAACTCTACCGCCCCTACAAATCAAAATTTCGTAAATCATATGATTTACGAGGTTTTTTAGTTTAAAGCTCTAGCCACCATTCCTTTTTAGGGTAGTCTTCACCTAGTTGAAAACGCTCTCCAATTTCAGGTAGGAGAAAGGGTAATTGTTTTTCAATGGCTGTTTTTGTAAAACGGACTACGGGGTCTGTCCATCCATGCGGAGCTAATCTAAACGCACCCCAATGGATGGGCATGGCAATTTTGGCGTTTACATCCAACCCGGCTTGTACAGTTTCTTCAGGCATCATATGAATATTGCTCCAAGCTTCATTATATTGCCCGCATTCCATCATAGCAAAATCAAAAGGACCTAGCTTTTTACCTATTTCCTTAAAATGAGGCCCATAACCACCGTCGCCACTAAAGTAGATATTGTCAGTATTTGATTTTATGATCCAACTGGCCCATTGGGTGGCATTGCGGTCAGTAAGTCCACGTCCTGAAAAATGGCGAGAAGGTGCTGCGGTATATTGAATACCGTCTAAACTTGTGTCTTGCCACCAATCTAATTCGGTGATTTTTTTAGCCGAAATATCCCATGATTTAAGGTGTGAGCCAACCCCCAATGGAACGATAAAATGTTTTACATCGTCTTTTATTTTTTTAATGGTCGGATAATCTAAATGATCATAATGGTCGTGTGATACAATAACTACATCAATATTTTTTAATTGATCAAGAGGAATCGGTTTTTGATAGGCGAAACGTTTGGTGCCAAAAGGAAGGGGAGAGGCGATATCACCTAACATAGGGTCAATAAGAATTCGTTTGCCCTGTAATTCTAAGAGAAAAGCCGAATGTCCGAACCATGTAATGTGCGTTAGACTGTCCGTAGCTTGTAGAGATTCTTTTAGGAAGGCAACAGGCAATGGCTTATGTGGGTTCTTAGTATCATCAAATAACATATCTGGCATTTCCTGCATTGCTTCCCAAGGATTGCCAGGACTTGTTTCTGTTTGATTAACAAATACATCTTCATTATAGTTCTTAGAGTTTTGTATACGGTCCAAATCATCTCCTAATGGGCGTTGACCCATTTGTGGACTTGTATTCACAAAAATAGTGATGCCAATAATCAAGAACACTATGATCGAAACAATTGAAATGATTGTGTACCTGACGATTTTTTTTAGAGTTTTTAGCATGGTAACAGTGATTGGTTTATTTACTCGATAATCGAGATTAAATGGTCCGAGGCTTGCCTCGAAACCAAAATGTATTCCCTTTTATGCATCGTGGGCTTGCTCCAAGGTAGTTTACTAGGTAATTAGTATTCTTTCATTAAAGGGTTAAAACACAGATCTATTTTTTTGAGTTTCCATTTTTAGTATTGAACAATTGGGTTTTGAAATTTTCTTGTGGGACTGTTCAGAATTCAATTAAGTATATAACTCAATGGTCTACTTTTAAAATCAAAAAATACGGAAAAGCTAAGACTGGTTCTGTGTTTTAATTTTTTTAGTTGAAAAGAAAATAGAGAGGAGCATGGGGTTAAGCCTTTCTATTCGTCAAATTTTAGGAAAATGTAGTTATGAAGATAAATTAGTATCGGTTTTTTTATTGTATTAGTGCATCTTTTCGTAGATTTTGTCGGTAAATGATATCTGTCATTTAAAAGTCAACCCATATATGGTTACAACCAAGCATCTTTACTTTTTTTTTCTCCTTCTCTCAACAACACTGAGTGCTCAGTTTAACACTTTGAAATTCGAAAATTTTGAGACACCGGAAGGCTTATCAAGCAGTACCTGCTCAGAAATATTTCAAGATAAAGAGGGTTTTTTATGGTTTGGAACCATAGACGGACTCAATAGGTATAACGGCTATGAATTTGAAATCTTCAGGTCGGTTTTAAATGATCCTACATCTATTAGTAACAATAGGGTCAACACCATTACCGAAGATAAATTTGGTAGAATATGGGTAGGGACGAATAACGGCTTAAACGTTTATGATAGGCAGACCAATAAATTTACGCTTATAGATCTTTACGGTCCTTTGTCATTATCCAGCAGTCCTAGAAAAATAATTAACGATGTGGTCTATGACCTAACGGGGAATGCAATATGGGTAGCAACACAAAACGGAGCTATAAAAATTAATTTAGCGGAATCCGATTATTTGCAGAACCTTAAAATTTCTTATTACCTAAATGACACTTCAAACAATCGTTCTTTAGACAATAATCAGGTAAACAACATTCTTACCGCTGCCAATAATGAATTATGGATTACTACCGATGGTCAACATCTCAACCGGTACGATCGTTCTAAAGACGATTTTGACAGGGTACTTATCCAAAGTGAAAGACCCTATGAACTTAACCATATTCCTAAGAGGGTATTTATAGATGACGAGGGCGATTTTTTGATAGGTAACGACCTGTCCAATATGATTATTTGGAAGAGAGATAAAAATGAATTCAGCCACTTTTCTTTGGCGAATTCCCATATTCCGGTCAGTAACATCTACCAAGATGATACGGGTATTTTATGGTTGTCTACGGATGGTGAAGGTATATTTTTATACGATAAGAAAACGGATCAAATAACAAGACAAATCGTTAATAACCTTTTTGATCCTTTTTCCTTGGCCAATGATAAACCCTCTATAATTTATGAGGACCGTAGCGGCATTTTATGGATTGGTAGTTATGATAAAGGGGTGAGTAAGTTAGATCCTTCTAAATATTCTTTTGGTCACTATTATTACCAGCCGAACAATGAAAAAGGACTTAGTGAGAAAATAATACAATCCGTGCTAGAAGATGCAAAAGGGCGAATTTGGTTGGGAGCGTATAATGGCGGATTAGATTTGTTTGATGAAAAAAATGAATCGTACAAGCACTACAGTAGTGTTCCTGGAAACGAAAAATCACTCTCGTCCAATAAAATTTTATATACGTTTGAGTCTTCTGATGGAAAAATATGGATTTGTACGTTAGACGGAGGGCTCAATAGTTTTGACCCTGATACGGAGATTTTTGAGCGATATGAGAATGATGTATTCAACCTAAAATCAATAGGACAAAATTCCGTTTGGGCCGGACTCGAAGATTTTGAAAAAAGAATATGGATAGGTCTACGTACCGAAGGCTTAAATCTTCTAGACCCTAAAACAGGAGTATTTACCAGTTACAGAAATACTACTTTAAAGGATATAGGTCTTACCAGCAATATTATTCTGTATTTATATGTAGACACTAAGAAGCGTTTGCTCATAGGAACTACACTGGGGCTCAATATAGTTGAGTTAGATAAGCTTGAAACGTTCGCTCCGGAAGAAATAAACTTTAAAAGAGTAAATGAAGAAGGAATAGAGGGAAATAGAATAAATTATATAACACAAGATTACAAAGATAATATTTGGTTGGGTACAGATTCTGGGATTTTTGTACTCAATAAAGAGTTAAAGCCAATAAAGTCATATTCCTCGTTAGATGGGCTGCCCAATAACCTGGTGGTGGGGCTTGAGGAGGATGACAATCATAATTTTTGGATTACCACAAAAAGTGGATTGTCCTTTCTTGATCCTGAAAAGGACGAGATTAGAAATTTTAATGCGCATGACGGACTACAAGGTACCGAGTTTCAGACCAAATCCATAGATAAGACCAAGGATGGTAGAATTATTGCAGGTGGGCTTAATGGGTTCAATATATTTCATCCGGAGCATATAAAATTCCCTGCAGAGGTAAAATTAAAACCACTCATCACCAATTTTAAACTAAATAATAAAGCCGTTGTAAAAGGCGATTCCATAAACGGGCGCGTCTTAATACATAATGCTTTAGATTCTTTGGAAAATCTGCAATTAAAGTATGATGAAAATTATATTTCGGTAGAATTTGTATCGCTTTATTTTGAAAACCCGGAGCAAGTACAATACGCATATAAAATGCACGGGTTGGATGATGATTTTGTAAATATTGGAAGCAACAGAGTTGTAAACCATTCCAATTTAGAGCCGGGAGACTACATATTTGAAGTAAAAGCATCCGTTGACGGTAAGTGGGCCAATGCCGGTTCTGCTAAGTTGAATATTGAGATTTTGCCTCCATTTTGGAAAACCTGGTGGATGTATCTTGTCTATGCCATTGCCGGTGGTTTATTGTTGTGGGCTATAATGTATTATTACACACAAAAAGTAAGAGAAGATCAGAAGCACGAGTTAGATCAGATGAAACTGCAATTTTTCGTGAATGTTTCACATGAGTTCAGAACCCCTTTAACCCTAATTTTGAATCCGGTAGATAAGATACTTTCCAGTATTAATGAGTCTAGTCCTATGATGAGCTCGGCACAGACTATTCAACGTAGTGCCAGACGATTATTACATTTGGTAAATCAATTGTTGGATTATAGAAAAATGGATGTCGGCATGATGCCTTTACATTTAGAAAAAGGCAATATTGTTAAGTTTTCTGAAGATATCTTTACGTTGTTTAAAGATTTAGCAGACCAAAAAGAATTGAATTATACGTTCACATCGGATTCAGAAGTACTATTTGCTCATTTTGATTTGGACAAAGTTGAAAAAATCATCACCAATCTTATATCCAATGCCATAAAATTTACGCCATCGGAAGGAACCATAGTGGTATCCATAAATGAGGTTACCCAAAAAGTAAAAACATATGAATCTGTTTTCTTCTATAAGGAGAAAATGGGTGATTATGTAGAAATTGTAGTTAAGGATAGCGGTAGAGGGCTAGATAAGATACAGTTGAAGAATATTTTTTCTAGATTCTATAACCTAGATCCGTCAAAAACGGGAACCGGTATCGGGTTGAACTTTAGTAAGGCTTTAGCTGAAATGCACGGTGGCGATATTGGGGTGGAAAGTCAATCTAAAAAAGGCAGTAAGTTTATAGTAAGGTTGCCATTAAACTTAGATAAAGAGGCTACCAGCACAGAGAATATAAAGAATGAATTCCGTATTAACTCTATGAAAGCCGTTGAATATGAAATGCTTACTACTAATGAATTAGTAACAAAGAAGGATTTTCAAGAGCAGGTCGGAGACGAGAATCGTCCAAAAGTGCTTATAGTAGAAGATAATAAGGAGTTGCGTACGCATTTAGTAAACGACTTAAGGGAATTCTATCAAGTTAAACAGGCTGCCAACGGGGAGAAAGGGTTGAAGATGGCTAAAAAACATCTGCCGGATATTATTATTAGTGATGTAATGATGCCCATAATGGATGGTTTTGAACTTTGTAAAGGCATAAAGAGTGAATTTGAAACCTGTCATATTCCAGTATTACTCTTAACGGCAAAAAGTCTGGATGATGATAGAATAGAAGGGTATCATAGTGGAGCAGATGGGTATTTGTCAAAACCTTTTGTTACTCGGGTTTTGATCGCTAGAATCAATAATTTGTTGGAAACAAAGAAAAGACTACGAAAACGATTTTCAGAGATAGGAGGTATCTTTCCTGCAAGTGAAGTTACTACCAATACTATGGATGAAGTGTTTTTGGATAAGGTAACAAAAACTATTCTGGACAATGTGGGTGATATGGACTTTAAGCAAGAAGACCTTCTTAAAGAATTAGGCATTGGAAGGTCTCAGCTATACCGAAAAATTAACTCATTAACGGGCAATAATCCCAGTCATTTTATGCGTACCGTACGATTGCGTAAGGCTTCTGAACTTTTAAAGGAGAATCAATATTCTATAAAGGAGATTTCGTATATGACCGGTTTCAATTCTACCGCATACTTCAGTAAAACATTCCGGGAGCTTTTTGATGTAACACCAACAGAATTTACGGAGCAACAAGAAACCGAATAGAAATAAAAAAAGCAGCTGTATAAATACAACTGCTTTTCAGCTCAACTAACTCAAAACTAAATAAACGATTTTTCTAGTACCCAGGATTTTGTAATAAACTAGAGTTCAAACTTGTTTGCGTAGTTGGCAAAGGAAACAAGTAATTATCTCTATCAAAATTACGTGTTGACTCCGGCTGTATTACAATACATAACCTTTCTCCAACTCCTGTGGTTGTGGTTTCAGGTGCAAAATTATAAGAGCTTGGAGAGTAGAGGTCATCATTACCTTCATATACTGTTCCTTCAATTACAGCTCCATATATAGCCTCACCTAATTCTTCTTCTGCAATTCCCCATCTTTTTAGGTCTGTATATCTAGAAGCACTTTCCGCATATAGTTCAATAGCTCGCTCTCTTCTGATTTCAGTTTCAATATCCATACCATTAGCAGATAAAAAGGCATTGCTGATAGGTGGTAAGCCCGCTCTGGCTTTTACCAAATTTATAGACTCGTCCATTTCAGCATCGGTAAGAGTGCCATTTAACTCATATAAGGCTTCGGCATACATTAAATATACTTCTGCTAAACGTATAAATGGCATGTCATAGGCTTCGGTTTTTGTTACTCTATAAGCATTTTCAGTGCCCCAATTCCAACTCATGAATTTAGAATTGAAGTAACCGTAGTTGTTTGTTCCACTTAAAAGTACGTCTCCGTTTTGTGGAATTTCACCAAGGTTTCTGTGGTAGGTGAAATAGGCCCTCATTCTATAATCTCTGTTTTGAAATTCATCGGGCGTATTTGCATAGCCTTCAAACAATGGAGAATCGGTTATAGGTAATCCGTCCGTAGCTAAGAATAAATCCATCATTTTTCTACTAGGCTTTAATCTACCTTCATAAACGTGACTTACAAGGTCACCTGCTTGCCTATATGTGAAATCATATTTACCATAGAGAATAAACTCTTTATTTGTAGACTTGTCCAATCCGGCCGGGTTAGAACCAGAATCTTCTAAGTTAAATAGGAAATTCGAACTCAAATTATCTAAACTGGAGTTGTAATCCCATAATTCAAAAGCTCCTGAATTCATTACCGATTGGGTAAGTGTAACAACCTCCTGCAAATAAGGGGTAATATTGGCGTTATCAAAACCAGCACTTCCTGCTCCGCTACTGGTGCCATCACCATCAGTGGTAGTTCCCACATATTTCATCCAAGTGGCTTCATGTAATAATACTTCCGCCTTAAAAGCCATAGCGGCCTCTTTACTAATTTTTCCTTTGTCTTCAGAGCCAATAATTAACTCATTTGGCAATCCGGCAATAGCATCGTCTAAATCACTTATAATTTGAGTAACAACTTCGTATCTACTGTTACGAGGGGCATCTAATTCTTCAGAATCAATACCTAAAGGTTCGGTCACAAGAGTTACACCACCATAGCGTTGTACCAAAAAGAAGTACTGCCAAGCTCTATGAAATTTGGTGGCTGCAACATATTCGGCAATACTTTCCCCTCCCTCATAACTTTCAGCTCGTTCCAATAGAAGGTTCATATCCCTAATGTATTCATAGGTATCTGTATAATATTCATCATCTACAGGAGGTAGAGTTTGGCCTCTTCCATAATCCTGCATACCACCATCTTCAAAATAACCGACTAAGTCCGAACCGTGATCTGAGAATATGCCTTGGTCATCCCTCCATGTTAACAAGTATGGATAAAATCTATTGGATCCGGTTAAAAAATGCTCGGCCTCGGAATAGTAAACATCATCTGTTATAGAAGCTGGTGGTGTTAAGTCTATAAATTCGTCCTCACAAGAGGTGAAGAGTACCATTGCGCATGGTAAAATTATATATAGTAAATTTTTCATCTGTCTGTTTTTTATATGTTGATTACAAGGATACTTTTACGCCTAACGCCCATGTACGCATAAATGGATAGGTATTATTATTTGCCCCAGCTATAGATTCTGGGTCATACCCGTCTTTTACTTTGGTGAATTCAAATAAATCATTGCCAGAGAAGTAGATACGCAAGTTATCAATAGGTCTGTTGGCTATTTTAAGGTCTTTAAAATTGTACCCTACAATCAAAGATTTTAACCTAACATATTTATTGTTCTGTCTCATGAAATCATTGTTTACATAATTCCACCCTGCGGCACCACGTTGTGTAGATAGTCTAGGAAATTCAGAATTAGGGTTTTCTTGGGTCCATGTTTTTCCTAACCACGATGCAGATTGGTTTTGCCAAACTGCTTGAAAAGGAGCAGAAAAATATCCGGTTCTAACAATATATTGTTGTAGTGCACCTTGAAAAAATGAACTAAAATCCCAGTTTTTATATTTCAAATTTAAATTGAAACCGTATACATAATGAGGTGAAGAATCACCTTGGAAGGTAACATCATCCGTATCAATAACCCCATCTTCATTGGTGTCTACAATTCTGGTGTCACCAGGAACTAATTCTGCAGCTGATCCCTGATCGGCCAATATTCCTCCGGAATAAGTTGCGTAGTACTGATCAACTTCTGCCTGATTTGCAAAAAAGCCATCAGTCTCATATAAGTAAAAAGAGTTAATTGGTCTACCTTCAACAACTAAATCATCGTTATTATCGCTTGAATCAATTAAATTCAATCCCGGAACAAAAGAGTCTGCACCTTCATATGATGTAATTTCGTTTTTAGAGTCGCTCATATTCGCACTTACGCTAATTTCTAAATCACCCACATTACCGTTCCATCCCAATTGGGCTTCCCATCCTTTTGTCTCTAAAGAACCAGAATTTGTAAGTGGAGCGGTAGTACCAAGAATATCAGGGTATACAAGGCTAATAAGCATATCTTCATTGTCTTTTTGGTAATAATCAAAAGAACCGAAAACGTGGTTGTTGAATAATCTAAAATCTAGACCAACTTCTTTTGTAATAATTCGTTCCCATGTGGTAGTATCACTAAACAAACTACTAGCTCTAGAAGTTACCTGTTGACCTGCATTGGTTTGGCCGAAAACCGTATTGCCAAAATTGACAGTTGATAGATAACCAAAATTATCGAACCCGGAAGTACTACCTAATTCACCATAACCTCCACGTAGTTTTAAGAAGTTAATGGTGTTGCTATCCTTTAAAAAGTTTTCTGAACTTATCACCCAACCACCAGATGCACTAAAGTAGTTAGACCATTTATAGCCATCTGCGAATCTTGAAGATCCATCTCTTCTACCTTGTACTTCCAACAAATATTTTTGCTTGTAATCATAAGTTAAACGACCAATGTAACCGAAAGACCCCCATGTGTTTCCGCCACCTTCTGTTTCAATATTTTGATCTGTTGCACCAAGGTTTAAATCATAAACACCATAATCTACAAACCCTGCTCTTTTAGCTCTAAGTCCGTTATTTTCATTTCTTTCAGCTTCTATTGCCAGTAAGCCGGTTACATTATGGTCTCCAAAGCTATTATTATAGTTTAAAGTGGATTTGTAGTTTTTATAAGTTATGTTGCTTGTTTCTTCTTCGATGTATGTATTACTAGGGGCCGTTATATTAGTAGCAAAATCGCCTTGCCAACTATACAAAGGAACTGATAATGCGTATTCTTGATCTTCACTTTGCTGCCTGTTAAATGCGTAAGAACCAGTCACATTTAAATGATCTGTTATTTTATACGTGGCTTGCGCAAAAATTTTCATTTGTTCATCTATAAAATTTTGGCGTCCACCGTCTATAACCTGTGCTACGGCATTTCTCTGTCCTGCTATATCTACACCTCCAAAGACAGAATAATATTGACCTTGATCATTATAAGCAGGAAATAAAGGAGCATCGTATGCAGCTGCATCTCTTGCTAAACCTCCTGTAGGCCCTGAAACATGTCTGTGAAAATAGCTTATATTGGTGTTCAACTTTAACCTGTCGGTAACGTCAACATTATAGTTCAGATTAAAATTAAATCTGTCTGAAGAATCATCGGCAACTTTTAATCCACCAACGTTTTCGTCATAACCAGCGGAAATACGGAAGTTGCTTATCTCAGTACCTCCGGATACGCTAATATTATGTTGGTTAGAATATGAGTTTCCAAAGAGGTCATCAAATCTGTTTCCTTCGGCTAACCAAACTCTTCCGTTAATAGGTAAATCATAATATCCTTCTTCTCCTGCAGCTATTCTTCCTAAAGTTTCACGATTGTTCCAAAAGAAATAGTTTGGACTTTTACCAGCAGCTGCATCAGAATCAACAGCAGCTAAATAAATATTGCCATATTCTGTCATAGTTGGTGTTGGTGGCCGAATTCCAATTGTACCAAGACGGGTAATCGTACTTAATTCTACTTTAACGTCCCCTCTACCTTTTTTGGTAGTAACTAAGATTACACCTCCTGCGGCACGAGAACCATAGACAGAAGCTGATCCACCTTTTAGAACACTTATACTTTCTATGTCGTTCGGGTTCATTTCGTTAAACGAGGTTGAATTGATGGAGGGTACACCATCAATAACAATTAATGGGTCTATTCCATTAACAGAAGAAGAACCCCTAATCAAGAAGTTTATATCTTCGTTTCCAGGTCTAGACGACCCTCTAGTTACGACTAATCCAGGTGTTCTACCTTGGAGAGCCAATGCAGGACTACCGGTTGCTATATCTTCAAAAGCTTCTGCTTTTACCTGTTCAACGGAGCCGGTTAAAGTTTCTTTCTTAGCAGTACCATAACCAACAACGACTACTTCATCTAGAGCAGCAACATCAGTAACTAGTGAAACATTGATTGTGGAATTGTTACCAACGGTAATTTCTTGAGAAGCAAACCCAATGGAAGAGAATACGAGTATACTATCGGTAGAAGGAACGTTGATAGAGTAATTCCCGTCAAAATCAGCCGTGGTACCGGTGTTGGTTCCTTTTACGATTACGTTGGCCCCAGGGATTGGTAAGCCGTCTTCTGCACCTATTACAGTACCGCTAATGGTCGTGTCTTGAACATCTGTAATGTCCGGAATACTATTACTGCCTGTAGCGGCATATAGTTTAGTACATGTGCCGCTAATAAGAAATGTTAAGATTCCTAAAAGACCGGCCACATACTTCAAGTTGGATCGATAGTTTTTTTCAGTGGTCATAAAAGTGTTATTTAATAGTTTTTGTTGAATTAATTTTCCGATTCATATGAGCTACACATGAGCCGATTAAATTGTTAAGCCAATGTTAAAGAGAATAGAAGCCAGAACCGATAAATTATCATTCATTGATGATAAACTATTGTTCATTATCAGTTTCAATAACCATAAATTGGGGTATTCATAAAAAATAGGGTTGAAAATTTGAAATTGTTGGAAAGAACGATGAAACAAAAAAAGACAGGATTTTTAAAGGATTATCTTATATGGTTTTTAGCCAGAAAAATAAATAAGAAACAGGAGGTTTAAAATTAGAGCTTGTCTTCAGTAGCTCATAAGTACTGTAAATACGCTTGTCTTTTAGCATATAAACTAAAATTTGAATAGAATTTTAAAAAGAGAAATAGGAGGAGAATAAAATTCGTTCAATGAAAAACAGGAATAAAATCATACCAGCAAAAAAGTGCCTAACGTTCAAAAATTGAAGATTCTTAAAAACTCCAAAATGTACATGAGTATTTCAGCTTAGCATGCAAATACTACATATTATACCAACAAAAGGCTATTATTTTATAGCTTATGAATCATAATTTATGAGTCTTTATCATCATTCTAGGTAAAATTGTAAAGGACGAAAACCAGGCTTAAACTGTGAAAGTGTATTACACCAATTTCACGCTTTTAGGAAAAATTTTTTCGTTTTCAATTTTAAATAATCAATCAACTTTAATGATTCCTTAGGGTATCGAAAAATACTTCAGATGAGAGTAAGGCTACAGTTAATTTTATTTCTTTCGGTTTTAATAATGTCATGTGCTTCCCAAAAAAAGGAAGTACAACCATTTTCTGCGGAAAAGGTTCTTGATCAAAATGTAGAAAAAATAAAGGAAGTTCAACAAACGGTTAATAATGTTGATCAGTTTCCCAGAAACATTCCAAAAGGGCAAACCAATTGGGAAATGGTAGGGGTGCGTGATTGGTGCAGCGGTTTTTGGCCTGGTGTATTATGGTATGCCTACGAGCAATCCAATGATTCGGAACTAAAGGAAAGTGCTATGAAATCTACAGAGGCATTAAAGCCTATAGCTTATAGCTCTGCAGAAAATCATGATATTGGCTTTATGTTATACTGTAGTTATGGAAATGGGTACAGATTAACAGGCAATGAAGAGTATAAAAAGGTTTTGTTAGCTGCCGCCGATACGTTGGCTACGCTATACAATCCTAATGTGGGGAGTATTTTATCTTGGCCTATAAAGAAAGACGAATACAAGCATAATACCATCGTAGATAATATGATGAATTTAGAGTTGCTTTTCTGGGCGGCAAAGAATGGCGGCAGTCAAAATTTGTACGATTTATCAGAAAGTCATGCACAGGTTACTATGGATTATTTGGTTAGAGAAGATGCTTCCATGTTTCATTTGGGTTCTTTTGATGATGAGACCGGCGAATTTTTAAAAGGGGTTACACACCAAGGTTATGCAGATGATTCTATGTGGGCCAGGGGGCAGACATGGGGTATATATGGTTTTGCCGTAGCTTACAGAGAAACCGGGAATAAAGATTTTTTGAAAACTTCAATACAACTTACGGATCACTTTATAGAGCGTTTACCGGAAGACGGTATTCCGTATTGGGATTTTGATGATCCCAAAATTCCAGAATCGCCCAAGGATGCTTCGGCAGCGGCAGTTGCTGCTTGCGGAATGTTAGAGCTTTCAGAATTAGTAGAAGAAGAGGCGCAGAAGGAAAAATATTTTAATGCCGCCAAAAAATTAATAGAAATACTATCAACCGATGCTTATTTAAGCGGAGATACCAATCAGGCACTTCTTTTGCATTCTACAGGTCATCATCCACGTAATTCAGAAATAGACATGCCTATAGTCTATGCGGATTATTACTATATGGAAGCTTTATTGAGATTAAAGAAACTTGAAGCGTCGGAATAGATAGCTGTTGCGGTTAGGATTATTAAATTTATCAAAACTGTGAATCAAAAATTATTTACGATGAAGAATTTTAAGATTAAAATATTGCCTGTTTTGATGCTATTGGTTGTGAGTATAGTTAGTAGTCAAAATGAAAATACTACTACTGCATTGACTCCTGATGAAATCATATATAAAATTATTGATGGCGATACTTTAAAAATGCAATTTGTATACCCGGAAAAAGTGAAGGAGAAGAAAGCTTACCCCGCTATAGTTTTCTTTTTTGGTGGAGGGTGGAACGGTGGCACTACAAAACAATTTGAAGATCAGGCAAAATATTTTGCATCAAGGGGTATGATTGGTGTTTTGGTAGATTACCGGGTTAAATCTAGACATCAAACAACACCTTTTGAAGCGGTAAGCGATGCAAAATCTGCCATGAGGTTTGTAAGGGGTAATGCAGATAAATTTCAAATTGACCCTAATAAAATTGTAGCTTCAGGAGGTTCTGCTGGCGGACATTTGGCTGCTGCAGCTGCAACATTGGACGGTTTGGATGAATCTACAGACGACCTTTCTGTAAGTGCAAAACCTAATGTCTTGGTGCTTTACAATCCAGTAATTGACAATGGTCCTGATGGTTTCGAATATAAGAGAATGAACGGCCGTCATATGGAAATCTCCCCAATGCATAATATAAAAAAGGGCACCTCACCAACTATAATTTTTCTAGGAACTAAAGACGCGTTGATACCTGTAGCGACCATGGAAAAGTATAAAGCTGAAATGGAAAAGACAGGAAATAGATGTGAAGTTTTTCTTTATCAAAATCAAACTCACGGTTTTTTTAATAGGGATAGAAGCGACGGAGAGTTTTATAGAAAAACCACACATGAGGCTGATATATTTTTGGCGTCTTTGGGGTATATAAAAGGGAAGCCGACTATCTAAATAGAATCAATAAGCAATCCTGTGATGTAGTATGAGGTTTAAGTGGATATTTTTTGCGAGTTATACTTTTTACCAAAA
Source organism: Zobellia roscoffensis (assembly GCF_015330165.1). Lineage (NCBI taxonomy): Bacteria > Pseudomonadati > Bacteroidota > Flavobacteriia > Flavobacteriales > Flavobacteriaceae > Zobellia > Zobellia roscoffensis. Next base: position 3,140,039 of record NZ_JADDXT010000002.1, read on the forward strand.
ACAAAGCCTGTTATTATTGCTTTTACTGGTGCAGGCCTTCATTGGCTTAAGCCAAGCCATTCAACACCCAAGAATTTACGTCACTGACCAAGAAAAGGAAGTTTTTGTAAAGTCGATAGAAAATGTTGAATGGAAAAAGGAACTTGTTAGTAAAAAGAAGGAGCGTTTAGAAAAGTATATTACCTATTGGGAAAATGACCCAGAATGGTTGGTCTCCAGACTTCAAATGAATTGGAACACCAAACACACTAAGGTTTTTCTAAAGGGAGGGGAGTTTTCGCATTCAGAAGGAAAAGCTCCTGTGGCTACGGTTAGGTATTCAGGTACAAGAGATTGGGCAACGGATTATGTGCGTCCCAAGTTAGAGGATGTACAACCTTATTCTGATGATCCTCGCGGCTTATATTTAAAGCATAAACAAACAAGGAAAATGGAATGGGTACATCCTTCCAAATCAGGTTTTGCAATTGATAAGATCAATGAGCAGATCATGGAATTGGTTTCAGATGCTGCTTTTTTGTATTGGTTTACTGGTGAACAAAAGTATGCAGATTTTGCTGCCCCCGTTTTCTTTACCTATATGGAGGGAATGTATTATAGGGATGCTCCTATAGATTTGGAAAAATCGGCACAAGACAATATTTCTGGCCTCGCCACCTTTGAAGTTATTCACGAAGGCATTGTAGTTTCGTTGGTTACTACCTACGATTTTCTCTTTAATTATTTTAAGGCGAATAATAAGAAACTAGACACTTCGGTAGCCGTATTTCAGAAATGGGGAGACCAAATAATCAATAAGGGAATTCCTGATAATAACTGGAACTTATTCCAAGCTAGATTTCTTACCTATATAGGTCTCGTTCTTGAGGAAAATGAAAATTACAAAAATGGAAAAGGGCAAGAATATTTCTTGAATCACACATTCAATATTTCTACGGATAGACAAATTGCTATTAAAGAGAGTTTACTGGTTTATGACCAAGAAAATGCCATGTGGCCAGAGTGCGCCTCATATTCCGTACATGTAATTACTACCTTTTTACGAATCTTCACTTTATTGGATCATGCTACAAATGCCAATGAGTTTGCTAATTATCCTATGGTAGAAAAGGCAGCTTTGGCTTCTTTTCAGTATTTGTTTCCAAGTGGTTATATGGTTGGTTTTGGAGATTCTCATCATAAAATGTTACCTCCAGAAAATTTTGAGCTTTTAGTTTCAAACTATAAAAAGTACGGTCAAAAAGACAAGGAGAAATTGATATCAGGGCTTTTGTCCCAAATGGTAAATGATGGTTCTTACGACCGAAAAGCAAAAGATTTCTTTGAGTTGTTTTTCTATACAGATAATTTGATTGATAGCACTTCTGCGGAAGATATAAATACGGACGACCTCATATCCCCAACTTTTTATGCGCCTAATGTGAGTATGATTAACCAACGAATGGGAGAAGCTGAAAATGCAGTAATGGCATCCACAGTGGGTTCTTTTGGCAATCATGCCCATGCCAATGGTATTTCATTAGAACTATATGCAAACAATTATGTGTTAGGTACAGATATGGGTCGTGGTTCTAGTTACTGGCACCCAGACCATACGGAGTTTTATTCACGGTTTCCAGCACATAATACGGTAGTCGTAGACGGTAAATCGGATTATGCGGCAATGCGGACTTATTTTCCTTTTGCGCTCGAAAATGTATTTCCAAAATCTGGTGAAAGACCTTCTTTTGATAAAGTAACCTTTTCTAAAGTATCTTTTGTAGAACCAAAGACCGTTTCGGATCAGCAGCGTTTTACCGCTATTATTAAGTCCAGTTCATCAAAACCTTATGTATTGGATGTATTTCGTTCTAAAAAACAAAAAGAAGGGAAGCAGAAGCACGAATATATCTATCATAACGTAGGGCAATCATTAGACATTTTTGATGCAAAAAATAATCTTTTAAGTACGGTTTCAACCGATGATTTATCTTCTCAAAAGGGAGATTTAAAAGGCTATGATTATTTTACGGATAAAAGCAAAGTGGTCAATTCTGGTGATATTCAGGCTGTTTTTACGTTAAAAAGCAGTGAAAAGGCCGATAATTTCATGAAATTATGGGTAAAAGGAAACGAAGACCAAACTATATATAAAGTCAATTCACCAAAATCTAATGCCCTTACTGAAGGTACTGCTCCCAAAGAAATTCTTGAAAAACCCGTACCTACATTAATTTTAAAAAGAGAGGAAGCAGCTTGGGAAAATCCGTTTGCGGTAATATTTAATCCTTTTATGGAAGGGAAAGCTAATCCCATAGCAAATGTGTCTTTTTCATCTTTAAAGGAGTATCCTAACACACAGATTATTGATGTTTCGCTAAGTGATAAAGTCACTTTAGATCGGACAGTTTTAAATGCCTCGGAAAGTGATATTGCAGCTAAAGAAGGTTTCTATCAAAAAGGACTACTATCTATATTACGGTTGACTAATAATGCGGCCGATATAAAATTCATGTTTTTATCGGGAATGGAGAAATTTGAATCGCATGGATGGGATATCGTTTCATCGGGTAAACCATTTTCGTTCTCACTTGAAAAAACTACGAATGGGTATGCCGTAAGTAATGACAATCCTGTAACCATTAATATGCCCCTACCAAAGGAGGGAAGCCAATCTGAAATACAGTTTTACGAAGACGGTAAACTCATTGCAAGCAGAAAAGGAACAACCAACAGAAACAACCCAAATCAAGTCGTGTTTAAACTGTCCAAGGGGTATGACAAGGTTTTAATTACGTATTAAAAAGACCGAATAAAATGCAAAAATTAAATAAAATACTTTTTTTGGTCGGCTTTATGGCGCTCCTTTTTTCGTGTACTTCGGAAGAGAAGCCCATAGAGATTTATGTTTCTATGGCTTCAGAAAATGAAAAGGCAAATAAGCTCATTTTCAAGACCGTAGAAGAAGCAATTCAAAAAGTATCGGAATTAAAAAAAGATAGTCCGGAAGCTCATGTAATTATCAACATTCTTCCAGGAACTTATTATTTGACTAAACCCATTACCATACCCGCCTCGTTGAGTAATTTGACCATCAAGGGTTCGGGTGCGTCGGAAGTTACTTTAAAAGGAGCTGTACCCATACATTTAGATTGGAGGAAATATGAAGACAACATTTATGTAGCCGATGTGGACCGAGCCTCAGGTTTTGACCAATTTGTGGTTAACGGCAAACCACAGATTTTAGCGCGATACCCCGATTACGATGAAGCCGCGCAGTATTGGCAAGGCTTTGCCGAAGATGCGTTGTCCAAAGAACGTGTGGCATCATGGAAAAACCCGATTGGAACTTATTTTCACGCCTTACATGGTGGTAGATGGGGTGGTTTCCATTTTCGTATTGTAGGTCTTGATACCGATGGAAATCCAATTTTTGATGGTGGTCATCAAAACAATAGGGCGTCCGAGCCGCACAAAGAATTCCGCATGGTAGAGAATGTCTTTGAGGAACTAGATAGCCCAGGAGAATGGTATTTAGATACGGAGGAAAACAGGCTCTATTATTGGCCTTTAGACGGTACGGATTTGAATGTAGCTAAACTTGAGGTTTCTGTTTTGAAAAATCTAATTCAAATTACGGGAACAGTAGATAATCCGGTAAGAAATGTAACCATAGAAGGGTTGAAGTTCGAAAACACCCAACGTACTTTTATGGACGAATACGAGCCTCTTTTAAGAAGCGATTGGATGATATACCGAGGCGGAGCCGTTTTCTTTGAAGGAACGGAAAATTGCAAGGTGACCAATAACGAATTCACAAACCTTGGTGGCAATGTAATTTTGGCGAGTAAGTACAATAAAAATTTGGAAATTATCGGAAATCACATTCATGATTCTGGTGCAAGTGCCATATCCTTTATAGGTGACCCTTCTGCGGTGCGGTCTCCTTCTTTTAACTATTCTGAATTTGTGGCAGTAACGGAAATGGATACCATAGCGGGGCCAAAAAACGAGCTGTACCCAAGAGAATCCTTGGTAGAGGATAACTTAATTTACAGAATAGGTAGAATAGAAAAGCAAACGGCTGGCGTTCAAATTTCCATGGCTATGGATATTACCGTTCGGCATAATAGCATTTATGATGTGCCTAGAGCGGGTATAAATATTGGTGATGGTACTTGGGGCGGACATATTTTAGAATACAATGACGTGTTCAATACAGTTCTGGAGACCAGTGATCATGGGTCTTTCAATTCATGGGGAAGAGATAGGTTCTGGCATCCCAAAAGAGGCGTAATGGATAGTTTAACGGACGCAAACCCAAATATGTGGAAATGGGATGCCGTGCATACCACCGTCATCCGTAATAATCGTTTTAGATGTGATCACGGTTGGGATATTGATTTAGATGATGGGTCTTCTAACTATCACATTTACAAAAACTTATTGTTGAACAACGGACTAAAACTGAGAGAGGGTTTTCATAGGGTTGCGGAGAATAATATTATGGTCAACAATTCTTTACATCCTCACGTTTGGTTTGCGAATAGTGAAGACGTTTTTAAACATAATATTGTTGGTGATGCCTACCAAGATGTGCGATTAGATGGGTGGGGCAAAGAGTTGGATTATAACTTGTTTCCTAACGAGGTTACCATGTTAAAATCACAAATTTATAATAGAGACCTTCACAGTATATACGGGAATCCCAAATTTAAAGACCCTGTAAATCTAGACTTTACGGTAATGGCAGATGATTTAGCATCTAAAATTGGCTTTGAAAACTTTCCGATGGATAAATTCGGTGTGCAAACGCCTGGTCTCAAAGAAATAGCGAAAACACCAGAAGTTCCGGAATTGAAAAATCCTCTTGGCAATGAAGAGAACACATCGCCCGTAGTGATGTGGTTGAGAAACGGCTTAAAAAGTGTTGATTCCCAAGAAGAACAATCGGCATACGGATTAAAAACAACCGAAGGAGTAATTGTACTTAGCATTTGGAACCAAAGTCCGGCCGTGCAGAACAACGGGATAAAAAAAGGAGATGTGATTCTTTTCGCAAACGGAAAAAAAGTAAAAGGGGTAAGAGAATTTTTTAAGATTACTTCTGAGTTTAAACAACAAGAGACAATGGATATAACGGTTATGCGTAACCAAACCGAACAGACACTAACAATAAGAACCAAATAATTTAAAATTTACGAAGATGAAAATAATAAAAACAACGACTTTGTTTGTATGTATAGCAATGTTGACCATGGGAAGAGGATTTTCTCAGGAAAAAGAGGTAAAAAAACTATCCGATGACGAACGTATGGAATGGTGGCGCGATGCTAAATTCGGCATGTTTATTCATTGGGGTGCTTACTCAATCATAGGCGGAGAACGAGGAACAAAAATTGCCGGTGGAGGCGCTGAATGGGCCATGGATAAATTAGACTATACGGTTGAGGATTACGAAAAATTTCCACAAATGTTTAATCCGGTAATGTTTGATGCAGATGCTTGGGTGAAAATGGCCAAAGATGCAGGTATGAAGTATATCGTGATTACTTCTAAGCACCATGAAGGCTTTAGTCTATGGGATTCAAAAGTATCTGATTACGATGTGATGGATACTTCCCCTTTTAAACGAGATGTTATTAAAGAACTTGCGGAAGCTTGTAAGAAACAGGATATCAAATTTTGTGTTTACTATTCTATTGTAGATTGGCACCATCCACAGGCACAGGGAAATTTGTATCCAAATTACAACATCGCACAACATGATGATCCATCCGTGGTAAATCCAAAATTCCCAAAGTACTTTAAAAACTACATGAAGCCTCAAGTAAAAGAACTATTAACCAATTATGGTGATATAGGAGTAGTTTGGTTTGATGGCGATTGGATTTCAGATTATACTACCGAAATGGGTAAAGAACTTTACAGTTTTATTCGCGATATTCAACCTAATACTATTGTAAATAATAGAGTGGATAAAGGTAGAAATGGAATGGAAGGTATGGATATGGAAGGAAATTTTGCAGGAGATTTTGGTACTCCTGAGCAAGAAATTCCAGATACTGGTATCGATTCTGCTTGGGAAGCATGTATGACCATGAATGGTTCTTGGGGGTATAAACCATCTGATAACAATTGGAAAAGTAGTGAAGATTTAATTCAAAAATTAGTCGATATAGTATCTAAGGGAGGTAACTTTTTATTGAATATTGGGCCTGATGGTTTTGGAAGATTTCCTTCAGAAAGCATTAGAAGATTAAATGCTATGGGAGAATGGACCAAAAAGAATGGGGAAGCTGTTTATGGCGCTTCTGCTAGTCCTTATGAAAAACCAAAATGGGGGCGCTACACTAAAAAGGGAAATGTTATTTACGCACATGTTTTTGATTGGCCAGAAAGTGGATTGTTAAAGCTGAATAAAGATATCAAGGTTAAAAAAGCAACCTTGTTAACAGCGCCTGATTCTGAATTACAAGCAACCGCTACATCAAGAGAATTGCTGTTAGAGGTACCTATATTAGCACCTGACGCTACTGTCAGTGTTGTTAAATTAGAATTGTAAAATAGTAGGCTTAAGAAAAATAATACTAAATAATAGTCAAATGAAACTAAGTAAAGTATTTCTTCCGTTGGTCTTGGCCTGTATGGTATTGGCACCGTCTAATACCTACGCGTATCAAAATCAAGAAAAAGTAATAGAAGTACATACACTTTCAGAATTCAAGACTTATTTAAACAAAGATGATGTAAAGGTTAAACTTACTGCCGGAAACTATCAAATAGACAATGCCGAAAGTATCAGGTTTATAAGATTCACTGGTAATAATACCCATTTTGACCTTTCTGGAGTACGCTTTATGGTCGACACCAAACTTTTTAGTCGTGCAGATTTAACCAAAAGCGATGACGGTAACAGTATGTACTGTGCTATCGAAGTATCTGGAAATGATGTAACACTTGAAGGCTTATACATTGAAACTTATGGAGATACCCCTGGTTTACAGAGCAAAAACAAAATTTTTAATGTTGTTGGAGAAGACGTAACACTAAAAGATATTGAAGTTCGTACTACAGGTTCAACCCCTTGGGGCTACGGATATTTATATGGCATAGGTGGTAATACTGGTGTTCGTAAAATGAACGGGATACGGGTCGGATATCCTGCAAAAAACGCAAAATTAATAGGCTGTAAAGTCCATATGCGGGCCATGGGCCATGCCATTTTTTTACAGGGGTCAGAAAATACTTTAATAGAAGACTGCCATGTAGATGGATTGTTGAGAACCACGGATGCAATACTTGCAGAGACTTCTGGCTATGCCTTTGATAAAGATTTTTACGCGGGTAAAGGAGGCTATGTAGAAGGAACTATGATAGGTGATGATGCTAAAATTTTACCCGGTGAAATTATTTCTCTAAGTGAGGACGGTATTCGAATGTATCCTGAGTATAATGGTCACAAAACCATAAATACAACGGTTAAAAACTGTACCGTAACACAAATGCGAAGAGGAATTTGTACAGGGTTAAGTACCTCTGGCGATAAAATTATAAACTGTGTGGTTAGAGATTGCGTGGCAACGGGTTTTAACGTAGGAAATGCAGATACCGTGATTAATTGTAGTGCCGATGCCAAGTATGCAGAAGCCTTTTGCATTCCCTATACCAATGCCAAAAATGCTTATGTGGAAATGAATATTCTAGATAGTAGGGGTGGAATGGCAAATGACCTTTTAGCCAAAATTAACGGTACCGGACATAACGTAATTATAAAAACTTCCGACCCCAATTTTATTCCGGAAAAAATGGCCATTAAATTGTCGGTCTGGGAAGGTTACGGCAACTTTAATAAAAAGGCTACAATGCATGCTACTGCTATTAAATTAGAGAACCAAACAAAGACCAAAGTACTCCTGTACCCAGGTACTGAAAACCCTGAAATTGAAAGTAAGGGTGAGGTTTTGGAGGTGAAAAAGTAACGAGTGTCAAATCGAATACTGAATATCAACACTACAAAACTTGTTCGAACACGCAGGTAGAGTTCAAAAAAAGAACCGAACAAATAGAATTCAAAGAGCATTATGAAGAAACTAGCAGTACTGATTTTTGTATGTATTGGTCATTATATTTTTGCGCAAAACAACAAAGCTATTCCGCTTCCAGAAAATTTAGAACAAGGATATCCACGGCTATACATTACTAATGCTGAAAAGAAGGACCTTCAGAAAACCATCAAAAAAGAAGCGTGGGCCAGAGATGTTTTAGCAGGTTTACATGATGAAGTTGACGAACACGTAGAGCGTCATATATCCGACACTGAATGGATAGTATCTCGTTTACAGATGTATTGGAAAACCAAGTCTGCCAACGTGTATGTTAATGGGGTAGATTATTCTCATGCAGACGGTGAAGCTCCGGTTCCGACGGTTCGATTTACGGGTTCGCGTAATTCTGCTACATCTTATGGTAAACCTAAGTTAGAAGATATACAACCGTATATGGATGATCCTAGAGGTTTGTATTTACCGAATAAAACAAAAGAAGGGCATCCTTTTGAATGGGCGGAACAATCCGAAACCGGTAATATAATTGTTTCTATTAACGAAGATATTATTGGTTTGGCTAGAGATGCTGCCTTTCTATATTGGTTAGAGAATGACGAAAATTTTGCCAAGTTTTCCTATGATATTTTCCACACCTATATGGAAGGCATGTCGTATCGTAGTGAACCTATCGACTTGCTGAACGGTCATATACAAACACTTGTTGGTTTCACACATTTTCAAGTGATACATGAAAGAGCGTTGAGAGAGGTATCCATTTTGTATGATTTTTTACATGGCTATATAGAAGCCAACCATCTAGAAAATATTGCTATGTATGATAAGACCATTAAAAGATGGACAGATCAGGTCATTAAAAACGGAGTACCGCAGAACAATTGGAATCTGCATCAAGCCAACATCATTTTAAAAGCTGCAATGGTGCTGCAAGACAACAAAAATTATGAGGATAAAAAAGGACGCGAATATTACATTGATTATATATTGAATGTTACTTCGGCAAGGCAATGGTCGTTATCAAAATTTATAGATTATGGTTATGACGAAAGTAATGGAGTGTGGAACGAATGTCCCAGTTATTCTTTAGGGGTAACCAGCAGTCTTACCCATTTCATAAGGGATTTTGACAGTACTTTTGACCATAATATTCTACCGTACACTCCGGTGATGGGCAAAGCGGTAAAAATGATGCCGCAATATTTGTTTCCCAACAATCAGATCGTGGCATTTGGAGATTCGTACTACGGACCTATAAGTACCGAGGCAATAGGGGATATGATTAGAATTGCCCAGAAAAATGGGGACGATGCGTTAGAAGAAGATTTTACGGGATTGTATCGCTTGTTTGCAAAAGATACTGAGCAATCAGGTAAAAATAGCGGTAGAAAAGACAAAAGTATCTCTTCTTTTTTTGCTACCAAGCCGTTGGTTTTAAATCCAAAATATAAGCAGCACGACATAAAAGATTATATCACTCAAACCTTTAATGCACCAAGTGTTAGCTGGCATGTACAGCGTATGGGAACCGGTACCAATGGAATGATGGCCTCTTTAAATGGCTCGTTAGGAAACCATATGCATGCTAATGGCATCAATATGGAACTCTATGGAAAAGGCTTTGTTCAAGGTGCGGACCCGGGTAAGGGAGCTAACTATTTGCAACCTATTTATTTAGAATACTATTCTCAGTTTCCTGCTCATAACACGGTAATGGTAGATGGAGCTTCCTCATATACCGAAATGTTGAGCTATCACGGCTTTGATGTTTTGGGAGAATACCCAAAATCGGAGCAGAAAGACGGTTTTTACGAAGATATCACCTATTCAGATGTTTACTTTTTAGAACCGGAAACCCAAAGTGATCAAAGTAGGTTGGTAAGTATTGTTAAAACAGGCGAAACTACCGGATATTATATTGATGTTTTTCGCTCTAAAAAACAGCGCAAAGGTGATAAATTTCATGACTATTACTACCATAATTTAGGACAAAGTATGCAGATGATGGATGCTATTGGAAATCCGCTGAAGTTAACCGAAAGTGAAGAAATGGCTTTTGCAGGTGGGCACCTTTATGCCTTGGATTATATGTGGGATAAAAAATCAGTAAAACTAGAAGAAGATTACCAAGCCGAATGGAAAATAGACATGCCCGAAGGTGAGGATGATGTTTTTATGAATTTATGGATGAAGGGTACAGAGGGGCGTGAGGTATTCTCCATAAAATCACCACCCAATAAAGCATTCAGAGGCAATCATGGTATTCCCTACAAAGTTGATAAGCAACCCTATTTAACCTTTGCGGCACGTCAACATGGCGAGGCATGGGAGCATCCATTTGTATCGGTATATGAACCTTTTACTTCCGCCGAAGGAAAAAGCATAGAAAAGATTTCAGGCTTTAAAGATGAAAACGGGAATACCGAATTTGTGGGGTTGAATATACTACATAAATCTGGTCGTGAAGATTTTGTGTTTTCATCAGCTAATCATCAAAAAGCAAACTATAAAGAAATGTCCAGTGATGCTAGCTATACTTTAGTTGGGAATGAAAAGAATGGAGATTGGGTAGTTTTTATAGGAAACGGAAAAGAGGTTTCGGCTAATGACTATACTGTTTTGGCTTCTGAAATCGGGAATGTAGTATTGGAATTAAAACAAGGAGAGCTGCTTTTAAATAACGAAGTGCAGGTTACCATTAGGTATAAAAATTTAGAGAAGAAATTTGATGCCGGAACATTGCGAAAAATTGTAATAGAATAAAATAATAAAGATGAAAAATAACATACTATTCAAAATTCGATCAATAAAAACATTTAGCACAATTTTCTGTTTGATTGCAGTAGGTTTTTGTGCTTACGGACAGCAACAACCACCATTACTTACTAGTGATGGTTCTAGCTTTAATGCGCAGTCCTATTTTCCAAAATTTAGCTGGGAAACGACCCCAATGTACTATCATTTTGGTGATATTGACCGTGTTTTAGAACCTGAAGAAGTCAAGTTTATTTCAGATAGAACCGATTTTATCTGTATGGAGAAATCACATGCGTTTCATGCGCTAGGTGATGCTGTGTTAGGCACCAAACATGAAGTAGAAGCATTTCATAAAATAAAACCGGATACCAAGGTTCTTTACTATTATAATTCTTACGTGGCATGGCCTTTTACCAGGTTTAATAAGAACCTTACTCCTGAGGGGATTGTAAAGGATAAAGAATTAGCCAAATTCTTATTTATCAACCCAAAAACGGGGAAACTATTGGAAAAATCAAATAGTATAGGATTTTCATACTATTTTGATGCTATGAATCCGGAGTTTCGTGAATGGTGGGTGCAATCGGCTGTTGAAGGTATTAAAATTTCAGGTGCAGATGGTATTTTCATTGACCGTATGAATGTGGACGTGAATGCAAATTATCCTGTGGATGATTTAACTGCATTAGCTGAAGCCAAAGGTAAAATGATGGCAGCTCTTAGAGAACAAATGGGACCGGATAAAATATTGGTAGGCAACAATGCGGCCACTACAAAAGAGGTTTTTCCATATTGTGATGCCTTTATGTTTGAGCATTATAATGCCTCTGTTACGAATAAGGAAAATCTACTGAAAGAATGGGGCGTTATGGAACGTGTTGCCAAGGCTGGGAAAATTTCAATTTATCGTTTCGGTGCCAAAGGAAAAGGGAAAAATGATATTACCCTTGGAGCCACAAAAACAATTGGTATAGAACAAAGGTCTCATAATCAATTAGAATTTCACCAAGCTTGCTTTCTTATTGGCGCTCAGCCAAATTCGTATTTTCAATGGAATTGGGGTTGGAATCTGGAAGATGGTAACCTGGTAGATTACCCCGCATTACAAAAACCACTAGGAGCACCTAAAGGTTCTTTTAAACGTGTAAACCCAGAAGGGTGGGAGTTTACCCGTGAATTCGAACATGCAAGTGTATGGGTAGATACGGAGGCAAGGAAGGCAAAAATTACCTGGCATTGATTGATGGTCCAAGTTTTTACAGGTGTTAATTACTTAGAGCAATACTTTTATTGCCTGAACCATGAGAGTACATGACAGTTGAGCAAAGATAAAAGGTTAGTTTTATACGCGAACATAGCTTACTAAGTTTGGTATACCCTCATGTATCCTACTGTTTATGGACAAATGAATCATGAGTTATAGTATAGGGTATATAATTTACATCCTATTTCTATCACTAGAATTACATTGCAATTGAATTATAACTTTATAAATTTTGAGTAAAATTACCTTTCGTTTTATTTCTTTTATAGTACTACTAATATGCGTTATATCTGTTGAAGCCCAGAGCAAGCAAGAATCGGGTCAACCCAATATTGTAGTTTTCTTATGTGATGATTTGGGATATGGAGACTTGTCTTCATACGGACATAGAACTATAAAGACACCCAATATTGATAAGTTGGCGGAGACCGGTATTAAAATGACCGATTTCTATTCAGCTGCACCAGTATGTTCACCATCAAGGGTGGGATTGTTGACAGGAAGGAGCCCCAATAAAGCAGGTGTTTATGATTTTATACCAGGCCCTAAAAACAGCGAAGATTTACGTCATTTGGTGCATTTACAAAAAGGAGAAAAAACCATACCCGAGCGGTTAAAAACGGTGGGTTATTCAACGGCATTGGTTGGTAAATGGCACTGTAGTTCACTTTTTAATAATCCCGCGCAACCGCAGCCTGATTATTTTGGTTTTGATTATTGGTTCGCTACACATAACAACGCATCACCTAGTCATGAAAACCCTAAAAACTTCGTAAGAAATGGAGAAAAAGCTGGCCCTATAGAAGGGTTTAGTTGTCAGATTGTAGTGGATGAAGCTATGAGTTGGTTAGACAAGAAAGCAGATGATAATCCATTTTATCTACAAGTAACTTTTCACGAACCGCACGAACCTATTGCTTCTCCGGAAGATTTGGTAGCGGAATATTTACCATATGCGAACAATGAAGCAGAGGCCCAATTCTTTGCCAATGTTGCCAATGTTGACAAAGCGGTAGGCCGATTGTTAAAATACCTAGAGGAAAATGGAAAGGCTGATAATACCCTCGTCATCTTTACTTCGGATAATGGCCCTGAAACTTTAGCCCGTTATCCCGGTGCTAAAAGAACCTTTGGAAGAACAGGTGGACTAAAAGGTCGAAAACTTTGGACCACCGAAGCCGGTTTTCGTGTGCCCGGAATTGTAAAGTGGATGGGGAAGGAAACCTATAATGGTACTACTAATGCTGTCGTCTCCGCTTTAGACATTCTACCTACACTTTGCGAATTAACAGGAGCCAAGCTGCCTGATACTAAAATTGACGGAGAGTCCTTTGCTTCTCTGATTAGAGACGGACAGTTTACAAGAAAGAAACCACTGATTTGGGGTTTTTATAATGCTTTGAACGAACACCAAGTGGCTATGCGCCACGGAGATTATAAAATATTGGCAAGATTAAAAAAAGACGGAGAGTATCTTCCGAATTTAAACAATATCTACAAAGGGAATGAAGAGCTGATTAAAAGCAGTGAATTGGCAGATTTTGAGCTATATAATTTAAAGGAGGATAACAAAGAGTCTGCTAATCTGGTTGTCGATAATCCTATGGTTTTCAATAAAATGAAGGCTTTGCTTAAAACAGAGTATAAAGCTCTTTTAGAAGAAAGTCACATTTGGGAGCGTACAGAATAAATAGAGAGGGAATGAACATATTTGAAACTAAAAAAATGAGAATACGAGTATATTTCGCAGCAGTAGTTGGTGTTTTGATTTTTGTGGGTTGTAAAGAAACACGGCCTGTTGAAAAAACATCAAAATCTAAAAAGCCCAATATATTGTTTATCATGTCAGATGATCATGCGTACCAGGCAATTAGTGCGTATGGCAGTAAATTGGTACAGACCCCCAATATAGACCGGTTGGCAAAAGAAGGTATGTTATTTACGAATGCTAGTGTCACCAATTCTATTTGCGCACCTTCAAGAGCTACTATTTTAACCGGTAAACACACGCATATTAACGGAAAGATAGATAACCTCATGCCGTTTGACACGACGCAAGTTACCTTTCCGCAGATATTTCAAAAGAATGGCTATCAGACTGCTATGTTCGGTAAACTTCATTTTGGTAACAATCCTAAAGGTGTAGATGATTTTATGATTCTGCCAGGACAAGGGTTTTACATCAATCCAGATTTTAATACATCCAAAGGAGATACTACCATTACCGGTTATGTTACGGATATTATAACCGATGTGACTTTAAATTGGCTTAAAGAAGAACGAGAAGAAGAAAAGCCTTTTATGATGATGTACCTACATAAAGCACCGCACAGACCTTGGTGGCCTAGTCCCGAAAAGTTCAAGGAATTCACGAAGAAAGAGTTTCCAGAACCAGAGACGCTGTTCGATGATTATAAAAATCGCGGAACGGCTGCAAAGACTGCGGAGATGAATTTGTTGACCCATATGATGTACAGTCACGATAGTAAAATTAGACCTGAACTGGTGGCGAAAATGGGAGATAAGGTAACGCCAAAAGTAGAGGAATTCGAAAACGGGTTTTATGGCCCCTTTGGTCGCGCTAATAGTGAACAGAAAGCAAAGTATGATGAGGTTTTAGATGAAATAAATGCCGATTTTGAAAAGAATTGGCCTTCAATGACCGATGAAGAAAAAATGCGTTGGAAATACCAACGCTATATGCAAGATTATCTAGCATGTATTTCCTCTGTAGATGATAATGTAGGTAGGGTTCTAGATTATTTGGAAGAAAGCGGTTTGGCCGAAAATACCATAGTAGTATATACTTCTGATCAAGGGTTTTATTTGGGCGAACATGGTTGGTTCGATAAGCGGTTTATTTATGATGAATCGTTCAAAACACCTCTAATTGTAAAATGGCCAAATACCATTAAACCGGGTTCCGTAGAAAATGAAATGGTACAGAACTTAGATTTCGCGCCAACATTTTTAGAAGCCGCAGGTATAGAAGTCCCTAGTGATATGCAAGGGGAAAGCCTAATGCCGCTATTAAAAGGTAAAGATGAAAAATGGAATAGAGATGCGGTGTACTATCATTATTACGAGTACCCGAGTGTACATATGGTAAAACGTCACTATGGTATCGTAACCAAAGAATATAAGCTGGCACATTTCTATTATGATGTTGATGAATGGGAATTATATGACAGACTAAAAGATCCACAAGAATTGAATAATGTATATGATGACCCTGACTATTCGGAAATAGTAACAGAACTAAAACAGAAATTAGTAGAGCTTAGAAAGAAATATAAAGATTCTCCAGAGTTGGATCAAGAATATATAGATATCTATAAAGAAATGAAAGCCGAAAAGGATAACGATTTCTGGTAGGCATTATCATTCTGTTTCAAAATAAAAAATAGCGTTCCTATTAAAATCTAAACTAACAGCTCAATGCGAAAAGAAATAATTACGTTTTTTACTTTAATGTGTATGGTTGGCAATGTTATAATTGCCCAGCAAAAAAACGTACTTATTATTTGCGTAGATGACCTTAGACCAGAACTCAATTCGTTCGGGGCAAATTATGTTCATTCTCCAAATATTGATAGCCTAGCATCTGTAGGGCGTGGGTTTAGTCGTCATTATGTAAATTCTCCTAGTTGTGGGCCTTCACGTTATGCTTTTTTGACCGGACAATATGGGTTGGAATATAGAGGGGAATACAATCAATCATTATTCAAAAGAGCGGAAGCAACTCAAGATAAGAGTGCAAGTATAGCTGCTAGTATGCCAGAGTGGTTTCGAAACAATGGGTACACTACGGTTTCTGTAGGGAAGGTATCACATCACCCGGGAGGAAGAGGTGGTGAGAATTGGGATGACGAGAACATTCCCGAAATGCCCAACGCTTGGGATAAACATCTAATGCCCGTTGCGGAATGGGAAAACCCAAAAGGCGCCATGCACGGATTATCTTTTGGAAAGGTGCGCACATCTACTGATAGAGATGTACTAGAGACAGTTGATGCAAACGATAAAAGTTATCCCGATGGGCATATTGCCGAAGAAGGTGTGAGACAGTTAGAGGAATTGGCTAAAGGTGACAAACCTTTCTTTTTAGCGATCGGACTCATAAAACCACACTTGCCATTTGGGGTTCCAAAGCGCTATTTAGACCGCTATGAGAATGCGGATATTCCTCCAGCCTTACACCCTGAAAAGCCAGAGGGAATTACCACTTGGCATGGCTCGGGAGAATTTATGAGCTATAACCGTTGGGATAAAGACCCTCGTGAGGATAAAGATTTCGCATTGAAACTTAAAAAGTATTATGCTGCTTGTGTGAGCTATGCTGATAAACATGTAGGAGATATAATGAAGAAACTAAAAGAAACCGGTGCCGATAAAAATACGATTATTGTACTTTGGGGAGACCACGGTTGGCATTTGGGCGAACATGCCATTTGGGGAAAGCACAGTCTATTTGAAGAGTCGCTGAAATCACCCTTAATTATATATGACCCAAGTATGGGTAATAAAGGGCAGATGACGGATGCCATAGTAGAATCGGTAGATGTATTTCCTACCTTATGTGAAATGACCACCTTGCAAATTCCTGATTTTGCACAAGGCACATCTTTAAAAGCTATTGTAGAAAATGCCGATGCAGAAGGGCATGATGCAGTTGCCTTTAAATCTCATGCAACAACAATTAGAACTGATCAATACCGGTTTGTACAGCATAAGAGTGGCGACGTTGAATTATATGATCACCGAACACCTGAAGGGGAGCAACTCAATATTTCAAAGGGAAACCCAGAGGTTGTCAAACAATTAAAGGATAAAATGTTAGCCAAAATGGGTAACAAGGCATTTGTGTTTTCTAATAGATGAGTACAGTTTTTATCAATTAAAAAGACAATAAAGTTTAAAGGAGTCAAAAATAGAACAGCATAATTATAGGACAGATGTGGTTTACATTAGATACAAATGAAACTCTAGATGCCTATTTTGTTAGTCAAAAAAAATTGAGTGAATTGAAATTGATTTTTCTACTTTGGGCCATAGATTTAACTTAATTTACGGGGCTATAATTGGCAAAGCAGAAAAATATCAAGATCACATAAAAAAAAAATGAAGCAAAGAATTAAAAACAAATTAGTAGCTACCTTACTAATGGTATGGGTAATTTCAAGCGCGGTAATTGCACAGGAAGAACAGGTTAAAATTAATGATACATATACAGCAAATGCAAGTTTAGTGTATTTGGATTCTTTTGAATTGGGGATGGAAAACTGGAAGGTAGAGCAAATGCCGGGAGGCACAGTAGGCCTAAAAGATGGAAAGATGGAAATTACGGATATTGCCGGTTGTACGGTCTGGCTCATGAAAGAATTGCAAGGCCCACTTATGATAACCTACGATGCTTACGTAATAGATGAAGGTGGACCACAGGATCGTGTATCAGATCTAAACTGCTTTTGGATGGCAAAAGATTTAGAGAATCCGGATAATCTTTTTGCTAATTCTGCAGAACGTGGGGGCAAATTTTCAAACTATGACCATCTTAGATTGTACTATATGGGGGTTGGTGGCCACGATAATACCAAAACCCGCTTCCGTAGGTATAGTGGAGATGGTGAACGGCCGTTGTTGCCAAAATATGATTTGTCAAAAGAGAAATATCTTATAGAGGCGAATACGTTGACCCAGATAAAAATTATAGCCTACAACGGAATCATTCAGTACTACCGAGACGGGGAATTAATTATAGAGTATAATGATGCAAATGCATATTCCTCAGGATATTTCGGTATTAGAACAGTTAACAATCACATGACCATAGATAATTTTAAGGTCTATAGCCTTGAATAAAAATTAGCATAGAAACACTAAAACGTAACTCATGAAAAGCAACCTATCTATTCCTTTAAAACTCGCCCAGCTATCTGCACTCTGTTTGATAGTGGCTTGCGAACCTGTAGCCAAGAGTGAAACAGTTTCTGTGGCAGTTAAAAATAACCTTGATTTTCCTAGAAATGAAATCGTGGGCGTGCACATTGAAGATTTATCCGGAGTTCTTGAAAATAATGAAGAGAAACACCTTCGAGTTCAAGAAGTTGGAACCCAAGAGTACCTACGTATGCAGTGGATGGATAACGATCAAGACGGTTCAAATGACGAATTGCTTTTTCAAGCTGAGGTTGCCGCTAATGGTAGTTCTGAGTTCTTGATACTTATAGACAGTACAAAAGCAGCAGAAGAGAGTGACGTCATTGCTTATTCTCGTCTCGTACCGGAAAGAACGGATGATTATACGTGGGAAAATGATAAAGTAGCTTTTAGAACGTACGGTCCTACAGGAGAAAAAGAAGCTTTGGCCGGCGTTCCGGGCAGCACACTTTCTAGTGGTATAGATTTGTGGTTAAAACGAACAGATAAAGCTATTATTAACAAATGGTACAAGGCGCACGAAGCCAATCCTGGCGCTTACCATAAAGATCGCGGTGAGGGGTATGACCCGTACCATGTGGGCGGAAGCCGTGGTACCGGTGGTATCGGTATTTGGGAAAACGACAGCCTTTTGGT
The DNA here is from genome assembly GCF_015330165.1 of Zobellia roscoffensis. Classification (NCBI taxonomy): domain Bacteria; kingdom Pseudomonadati; phylum Bacteroidota; class Flavobacteriia; order Flavobacteriales; family Flavobacteriaceae; genus Zobellia; species Zobellia roscoffensis. The sequence continues at coordinate 3,158,678 of NZ_JADDXT010000002.1, forward strand.
TTCCAACAATTTTACGGCTTCTAGAACATTGGCTGACGGGCCTTTGCGAACGGTTTTTGAGCTGGACTATGCCCCGTGGAGTGCATATGGAGTGAAGGAAACCAAGCGCATTACCCTTGATTTAGGTTCTAATTTTTCAAAATTCGATATATCCCTTTCTTCTGAAAAAGAGGTTCCTAATTACACGGTGGGTATTACGCTGCACAAAAATGAAGGTGATGCCGCTATAAACAAAGAAGAGGGGCGGTTCCGTCATTGGGAAACTATTGATAGCACAAAAGTAGGAGAAGGAATTGTTCTCGATCCTAAAGTGATAGAGGAGGCTATGGCTTATAAATCAGACGTTATGGACCAGAGCAACTTGCTTATTGTCACCAAACCTCAAGAAAAACTGACGTATTATGCAGGTTTCGCTTGGGATAAAAGTGGACAGGTTAGTTCTTTAGAAGACTGGGAAAATATACTTAAACAACAGTCTCAGGTTTTGTCTAGTCCATTGTCTGTTTCAGTTAAAAAATCTAAATAAAGCGCTATGAAAACTAAGTTGCTTTTTACATCTTTTGTAGTGGCCCTAGCGGGATTCTTATTCGGTTTTGATACTGTCGTAATTTCGGGAGCAGACCAACAATTACAGACTTTATGGGGTACTTCGGACCTTTTTCATGGCACGTTTATTATGTCTATGGCACTTTGGGGAACGGTTTTAGGTGCTATTTTTGCCTACATTCCCTGTGATAAAATAGGAAGAAAAAATACCCTTTTATGGATAGGTATACTCTACTTTATATCAGCATTGGGTTCAGGCTTGGCCAATGATCCGTATCTGTTTTCTTTCTTTCGTTTTCTTGGAGGTCTTGGAGTAGGGGCATCAACAGTTGCCGCCCCAACGTATGTTTCTGAAATAGCACCGGCCAAAAGCCGTGGTAGATTGGTGGCATTGTATCAGTTCAACATCGTTTTCGGAATTCTGATTGCATTTATCTCTAACTTCTTGTTGAAGGATTTTGGCTCGGAACCTTGGCGTTGGATGATCGGTATTGAAGCGCTACCGGCATTAATTTACACTTTGGCTATGTTGGGGGTTCCTAAAAGCCCTAGATGGTTGCTGGAGAAGAAAAATGATTTGGAGGGAGCAAAGAGGATACAACTGGACCTCACGGGTACCGAGTTGGATGAATCGGTCATTGATGAGTTGAAAGCTGAACAAACCGAGAAATCCGCATTGTTCGTTAAAAAATATAAATTCCCTTTAATGCTGGCCTTTTTGATTGCCTTTTTCAATCAATTATCCGGTATTAACGCCTTTCTATACTACGCACCTCGGATCTTCAGTTCTGCAGGTTTGGGAGAAAATTCGGCTTTGCTGAGTAGTATTGGTATAGGCGTTACAAATTTGGTATTTACTTTATTGGGACTTTATTTAATAGACAAAGTAGGGCGTAAAGTATTAATGTACATCGGTTCTATTGGATATATTATTTCCTTAACTATGGTCGGTTTGGCCTTTATGTTAGACTGGGAAGGAATGATGGTGCCAATTTTCCTTTTCATGTTCATTGCCTCGCATGCCATTGGGCAGGGGGCGGTAATCTGGGTATTTATATCCGAGATATTCCCCACAAAATTACGGGCTCAAGGGCAGTCTTTCGGTACCTCTACCCATTGGGTGCTCGCTGCATTGATAACCCTCATCATGCCTATTGCTTTGGGTAGTTTATCAAACCCTGGGATTGTGTTTTTCTTTTTCAGCGGTATGATGGTACTGCAGCTGTTGTTCGTCATTTTCATGATGCCGGAAACAAAAGGGAAGACATTAGAAGAGTTACAAAAAATAATAACAAAATAATTAAATCAAAAAAATCAGAAAATGGAAGTTAAGTACGCTGTGCATCCGGATGATGCCAAATTATACGACACACAAAGAATACGAAAAGAATTTCACAGCTCGGACCTTATGGGTGAAGATGCTATAACCATGGTATATACGCATTATGATCGTTTTATATATGGAACAGCTTTTCCTAAATCCAAAGACCTTCAACTGGAAAGTTATGATGAACTGAAAGCCGATTATTTTTTGCAGAGAAGAGAATTGGGCGTTATCAATGTTGGAGGTAAAGGGACAGTTACCGTAGACGGTGAAGTTTTTGAATTGGGAAATTTAGAGGCTCTATATGTGGGGAAAGGTTCAAAAGAGGTAAGTTTTGCGAGTTCGGACAATTCCGAGGCGGCGCAATTTTATTTGAATTCCGCTCCTGCACACAAAGAGTATCCAACCAAAAAAGCAACCCGTTCAGATGCTAATATAGTAGAGTTAGGTGCTGTAGAAACCAGTAACGAAAGAACATTATATCAGTACATTCATGAAGACGGAATTCAGAGCTGCCAGTTGGTAATGGGGTATACCGAATTGAAAAAAGGAAGCGTTTGGAATACCTTTCCACCGCACACCCATGAACGTAGAATGGAAGTCTATTTTTATTTTGATATTCCTGGGGATAATATTGTGATGCATTACATGGGGCAACCCCAAGAAACACGTCATATCGCCATGAAAAATTTTGAAGCGGTAGTTTCTCCACCATGGTCTATCCATTCAGGTTCGGGTACAAGTAACTATAGGTTTATCTGGGGAATGGCTGGTGAAAATAAAGCTTTTACGGATATGGATGGAGAACCTTTACAAGGGGTACTTTAAATTTTTTAAAAACGATAGTTAGAACAAATTATGATATTGGATAAATTCAGTTTAAAAGGAAAAACAGCTTTGGTAACAGGGTGTAAACGTGGAATCGGTTTTGCCATGGCGGAAGCTTTGGCGGAAGCCGGAGCGGATATTATTGGGGTTTCCGCTTCATTGGAGCTTTCAGGTTCAAAAATTGAAAATCGCATAACCGAGTTGGGGAAAAGCTTTAAAGCCTATCAGTGCGATTTTAGTGATAGAAAAGCACTCTATGCGTTTCTTGAAAAGGTAAAATCAGAAAACCCTACTATTGATATTTTGGTGAACAATGCTGGTACTATTTTAAGACAACCGGCAACCGAACATAGTGATGAGTATTGGGATAAGGTAATTGAAGTAAACCAAAATGCACAATTCATACTTTCTAGGGAAATAGGAAAAGAAATGGTGAAAAGAGGGAACGGAAAAATCATTTTCACCGCTTCATTATTGACGTTCCAAGGAGGTATTACCGTTCCGGGATATGCCGCTTCAAAAGGAGCGATAGGTCAGTTAACTATGGCGTTGTCAAATGAATGGGCCGGGAAAGGAGTACAGGTAAATGCCATTGCTCCAGGCTATATTTCTACGGATAATACGGAAGCTTTACGCAATGATAAAGACCGTAGTACATCCATTTTAGGGCGAATTCCGGCCGGAAGATGGGGCGAACCAGAAGATTTTAAAGGGCCAATTGTATTCTTGGCTTCCCCAGCATCAAATTACATGACGGGTACCGTGATGCTAGTAGATGGTGGCTGGATGGGCAGATAACAAAACATAACCAAACTTTAAAGGCACTAAAATGAAAATAGATTACAGGGGTTTCACATTGGTATATCTTGCCTTATCACTTTCTTTTTCGGCCTTTGGCCAAGAGAAAAACAAGGAGACTAAAAAACGACCAAACTTTTTGTTCGTATTGGTGGATGACCAATCTCCATTCGACTTGCAGGTGTATGACCCGAAATCGATATTGGAAACCCCTGTAATTTCAAAATTAGCGTCTGAGGGGATGGTTTTTGAGAATGCAAGACATATGGGGTCTTGGTCAGGGGCCGTTTGTACACCATCTAGACATATGATAATGAGCGGGCGAAGCGTTTGGCATCTGCCTTCAAAAGGAGATTTTAAAAATCCTGAAGAGCCTGTAGGTTTGGAAAAGCAGACTATGGGAGCTGTTTTTAATCGGGCTGGCTATAAGACTATGAGAACCTGTAAACAAGGGAATTCATATCCTGCGGCTAACGAACAGTTTACTGTAGTCAACGATGCAACTAAAAGAGGAGGCACTGAAGAAACGGGGAGCGCCTGGCACTCAAAACAAGTTTTGAGCTATTTAAATGACAGAGAAGACAAGTCCGTAACCGACCCATTTCTTATTTACTTTGGCTTTTCACATCCTCATGATACGAGAGACGGAACACCGGAGTTATTGGAGAAATATGGAGCAACCAATCATACGGATAAGAACAGTCTCCCCTTGGCATATATCAAACAGCCAAAACTTCAGGATAATTACCTAAATGCACATCCATTTTTTCATGGACACCCAGAACTACGGGACGAAGAACGTGTAAGTGGTGTTTGGAAAAATAGGGATGAAAGAACAGTTCGCAATGAGCTTGGCCGGGAATATGCCTGTTCTGAAAATATAGATATTCAGTTGGGTAAAGTATTGAAAAAATTAGATGCTATGGGAGAATTGGAAAATACCTATATCATCTATACCTCTGATCATGGTATGTCCATTGGTAGACATGGTCTTATGGGGAAACAAAATTTATATGAGCATACGTGGCGTGTGCCTTTTATCATAAAAGGCCCTGGTATAAACACAGGAACACGGGTAAATGGGAATATTTATCTGTTGGATATTTTACCTACACTTTGTGATTTAGCAGGTATAGAAGTTCCTGAAACAGTAGAGGGCGCTAGTTTTAAACCAATTTTAGAAGGTGAAAAAGAGTCTGTCCGTGATGTGATGTACGGAGTGTATTCCGGAGGAACAAAACCAGGTATGCGCTCAGTGAAAAAAGGCGATTGGAAATTGATTAAGTACGATATGATGGATGGAGCGGTTCGCGAAACTCAACTTTTTAACCTAGCCGAAAATCCAAATGAATATCTAAAAGAACATCAAAAAGAAGGTGAGACGGAAACGAACCTAGCAGATAATCCACGGTACGCCAATAAATTGGCAGAAATGGAAGCCTTGTTATTAGCAGAAATGGAATCACATGATGATCCTTATAGACTTTGGAATCAAGTAAAATAAAATCTAGAATTATGAATTAAATAGCGGTACATGAAACTTCATCTATTGAATAGAACATCTGTTTCTGATCGATCATTTTCGGTCAACCATAATCTGTACCCAAATTTCTTAAGGGTATGGCATTATCACCCAGAGATTGAATTGGTGGTTATTCTAAAAAGTTCTGGAACACGTTTTATAGGCGATAGTATTGAAAAGTTTCAAGAAGGCGAAGTTGTGCTCATTGGAAAAAATGTACCACACATGTGGTTGAACGATGAAATTTATTTTCAACCGGATAGCTCATTGGAGGCAGAAGCTTTCGCCATACATTTTACTAGAGATTTTTTAGGAAAAGGATTTTTTGATATACCTGAAATGAAAGAAGTGGCCGGCCTACTAGCTAGAGCCAATAGGGGTGTTAAGTTCAGTTCTTTAAATGATGAGTTGGTAGCTGAAATTATGAAGCTTATAGACTATGATCCCACCACGCGTGTGTTTAAAACTATTGAGGTTTTATCAAAGTTGGCACAGCATGAAAATTACCAGTTGCTGTCAACCACTAGCTTCGTAAATGCTTTTCAAAAGACGGATAATCTGCGTATGGATAAAATTTACGCCTATGTATTTGAAAATTTTAATGATGGGATTAGTGCCAGTGATGTGGCCAAAATGACCGGTATGAACAAATCGGCATTTAGTAGATTTTTTAAGAAGACCCATAAAAAATCATTTACCAGATACCTTAATGAAATAAAAGTAGGTTATGCATGTAGGCTACTTTTGGAGAATAAAGAAAGTATTACTTCTATAGCCTATTTGTCTGGATTTAATAACATCTCCAATTTTAATAGGCAGTTTAAAATTATTCATGGTTTGGCACCTTCTGCTTATTTGAAATATCATTCTTCAAACGACTAAAAATACCTTTTTGCGCAAAAAAAGTATTAGAAATAGTATTTTTTTTGGTAGTTGACCACACGATAGATTATTAGTTTTAACCACATTGAAATATTGATAATAATCACTCTAATTATTTAGGTAATTTTAATAGTTCAGTTTGTTTAATTGAGTATTTCTCATTTATAATCTTTATCCAAGTTGATTTTACTTTAAATCGATTACTGTAAATAGTCTTCGGAATAGTAGCGGTACGAAACAAATTCTTTTTCAAAATTTTAAAATGCGGGTAGGTCAATTCAAATATTTCCAATCTGGTGCAAAAGGCTTTTTAACAGGCGCTTTGCTTATTACGGGCGCTATATTTTTGAATGGACAAAGCAAAACTTCTACAATTGAAAAGCAAACAATCCTATTAGAAAATACTACTGAAGGTCCTTTCTGGGTTAAAACTACTTTAATCGAAAGTGGTGTGTTAGAAACCCCGAAGTACAATTTTACTAGTGAGTTTGATGCTGAAAAATCAGAAGATAATATAAATGGAATTTTTTATGAAGGTCTACCTTATAAAGGAAAACCAACACAAGTGTTTAGTTGGTACGGAGTACCCGAAAACCTGGCTAAAAAAGATAAAGTCCCTGCAATAGTCTTAGTGCATGGAGGTGGAGGTACCGCATTTGTTGATTGGGTCAAAGAATGGACCAACAGGGGATACATTGCAATGGCAATAGCCTTGGAAGGCCAAATTCCTGGAGATAAAATTACCGGAGAGAATGAGAAAAAGGAGTATCAGACCTTTGAGTATTCCGGACCCAAGCGACAAGGCTTTTTTGGGGATGTAATTGTAGAAAAATTGGAAGATCAATGGTTTTTTCACGCACTTGCAGATGTGATGCTAGCTACAAGCTTATTGAAGAGCCTACCAAATGTAGACGAAAATAACATTGGGATTACAGGCATTTCTTGGGGAGGTATTCTAACTAATGTCATAACAGGTGTAGATAATCGGTATGCATTTGCTGTACCGGTTTACGGTTGTGGTTATTTACAGGAAACTCCTAATTATAGTAATCTGCTAGGCCAATTAAGTAAAGCGCAACAAACGTTTTATTTGAATACTTGGGAGCCATCTTTATATGTGCCGCTTCAAAAACAACCAACACTTTTTGTAAATGGCACCAACGATTTTCATTTTACCATGAACAGCTTTACTAAAACCTATGAAGCTTCTCCTAACGAAAAATATCTATCCATTGGGCATAATATGAAACATGGTCATCAAGCAGGATGGGCATCGGAGTCAATTTACTCGTTTGCAGAGTATATAACAAACAATGGTACTGCACCTGAATTACCAAAACTCATCCAAAACAAAAACAAGAAATTGTTGTATCAATATCAAGGAAAAGTAGATAAAGGGTATTTGTATTATACCACAGATACCGGTGATTGGGGAAAGGACAGTTACCAGTGGGTCGAAACCACTGCTGAAGTATCTGATACTAGTAAAACAATTTCAGCAAAGCTGCCTGACGAAGCAGTTGCTTATTTCATAAATATTATCAATTCAGAAGGTAGAATGTATAGTTCACCCATGAGAATAGTGGATGGTAATCGTCCGTAAACTTGTCAGCAATAGGTGTTATAATTAATCGAATTCAATTTAAAGTCCAAACCAATGAAACTTAAGCATACCAAGGTAAATACAGTATTGATATTATTTGCGATGTTCCTCTTTCAAAGTGGTTCTGTATTCAGCCAAAAGAAAGAAAAAGGAGAAAATATGGATGAGATGTGGGGGCATCAAAATTCATTGGGAGCCAATGCACCGGACTCTAGAACAAAATTATTTAATGATGGTAATTACGCTATGTTCATTCACTGGGGGATTTATTCAAAGATTGCCAATACATGGAAAGGCAGTACGTATTATGGTATTAGCGAATGGATAATGAACCCCAGACGTGCGAATATTCCTGTGGGTGAGTATATGGCTGAGGCTAAAACCTTTGATCCCGTAAATTTTGATGCTATGGCCATTGCTCAACTGGCCAAAGATGCCGGAATGAAATATATTGTAGTTACCAGTAAACACCATGATGGCTTTGCGATGTACAATTCCAAAAGCAACGATTTTAATATTGTAAAGGCCACGCCTTTTGCTAGGGATCCTATGAAGGAACTATCAAAAGCATGTAAGGAACTGGGTCTTGGTTTTGGCTTTTATTATTCGCACAATCAAGATTGGACATTTCCTGGAGGCAATGGAGGACCAAAGGTAAACGAGAAAGGAAAAGAAGTTGGTTTTGATTATTACTTCAAGGAAAAGTGTCTTCCGCAGGTCAAAGAAATTGTAACCCACTATGGTGATATCGCCATGGTGTGGTTCGATACGCCCGGTAATATGGAGAAAAAATATGTGGAAGAATTGGTTGAGGTTGTTCGCAAGCATCAACCTAATGCTATGATTTCAGGAAGGGCCGGTCATGGTTTAGGCGATTATAAGTCTTTAGGGGACATGAACATTCCCATAAAAAATATTGGTGGACTTTGGGAAACTGTTGACGTAACGAACGATTCTTGGGGGTACGCTTGGTACGACCAAAATTGGAAAAGCCCAAAACGGATTTTAAAAAGTATTATTTCTACTGTGGCCCGTGGCGGGACCTATATGCTAAATGTGGGGCCGGCACCAGATGGAACAATTCCCTTTGAGGCCCAAGAATCGCTGAGAGCATCAGGGGAATGGATTAGCAAGTATCCTCAGGTAGTATATAAAACTGGGTCTTCACCATGGGGTCATGCACTACCTTGGGGTGATGCAACCATAGCGGCTGATGGCAAATTGAACCTTTGTGTTTACAAATGGCCGTTAGATGGTAAACTATGGCTTCCAGGGTTAAAGAATACGATTAAGTCTGCTGATTTATTAGTGGACGGAAAAGGTCAAAAATTGGAAACTACAACCCAAGATGGTTGGGTAGCTATTTCATTACCGGCAAGACGAAACGAAAAATTAATATCTGTTATAGAACTAGAAATAGAGGGAAGCCCAGAGGTAGTTGTATCCAATAGTATTGACCCGGTTTTTTCCACAGTATTACCAGTAGATTTTGCAAAAGCAGAGGGTTGCGCCATTACAGAGAAAAGATGGATGGAGAAATTTGGGGAATGGAAGCATATTGAACAGGCCCAAGATTGGAAGGAAGGAAGTAATGTGACTTGGGAAATAGAGGTGAAAGACCCTGGTTATTATCAAACTGAATTAAACTATGCAGGAGAAGGCCGTTTGGTTTGGAATATAACTTCAGATGAGGGAGTTGTGGTTCAGAATCAGCAAAATTCATCAGTGGTATATAATTATTATGAAATGGGACTTATAAAGTTTAATAAACCCGGAAAGCATACCATAACTATTTCTTTGATAGATGGTAAAAAGAACAACGCAAGTCTAAAAGAAATACGGTTGACACCAGAAGGAAGCATGGAGTAATACTTTAAAAAAAACCTCTCCGTGCCTCATGTCTAAAAATGGGATGGATGGTGTATAAGGAAAAGGTCAAAAAGCTAATAAAGAAACTGATTATGAAAATATTGAAACATAAAACTCTTGGAACTTTATTATTGTTGTTTTCAATGACCCTAGGTGCTCAAAACATCCAGAAACCCAATATAATTGTCATTTATACAGATGACCAAGGTTATGGAGATGTTGGCGCACTTAATCCCGATGCTAAATTCAACACGCCAAATATGGATAAATTGGCCAATGAAGGCATCATTTTTACAGATGGGCATAGCAGTGATGCGGTATGTACACCATCTAGATACTCTTTGCTAACAGGGCGCTATAGTTGGCGGACCTCTTTAAAAGAAGGAGTTCTAAGAGCTGATGGACCTTGTTTAATCGAAAAGGATAGGATGACCATTGCTTCTTTACTTCAAGAAAATGGTTATAAAACGGCCATGATAGGAAAGTGGCATCTACAAATGGAATTTGAAGGAAGCTTAGGGAAAGACCGTGACTGGTCAAAGCCCTTTACAGATGGTCCAATAGAGAAGGGATTTGATTATTATTTTGGTATTCCGGCATCTATGAATTATGGCATTTTAACGTATTTGGAAAATGACAAGGTGTTAGATCCTCCTGTATTATGGACTAAAAAGAAAGCGGATAAAAGACCACGTGCATTTAGTGATAGTATTGACCCGAAAGGGTATAGAATGACACCACCCTATATAAGTGAGCGTAAAGAAGGCACAAGTGGCTGGGTAGAAGTCGCACCCTCATTTAACGATGAGTTGGTCTTAAAGACATTTGCTGATAAAGCTGTGGATTATATTAGCGAATCTGCAACGGAGGCCAAAGCAGGTAAACCGTTCTTTTTATACCTGCCATTGACCAGTCCACATTTACCGCATTGTACGCATCCTGATTTTCAAGGGAAGAGTAACTGCGGAAATTATGGCGATTTTATGGAAGAAACCGATCATAGAATAGGACAAGTTCTTAAAGCACTAAAATCGAACGGAATTGAAGAGAATACCCTAGTAATTTTTTCATCGGATAACGGAGCGGAGACCAACTACGTTTATCAGCGGGAAAAATATGGACACTATAGTAGTCTCAATTTTAAAGGAGGCAAACGAGATATTTATGAAGGTGGCCATCGGGTTCCTTTTCTTATGCGCTGGCCCAACGGCGTACAGGCAGGAACAAAATCTGATGTGCCCGTTTGCCAGACGGATTACTTGGCTACCATTGCCGATATTGTTGGGGTAGAGCTTCCGGATAATGCAGGTGAGGATAGTTATAGTTTATTGCCAATACTAAAAGGGGATAGTTATGATAAAACGGTAAGAGGAGCTGTAATTCATCATTCCGTTTCGGGTCGTTTTGCAATTAGAGAAGGGAAATGGAAACTAAATATGTTTCGGGGTTCTGGAGGTTCTTTAGAACCTAAAATTATTGAACCAAAAGAAGGTGAAGCCCTATACGAATTATACAATATGGAAAAAGACCCAGGAGAAACAACAAATCTTTATTTTGATAATCCGGACGTAGTAAAAAGACTTACTCAGAAAATCGCCAAAATTATTGAAGAGGGCAGGACTACGCCAGGTACACCTCAATCTTATGTGAAAGAAGGTTGGGATATGCCTGATTGGATAAAGTCATAACTCAAAATTGGATGAATATGACAATTACTAAACTAAATAAAACCAAGAAATGAAAATAGGAATAAAACTCTTGCTTTTTAGCGCTTTGATAATTCTTTCGTGTGGTGATAAAAAAGAAGGTAAAAAAGAGATAGCGGTTGATGAAGACACCCGGCCCAATATCATATTCATTTTTGCCGATGATTGGGGGTATGGTGATTTAGGTATTCATGGTAGTACCTTTTGTGAAACCCCAAACCTTGATAAAATGGCCGCAGAGGGCATGGACTTTCAAAACTTCTCTGTGGTGAATCCCGTTTGTTCACCAAGTAGAGTTGCCGTAATGACAGGGCAATTTCCGGCAAGGCAGAGTGTACACGGTCACTTTGCATCTGTGGAATCACATATAAAAAGAGGCATGCCGGATTGGTTAAACCCTGAAGCACCCTTACTTCCAAAAATGCTAAAAGAATCAGGGTATGCCACCGCTCATTTTGGAAAATGGCATCTTTCAAATACCCATATTAAAGATGCACCTAGTCCGTTGGATTATGGTTATGATGAGTACGGTGCGTTTAATTTACCGAGTAACCTGCATCAAATGCAAGCAGACTCAACCCTATATAAAACGATTGATTTTGTAAAACGGAACAAAGACAAACCGTTTTTTGTGAATGCTTGGATTCATGCTACACATACCCCGCATTATCCCAAAGAAAAGTACATGCAGCAATTTGCTCATTTAAAGGAACAACAACAGGTTTACGCAGCGGTGATAGCGGAGTATGATGCCCGCATTGGTGAGTTATTTAAAACCTTGCAAAATTTAGGTTTAGATGAAAATACATTGGTAGTTTTTTCTTCGGATAATGGACCTGAAATAACCGGAAAAATTAAAACTACCGATGATAATTCTACAGGCCCTGGTATGGGAACTTATTATTCTGTAGGAGAAACAGGGGGACTCAAAGGTCGTAAGCGTTCTTTATTCGCAGGCGGTGTGCGTATACCGTTTCTAGTGCGCTGGCCTGGTAAAACTCCATCTGGTGTGGTTGATAGAACTACAGAATTGGCTACGGTAGATTTGCTACCCACATTTTTAGAATTAGCGAATACAACCTATCCTGAAAATTATGAACCTGATGGGGTAAGTATAGTATCGGCTATTATGGGAAAACCTTTTGAAAGACAAAAGCCGATTTTTTGGGATTGGCGCTTTCCGAATGATCGACCTGATTTTTGGCCAAGTGCAGGTGTACAAGAAGGGAATTGGAAGTTGTTAGCAAATGAAGAACTAGGAAGAGCGGAATTATATGATATTTCTTCTGACTGGGCAGAGCAGAAAGATGTGTCGGTAGAAAATCCAGAAAAGAAGAAAGAACTAATGGATAAGTTCAAAACATTCGAAAAATCACTACCAAAAAGTCCACCTGCTAATTCATTTTCAGAAGAAAGAAATTCAATAGGTTCCACAAATGAATAATTACAAGAGAAAGTGAATTGAATCCTTGTACAATTTCATACGAATAAGAGAGCTCCATACGTGGAGCTTTTTTTATAATAATGATGTATCAGAACCTACAAAATATGGAAGTGAAATTTTCAGGTATTTATGGGATTAAGTATTTAAAATATTGAATTTCATCAAATTAAAGAGTAGTGAAAACCGTATTAAAAAGCTGCAAGTAATACAGTTTATGCAAAAAAAGTATCTAATCTGGTATTTTTTTTAGTGGTGAGAGCTTTTTTACATTCTTAGTTTTGGCTGTGTCATTTTATTAAAATGATAATATATAGTTTTTTGATATGATATATTAATTTTTTAAGACACCATTATTGCGATATACTTAATTCGCAGTCGCCAACCCATCGTACTAACTTAATTACTAGAAAATGAAAAAACGGACAACCAAAATTTACCCCTTTGGCATTATCCCAAAGGAGATTCTTAAGGTATGCTTTTGTGCATTCCTTTTACCAGCATTAATTTCTGAAGTTCAGGCGAGCAGCGCTCCCATAACTTCAGAACTTGATTTTGAAGATGTTCAACAGCAAATTACCGGTGCTGTATTGGATAATGCAGGGATACCACTTGCAGGTGTGAATGTTCTAATAGATGGCACAACAACAGGTACACAAACTGACTTTGATGGGAAATATACGATTGCTGCAAGTTCGGGAGATGTATTGGTCTTTTCGTACATTGGTATGAAAACTCAGTCGCTAGCGGTTGGCGCATCTAGTAGTATAGATGTAACCATGGAGGAGGATGCTGCAAGTTTAGATGAGGTGGTTGTAATTGGTTATGGTAGCCAAAAGAAAAGTGACCTAACAGGTGCCGTTGGTTCTGTCTCTGCAGCCGAGTTGCAAGAGCGTCCCGCCGCTTCCCTTACCCAATCCTTATCAGGTAAAATGCCTGGTGTAAGCGTATCTATTAATTCAGGTAGACCGGGAGGAAAATCTAATATCAGAATTAGAGGAAATTCTTCGGTTAGTCTTTCTAATGATCCATTGTATGTAGTAGATGGAATTATATTGGTCTCATCGGGATTGGGCAATAATAGTTCTCCAATAGATTACATCAACCCTAATGATATTGCTTCAATTGAAGTTTTAAAAGATGCTTCGGCAACGGCAATATATGGTTCTAGGGGTGCTAATGGTGTTATTCTGGTTTCTACGAAAAGAGGAAATAAATCAGGAGGGAAAATAAGCTATGATAGCTATTACAGTTTAGGAAACCTTTCCCGAAAAGTAGACGTACTGAATTCCGAACAATTTTTGATGATAGAAGAGGTCGCCTATCAGAATGCAGAAAAATATGATGCAGTGGGCTTTGCCAATGGCAAGTATACAGACCCTGCTTTAAAAAGAAATGATCCAAAACTTTTTGATGCCAACGGCAATCCGCTTTATGATACGGACTGGCAAGATGAGGTAACCCGGGCGGCCTTCACACAGAACCACCAACTGTCGTTTACAGGAGGAAATGAGAAAGGTAGTTATGGTGCGTTTCTTGGTTATATGGACGAAGAAGGCATCATGAAAGATTCATGGTTAAAGAGATATTCTGGTCGTTTTGTTTTTGATTCCAATATTAGGGATTGGATGAAAGTAGGCGGTAGTCTTAGTTATAATAATCAAAAAGAAAGAGTCATTCACGCCTCGTGGGTAGGTAGAAATATGATTGAAAATATTCCAATTGTTCCAGTAAAATATCCAGATGGTAGTTGGGCTAGTAATGCGGATTATCCAGGAATGGAAGGAGGTCCAAATCCAGTACGGGTAGGTGAAGAGTACAAAAAGTTTTTGCGAACTAATACCATACTAGGAAACATATTCGCCAATATTACCTTGGCAAAGGGACTGGATTTTAGAACTTCCATAGGTGTAAATAACGTAGAGCAAAAAACGGATGAATATGCTGGCCGTGAACTAAGTTTTATTGGAACGAATACAAACGGTTACGCAGAAAGATCGGCAAATGAGTATACTTCATGGCAATTTGAAAATTACCTGACCTATAACAAAGAGATTGCTGATACCCATTCCATAACTGGTTTGTTGGGGATATCATGGCAACATATAAATAATACGGCATTTAGTGCCCGAGCGGAGAATTTCTCGGATGACTTTTTTAGCTTCGATAATTTAGGAGCAGGATCAGTGGTTGGCAATCCAACGTCAAGTGCTTTTGCTTATGGCCTGAATTCTTATTTCGGACGGATCAATTACGGACTTCAAAATAAATACTTATTGACTGTTACAGGTCGTGTAGATGGATCATCCAAATTTGGAGATACCAATAGATACGCTTTCTTTCCTTCAGCGGCCTTGGCTTGGAAAGTTTCCGAAGAGAATTTCTTGAAAGAATCTAAAACAATATCCAATCTTAAATTAAGAGCTAGTTACGGTGTTACGGGTAACTCGGAAATACCTGCATACGGAGCATTACCAGGTTTAGGAAACTATGCTTATGTGGTTAATAACTCGGTTGTTAATGGTATTGGTATAGATCGTTTGGCAAATCCTGATTTAAAATGGGAAAAAACAAACCAAGTAGATGCAGGAATTGAAGTTGGTCTATTTGATGGAAGAATTTCCTTTGAGGCGGATATCTACCGTAAACTGACCGAAGATATGCTACTGAACTCACCAGTGCCCACCAGTAGTGGTTATGCCTCGGTATTTCGGAATATTGGAAGTATGGAAAATAAGGGTATTGAATTTTCTTTAAGTACCAGGAATATTGCCACCGATAATTTTTCTTGGGACACGGATTTCAACATTGCAATGAATAAAAATGAGGTAGTCGCGCTTTCTGGAGGAAGTGATATTTTTTCTAGTAGAACAATCATTCGAGAGGGAGAGGCTGTAGGTTCATTCTTTGGCCTTGTTAATCTGGGAACATGGGGAACCGATGAAGCGGATGAAGCGGCAACATATTTCAGATTACCAGGAGATGTTAAGATTGAGGATAGAAATGATGATGGGGTTATCAATCAGGCAGATAGAACCATTATTGGAAAAGGTATTCCTGATGGTTACGGAAGCTTAATAAACACCTTCCGCTACAAGAATTTTGAATTATTGGTGGATTTACAGTTTCAGTATGGTAATGATATCATGTACATCACTACCCGTCCGCAAGAAAATCGCCAAGGTATTGCAAACAGTCTTGCTACCGTATTGGATGCCTGGACGCCTGAAAACCAGGATACGGAAATTGCACAGTGGAGACCTGTATCTGCAGGTTATGATAATTTAGACACCTCTCACATGATTCAAGATGGGTCGTTTATTAGAGGTAGAAACTTATTGTTGGGATACAATTTCTCACCGGATATTTCTGAAAAACTAAAGCTAAGCAGGTTAAAGATATATACGTCTGCGCAAAATTTCTTTGTGAGCACAAAATATGAAGGTTATGATCCAGAGGTGCAAACTAGTGATACCACATTTGGACAAGGAGAGGTAAACTTTGATCAATATCCAAAGCCTAGAGTATTTATGATTGGGTTGAACGCAACTTTCTAAACAAAAAATGACAAATATGAAAAATATAATTAAAACCAGAATTCAAGTAGTCTTGGTGGGATTCTCGCTAATCATAGGAGCGGGCTGTTCGGATTTTCTTGAAGAAACCGATCCATCTAACATTACTGCAGACAGTTATTTTAAAACTGCGGAACATGCAGAATCTGCGGTATATTCCATCTATTCCAATTTAAGGGACGTGCGTGGAGGGTCATACGGAGGTAGTCCTTGGCTAATGTTAGAATTTGCTACAGGTTTAGCAGATAGTGATTTAGGTCAGGCAGATAATAGCAATATCATTCGGAATTTAACGAATACGTCAGACAATGCGTATGGTAAATCGTACTGGGATAGCAGCTATAAAGGTATAGCCAATGCGAACTTGGCTATTGCAAACATTCCGGATATTACTATGGATGAAGGCCAAAAAAATCAACTATTGGGAGAAGCTCGGTTTTTAAGAGCCTATTACTATTATAATCTTGTTAGGATTTTTGGCAGCGTTCCTTTAATTACTGACCCAATTGATTTAAGTTCGGAAAACTTGTATTCATCCCAAGAAACAGTAGAGAATATTTATACGGTAATCGTAGAAGATTTAACTACTGCAGAGGCATCTGGTTTACCGTTTAATGATGGTACTGGAAAAGTAACTTTGGGTGCAGTTAAATCGTTGCTATCTAGTGTGTATTTAACTATGGCTGGTAACCCTCTACAATTGGGTAGTGAGTACTATCAAAAAGCAGCGGACAAAGCCAAGGAAGTTATTGATTCGGCAGAATACAGCTTATTTTCTACGTATGCAGATTTACATGACCCTGAGCAAAACAATACAGGCGAGAATATTTTTATGGTTCAATATGAAGCTTTTGTAGACCCTTCTGATTGGCAGCCATTGGTAATACCGTATAACATGAATATTTCTGCTTATTCGGAACAGACAGGTGCTATTTATGCCAATCTGGATTTTATAAATTCATATGATGAAGGAGATAAAAGGATAGCAGAAAAGGAATTTTACTATACCATGTATACGTCAAAATTCGATAGGGATGAAACTATTGTTCTAGGTGGATACTTCCTCTATAAGCATTTTGATATTGTTGCTAATCTTGATACGGCAAGTAGTGATTTAAATTGGGATTTGATTCGCTATGCTGAAGTCTTATTAATTTATGCTGAGGCGTCAAATGAGGTGTCAGGTCCTACAGCAGAAGCTTATAATGCGGTAAACGGAATTAGAACTAGAGCAGAGCTTCCTGATTTGGCCGGACTAAGCAAAGACCAGTTTCGTGAAGCTATTTGGAAGGAAAAATGGCACGAGCTTAGTTATGAGAATGTCACTTGGTTTGATATGGTTAGGCTTAAAAAAGGATTTAATGTTACCACGGGAACTTTTGAAGATTTCGTAGGTCATCAATTTGCATATGGCCCAACATTGACGGAACGTGAACTATTGTTTCCAATACCTACAGATGAGCTTCGTAACAATGAGAATCTTGTTCAGAATGCAGGATATTAATGACACGATAGCTTTTTAAAGCTCATCATATTTTAAATACAGACAATACTAAACTCTGGGAATAAAAATGAAACATAATTTATTTAAAAGCAGTAAAAAGCTCGGGCACCAAAATAAGCAAAGCTTCTTAGCGAAGAGCCTTTCCGTTTTCATGATTTTGGCTTGTACGTCATCTGCAGTAATGCAGGCACAAAGTAAATCCAAAGAAAAACCAAATGTAATTGTGGTGATTACGGATGATCAAGGTATGGGGGATTTGGGGAGTTACGGAAATCCCTATATCAAAACCCCAAATATTGATACCTTCTATAAAGACGCCGTACGGTTTAACAATTATCATGTTTCTACTACCTGTGCGCCTAGTAGAGGCGCGATTATGAGTGGTAGACATACCAATCGGCTAAACGTTTTTCATACCATAACTGGGCGTTCCCTACTTTTTGAGGATGAGGTAATACTACCACAGATATTTGCGCAGAACGGATATACAAATGGCATGTTCGGTAAATGGCATTTAGGGGATAATTATCCGTACCGTCCGGAAGACAGAGGTTTTCATGAAGTTGTCCGTCATGGAGGTGGGGGAATTACCCAAGGTCCTGATTATTGGAACAATGATTATTTTGATGATACGTATTGGCATAATGGAAAAACCGAAAAATACGAAGGCTACTGTACCGATGTTTTCTTTTCGGAAGCATTGGACTTCATAGAAACCAACAAGGATAAACCTTTCTTTTGTTATATCGCGACCAATGCTCCTCACGGTCCTTTGAACGTGCCAAAAGAGTATATGGATATGTATAAAGGCGTAGACGGGTTGGAGGAAAAATTCCAACGGTTCTACGGAATGATTACCAATATAGACGACAATTTTAAGCTTTTGGAAGATAAGTTAGCTGCTTTGGATATTGCAGATAACACCATTCTAATTTTTACAACGGATAATGGTACCGCTGGTGGAAATAAAGTTTTTGATGCAGGTTTAAGAGGAGGTAAAGGTAGTGAGTACGAAGGTGGTCACCGTGTTCCTTTGCTAATCCGTTGGCCAAATGGGGAACTTTCAGGAGGTAAGGATATAGATAAATTGGTAGCTCATTATGACCTGTTGCCTACGTTCGTTGATCTTCTAGGTTTTGATTTTAATCCGGTGAAGCCATTGGACGGAAAAAGTCTAAAACCTTTGCTTTATGAGGAAGCCGAGGAATGGCCAAATAGAATTTTATATATGGATACCCAGCGCTTACAGAATTTGGTGAAATATAGAAAGTACTCTGTTATGGACGATAACTGGCGTTTGGTAAACGGGACGGAGCTTTATGATATGAATATAGATCGCAGCCAGACTACGAATGTATTTGACAAACATCCTGAGGTAGCGGAAAGGTTAGCTGTGGGTTATGAAAAATGGTGGCAGTCCATCATGGATGAAAACGTTAACGAGCGTTACGCTTATATTAAAGTAGGTTCTCCCGAAGAAAATCCTAGCCGTATTTCATCACATGATATGATGACGGGTAAATTCGGGCATATGTGGCATCAATACGGAGCAACAAATGCCTCACAAGCTACAGGAAATTGGAAAATTGAGTTTGTTGAGGATGGTGATTATAAAATTAGCTTATGCCGTTTTCCACGGGAAAGTGGTTTGGCCATAAACGAAACTTTTCCAGCAGAAAAACAGAGGGTAGAGTTAGAAAGAGCTATGCCGGCAAGTACAAAATCCGATTTTGAAGAGGCCTATATTTATGTTGCCGATTTGGAAAAGACCGCTAAAATTGAAAAAGGCCAAAAAGAAGTGTCTTTTACCGCTAAGGTTTCTGCAGGTAAATATGATATGGAAGCGCAATTAATCGACAAAGACAAAAGGCTACACCCTGCCTATTATGTGTATATAGAAAAGTTATAAAACGTATTCCCGTTACTACGTAAATCTAAAAATGTTTCTGTTCAACTTTGATTGGACTGGGACGTTTTTGGTTTATGGGAGGAATAGTGAATTTCTTTTGGTTTTTTGATAGATTATTGGTTTAGAAGTGAGGAGTGAATGTCTTAGGGCAAAAAAAGTATCATTTTAGGTGTATTATCTGGTGGTTTTGAAAAAGTTGAAGTTTTAATTTTGTACTGTTAATATAGAATTTATGTCAAAGAAAATAACAATTACGGATGTTGAAATTAAAGATGTCCGTTTTCCAACGAGTAAGTCCTTAGATGGTTCGGATGCAATGAATCCAGACCCGGATTATTCTGCGGCGTATGTAATATTAAAGACCGATTCCGATAGTGGACTAGAAGGTCACGGATTAACATTTACAATTGGTAGGGGTAATGAATTATGTGCCGCAGCGATCCAATCCTTAGCCCCGTTAGTGGTTGGAAAAACGTTGGAAAGCTTTACTGCCGATATGGGTGCTTTTTGGAAAATGATTACAGGAGATAGTCAGTTACGTTGGTTAGGTCCTGAAAAAGGAGTTATTCATTTGGCAACAGGTGCTGTGGTTAATGCGGTTTGGGATCTGTATGCTAAAGCAGAAGGCAAACCTTTATGGAAGTTGTTGGCCGATATGACGCCAGAAGAATTGGTGAGCTGTGTTGATTTTACCTATATAACAGATGCGGTCACGCCACAAGAGGCATTGGCCATGTTGAAGGATAAAGAAGGAACAAAACAAGAACGGATTACACGTTTAAAAGAGTCTGGTTATCCTGCTTATACTACTTCGGCTGGTTGGTTGGGGTATTCAGATGATAAGATGCGTAGGCTCTGTAGAGAAGCAAAAGAAGCCGGATTTGATCATATGAAAATAAAGGTAGGTTCGGATTTGCAAGATGATATGCGCCGTGCGGCAATTATTCGTGAAGAAATTGGAGATGATCTTCGGTTGATGATGGATGCCAATCAGAAATGGGATGTAGATGAAGCCATTGAGAATATGGCTGAGTTGAAAAAATTCAATCCGTATTGGATCGAAGAACCCACAAGTCCGGATGATATTTTAGGTCATGCCAAGATAGCCAAGGCGGTAGCGCCAATTAAAGTAGCTACGGGAGAACACTGCCAGAACAGGGTAATGTTCAAACAGTTGATGCAGGCCAATGCCATAGAAATCTGCCAGATAGATAGTTGTAGGGTAGGGGGCGTCAATGAAATATTGGCCATTTTATTTATGGCTTCAAAATTTAATATACCGGTTTGTCCGCATGCCGGTGGAGTTGGACTTTGTGAATATGTACAACATTTATCAATGATCGACTATATTGCCATAAGCGGTTCTTTAGAAAATCGTATTATTGAATTTGTAGATCATTTACACGAACACTTTTTTGATCCGGTAGTTATTAAGGAAGGGGCATATATGCCGCCAAGTATGGCTGGATACAGTATAACTATGAAACCTGAATCGTTAGCGGAATACAGCTTTCCGAACGGGAGTTATTGGAAAAAAGAATTAAGTGCAACAATATAAAATACCTATGAAATTTAATTTAAAGGATAAATTAGCTGTGGTTACCGGTGGCGGTAGTGGTATTGGTAAAGCCATTTGCTTGGCACTTGCTGAGCAGGGAGCAACAGTTCATATTTTAGAATTGAACAAAGAAAATGCTAGGGATACGGTTACCCAAATTAAAAATGAAGGAGGCAGTGCTTTTACTTATAGTTGCAATGTAGCTGTGCAGAAAGAGGTTCGTGCGGCATTTGAAGCCATAACAGCAAAAAATCCAATCGATATTCTAATAAATAATGCCGGTATTGCTCATATAGGCAATTTGGAAGTTTGTCAAGAAGAAGATTTAGACAGCTTGTATGATGTTAACATCAAGGGAGTTTATAACTGTATGCACGCTAGTATTGGATCATTAAAAGAGACAGGAGGCATAATTATAAATATGGCGTCTATAGCATCATCAGTAGGAATCAATGATAGATTCGCCTATTCCATGACCAAGGGTGCGGTATTAACTATGACCTATTCCGTAGCCAAAGATTATTTAAAAGATGGTATTAGATGTAATTGTATTTCTCCTGGCAGAGTGCATACGCCTTTCGTAGACGGATTTATCAATAAAAATTACCCGGGTAGAGAGAAAGAGATTTTTGAAAAGTTATCAAAAACGCAGCCAATCGGCCGAATGGGAAAACCGGAAGAAGTCGCTAATTTGGCGGTATACCTTTGTTCCGAAGAAGCCTCATTTATTACGGGAACAAATTTCCCCATAGATGGTGGATTTGTTACCTTAAACGGTTCCTAGCATAAACAAGGTTTTAAAATAAAATATACTGACGTATTAAAATATATAACACAGATGAAATTAATAAGATTTGGGAGTATAGGCGAAGAAAAGCCAGGAGTACAATTAGATAATGGTACACGATTAGATGTTTCGGAATTTGTAACGGCAGATTATAATGAAGCGTTTTTTGGAACTAATGGCATACAAGAATTGAGCGATTGGTTAGAAAAGAACGAAAGAAATTGTCCGGTGGTTTCTGATGCTGTGCGTTTAGGTTCACCATTGGTACGCCCTTCAAAAATTGTATGCGTAGGCTTAAACTATGCCAAGCATGCAGCGGAAAGTGGTATGGCTATTCCAAAAGAGCCCGTACTTTTCTTTAAAGCTACTTCTGCTATTGTAGGACCAAATGACGATGTTATCATTCCAAAGAACAGTGAAAAATCGGATTGGGAAGTAGAGCTTGCCGTTGTTATTGGTAAGAAGGCCTCTTATGTAGAAGAAAAAGATGCGTTAGACCATGTAGCCGGTTATGTCTTGCATAACGATTATAGTGAGCGTGCTTTTCAGATAGAAAAAGAAGGCCAATGGTGCAAGGGAAAAGGATGCGATACTTTTGCGCCTATAGGACCTTTTATTGCCTCTGCAGATGAAATTAAAGATCCAAATAATTTGGATCTATGGTTAAAATTAAATGGAGAAAAGATTCAAGACAGCAATACTTCAGATTTTATTTTCAACATACAAGAAGTAGTAAGTTACATTAGTCAGTTTATGACTTTATTGCCAGGCGATATTATTTCAACGGGAACACCTTCTGGTGTCGGTTTGGGTTTCAATCCGCCTAAATACCTAAAGGCAGGAGATGTTGTAGAGCTTGGTATTGAAGGGTTGGGAACTTCTAAACAAAACATAAAAGCATATCAATAAATAGAGAATATATGGATCTAAACTTAAAGGACAAAGTCATTATTGTAACCGGCGGTTCAAAGGGAATTGGTCTGGCTATAAGTCAGATTCTATCCAAAGAGGGAGCAATTCCTTATATAATAGGTAGAAACAAACCGAATATTATTGGGGTGGCCAAAGAGATTGAAAAAACCGGTGGTCAAGTGGGTTTTGCCTTTGCAGAGTTAACAGATCCGGAACAATGTAAAGCCGCTATAGAGCAGGTAATCTCAAGGTTTGGAAGAATTGATGGTTTGGTAAACAATGCCGGAGTAAATGATGGTGTTGGTTTAGAAAATGGCAATTATGAAGACTTTATGGCTTCTTTGCACAAGAGTTTGGTTCATTATTATCTCATGGCCCAATATGCGCTTCCCGAGCTTAAAAAGAACAAAGGAGCAATTGTGAATATTGGTTCTAAAACTTCGTTTACGGGTCAAGGAGGAACATCCGGGTATGCGGCTTCCAATGGAGGAAGAAATGCACTCACCAGAGAATGGGCTGCGGAACTTTTACCTTATGAGATCAGGGTGAATGCTGTAATAGTGGCGGAATGTTATACGCCATTGTACGAAAGATGGATCAATACATTTCCGGAACCGGAGAAAAAATTAAAAGCGATTACGGATAAAATTCCTTTGGGGAATCGCATGACGACATCAGCTGAAATAGCTAATACGGTTGTTTTTCTATTGTCAGAACTATCAAGCCATACTACGGGACAATTGGTTTTTGTAGATGGCGGATACACGCATTTAGATAGGGCAATAACAGCTTAAATATAATATGAAAGACGAACAGAAAATACCCGTAGTAGCTAAAAATATCCTTTTTCCGTTTATACTTATAACCTCTTTATTCGCTCTTTGGGGATTTGCCAATGATATCACCAATCCTATGGTGGCGGCATTTAAACGAATCTTAGAGTTGAACAATACTCAGGCTTCTTGGGTTCAAGCGGCCTTTTACGGAGGCTATTTTACCATGGCATTGCCCGCAGCTTATGTCGTGAAGAAATTCAGTTATAAAGTGGGTATTTTGGTGGGGCTTGCATTGTATGCGGTGGGCGCGCTTATGTTTTATCCTGCGGCGGCCATGGAAAATTACTTGTTCTTTCTTTTGGCATTGTACGTATTGACGTTTGGTCTAGCGTTTTTGGAGACTACCGCCAATCCTTATATTTTAGCAATGGGAGCGGAGGAAACTGCAACCTTACGTTTAAATTTGGCACAGGCTTTTAATCCTTTGGGAGCACTTTCTGGCTTGTTTGTAGCACAGTTTTTTATTCTGGGCGCACTGCAATCGGATGATGTTACGGAGGACGGCTCCTATATTTATGAGACCTTGTCAGAATCTGCAAAGGCGGCCGTAAAGACATCGGATTTAATGGTGATTAGAAATCCTTATGTAGGATTAGGACTCTTCGTGATTTTTATGTTCGTGGTCATTGCCATGGTAAAAATGCCCGAAGGCAAGAAAGAGAATCAAGTAGGCTTAAGGGAGTCTATTAAACGAATATTTAAAAAGGAACGTTTTGTGGGTGGCATGCTCACCCAAATGTTTTATGTAGGTGCACAGATTATGTGCTGGACGTATATTTACCAATATGCCGAAAATATTGGTATTAACAATAGAGATGCGGTAAACTATGCGTATGCCGCATTGGTGATTTTTCTGATAAGTCGGTTTTTGTGTACGTATCTAATGAAGTTCATAAATTCAGGAAAATTGTTGATGATTTTGTCCATCATGGCAATTGGTTTTTGTGCCGGTACTATTTTTATACAAGGAGAAGTAGGTTTGTATTCTTTGGTTATGGTTTCCTTTTGTATGTCCTTGATGTTCCCTACCATTTACGGAATAGCCTTAACGGGCTTAGGAGATGATGCCAAATCTGCTTCTGCATTTTTGGTAATGGCTATTGTGGGCGGTGCTTTTATGCCTATGTTACAAGGTTTGATTTTGGATATTGGGGGAACGGGATATAATGATGTTATGATACTTGGCGTTCCAGAAGTAAATTTCTCGTTTGTCCTTCCCATGCTCTGCTTTTTTGTAGTGGCTTTTTACGGTTATAGGGCCTATAAAAAGTATGGTTTAGAATAGAATTCAGTTTGATTTAAAATTTGAACGGCACCTAAGTATAAAGAGGAGCCTTTGCAATATAGTTTGTTACAATGGGAAAAAAACCTACACAAGGCTGGGATTCTAGATATCCTTCCATAGATGATTTGCGAAATAAGGCAATGCAAAAGATTCCAAAATTCGCTTTTGAATATTTGGATGGAGGATGCAATGAAGATGTTAATCTGCATAAGAATACCTCAGAAATTCGTGATGTGGAGCTTTTGCCATATTACCTTAGTAAGCATACCAAATCAGAAATGAAAACCGAACTTTTTGGTCACACGTATGATGCTCCTTTTGGCATAGCACCTGTGGGTTTACAAGGTCTTATGTGGCCTAATGCACCAGAAATTTTAGCAAAAGCAGCGTTTGAACATAACGTTCCATTTGTACTGAGTACGGTAAGTACAAGCAGTATAGAGCGTATTTCTGAAATAACTGAAGGTAATGCTTGGTTTCAATTGTACCACCCAACAGAGAATTCGTTGCGAGATGACATTATAAAAAGGGCCGCGGTTGCAGAATGTCCAGTTCTGGTTATCCTTTGTGATGTTCCTACTTTTGGATTTCGGCCAAGAGATATTAGAAATGGATTGGCTATGCCGCCAAAAATGTCCGTAAAAAATATACTTCAGATTATGGGTAAACCGGAATGGGCCATGAAAACCCTTATTCACGGACAACCTAATTTTGAAACCTTAAAACCCTATATGCCCAAAGGATTGGATTTAAAACAATTGGGCAAGTTTATGGACCAAACCTTTTCGGGTCGATTGAATGAAGAAAAAATCAAACCTATTAGGGATATGTGGAAGGGAAAATTGGTTTTAAAAGGTGTAGCTAATGAGGCCGATGCAGAAAAGGCTATACGGTTAGGAATAGATGGTGTCATTGTTTCCAACCACGGCGGAAGACAACTGGATGCGGGTGAATCTACAATAAGACCTTTGTGCCGAATTGCCGAAAAATATGGAGACCAGCTTACGGTTATGATGGATAGCGGAATACGTTCGGGACCTGATATAGCCCGTACATTAGCCAGTGGGGCCAAATTTACATTTATGGGACGTTCATTTATGTACGGTGTAAGTGCCTTGGGCAACAATGGCGGAAACCACACTATATCATTACTTAAAACCGAATTACAACAGGTTATGGAGCAAATTTGCTGTGAACGGATAGAAGATTTCCCAAAGCATTTGATTGAAAAATAGGTGAGCTATTAGCCTCTAGGTTTAACGGTTATAATAACTCTTTTGTAGCTTGATAAGGCGGGTGTACCCTTATCTGTCACTTTAAGAATAATATGTATAGTGGCTTCCTTTTCCACCCTCGGAGCTGAAAAAGTAACTAAATGTGCATTTTCTGTTCCTCCTATTTCAATTGATTTTTTATAGGTTCCGGCTTCAGGATAATCAAACCAAAGGAAACTTAGGTTGTCTCCATCTGGGTCATAGCTGTCAAAAGCATCCAAGGTAATACTTTCTCCGGATGTAACGTTCATTTGCTGTTGGTGCTTTAGGAGGATAATAGGAGCGTGGTTTGCTTCCGTAAAAGGTAGGGTGCACCAATCCATCCGTGCTGCAAAATCGTTTTGAAAATCATCTCTCCAACGCCAAAGAGATACTTTATCACCGCTAAAAGAAGTGGAATCCAATTTTACGGTTCTTCCATATTCATTGGCTAGATAAGGCGTATAACTATCTTCGGAATTCGTCCAGATTTTTCTAGTTTCAACTTCAAATGGTACGCCGGAATTTCCTTTCTTCCGACCGGAAAAAGTGGGCCTTTTGAATTCATATCTACCACCCCAACCACCCCAATTAGGGTGTTCAGGAGAGTTTAGTCCATTTGGAATTAGAGATAAGAAAGCGGGTGTGTCTCCTTCAATTCCCCAAGCAACATCAGGATATAGCGCACCAAGCGGGCCGTGTGCTTGTTGGATGTTTTCCGAAATCCAAGAGTTACTAATTTCAGAATTGTCTATGTTGTCAACAACGGTCATAATACCGTTCCAAGTAGCGTTGCCATAATCGTCCCCAGGACTTACAATATAAAAGAGGTGAGGAAATTGATCTCTAATCCAGATACCACTATCATCCTGGTCAGAAATAGTGTATACCCTTAACTTGGAAATAAGCCGCTTTTGCTCTTCTTTGGTTTTTGTGTTTTTTATTTTGAATAAGGCTTGTGCCAAGGTATTGGAACCTCCCCAAACAGATATCCATAACGGACGTTCATCCTTTTTTTCAAGAGCTTTGATAATCCAATTAGACCCTTCAGAATCTTTGCCTTCGCCAACGCCAAGCATTCCATAAACAGGTAGACCGTTTTTTACCAATGAAGTCAGCTTGTCAACCTCGGGAAATTCTGAATGATGATTCTTTAAGTTGGGTTGTACTTCTCCATAAGCCTTGAGTACTTTTTGTATGGATTCCGGATGAATGGAATTTTTTAACCAACAGGAAGTAGTCGCTACAATACCCTCTATATCAATTTCATTAGAATATAAAAGTAAGCGTACCAGAGATTGCGTATCGTCCGGGTCTGCTTCAATATCAGTTAATATAATAACTCTGTTTTTTTGAAGTATTTCTTGTGCAGATAGGGTACTTAAATTCAACAAAAGTATCAGTAGAAAAATAGGTAATTTCATAATGGGGTGTGTTGATTATGAGAGCAAATGCGCTTGTTCTAAAAGTAAGGTTTTTTCGTTTACTCAATGATTGAGATTAAATGCTCCCAGGCTTGCCTCTAAATCAAAGTGTATATCTTTTAATACCTTATGGGCTTACCGGAGGTAGTTTACCTAAATGGCTTGGGCTTTTGGTCCTTACTAGCGTTTTCGGCGATTTCTAGAATTCTTTTTTCTCGTGTTTCTGGTCTTTTTGCACTTACCACCCAATGGAGTAGAATTTTTTTAGCAGACTTGCTTAAACCTTCGAAATACGCATTAGAACCTTCTCTTTCTTCCAATGCTACAGCCAAATCTTCGGGTATTATAAGGGCTTCTATATGGTCTAAAATTGACCAAGAACCGTTGGTTTTGGCTATGGTAATACTTTGAAGACCTGCTTTGGTCATTAAGTTTTGTTCCGTAAGATATACTACTTTCTCCTTATTTATTCTTGACCAATTACTTTTAGCTTTGCGTTTACCAAAATACTGTTTGTACTTTTCTGAATCTATGGTTTTTTTTATACTGTCTATCCAGCCAAAACAAAGGGCATGATCAACAGCTTCGCTCCAGGATAAATTAGGGCAAGCCGATTTTTTTTTATGGATGATAAGCCAAACGGAATCTTTTTGTACATGGTTCGTTTCTAGCCATGCCCGCCATTCTTGGGGATCGGATGGGCAAAAATGTTCTGTTTCCTGTTTTTCCATAGGTTCGTTAAATGCCCAGTGTAGGTAAGTGTTTTACTTTATGGTAGGTCAAAGCCGCTTTAATGCAGTAAACGAGTTCTTCTTTGGGTAGTTTACTATCTAATTTAAAAACGATAGCCCTTTTTCCTTCGAATTGAAAGGTATTTTTAAAAACAATCTTAAAGGTTTCTACCAGTCTGCTAGTACATTTAAAATAGAGTGCATATTGGTCAGGAGACTTGGCTTTCCAATCCATGCGAAGGGTGCTGCCTATTTTTGTTAGATAACTGGGTTCGCCCCATTTTAGGGTTTCTTCCAGTTGGTTGATGCCCTCAATTTCCTGTGCGGTTTCTAGAACCAATTTGCGTAATGCCAACATTTGTGGGCGTACAGAATCTGGGTAGGTATTGAAGACCGATGCTACGTCAGGATTAATTTTCAACTTTAGATCTTCCATGGGTTTATCAATTACAAAGATGGCCACTTGGTTAGTGTAGTTAAAAGTAACCAATAGAATCCGTTTCAGCAATCAAAAATAATGGGGTGGGGCATTGCCCAAAGTTCTAAAGGTTGCTAGTTATCCTTTCTAAAAATTAAATCTTGCTCTTCCATGGCACCAACAACTAGCTGTATATAGTCATCTATAGCTTTTTCAATATTTTTAGGGTCAGAGATATCTATACTTCCCCGCCAAATCATAGAGCGGTCTTTACCTTCGCAAATACAGTAGAGGGTAGTCTGGGCGTGATATATGTTAAATTGGTCGTAATAGGTGTCATCATAAAAAATATCTTGATTTTCTAAATAATCGTTATTAAAACGCCCCTTGTAATTGTCCAATTTTGAAATGGCTTGTAGAAAGCTCTCTCGGTTTTCAGAACCGGTAATTTTCGTCAAAAGAATAGCGTCAAAATCTTTGTCCAAAAGGCTTTGCTCTACAGCGTCTAGTTCTCTTTCTGTTTTGCGACTGTCGGTAAAAGAAACATCAAAAATATCAAGGCTTTGCATGGCCTCCACATTTCTTTTGGAGAATTCCTTTTGCAATTTAGCCTCAAAACTTTCCCTAGCCATTTTATTTTGGGTCATGCCTACTACAAGTACTTTCTGAGCGTTAAACAAAACAATATCAGGATTTTTCCAATTTTCGACTAGACTAGTTGAAGAACATCCTAAAGAAAGTAAGAGGATTAGTATGGCCAGTTTTTTCATGGTTTTATGAAGTTTAGGGATTATTTGGCTCAGTAAGAACAACGGTATAAAACCGACTATTGTAATACGATTTTGCCGTGATCAGATCACGACCATAAAAGTAAGTGACACAAATTTTGTGGTACATGATAAAAGTCAGTTTATGGCAGATTTACTTTAAGTAATTTTATAACCTTTAAAAAAGAGAAATGAAAAGCAGTTTTAATAAAATTATAGAGTCGGATACACCTGTATTGGTAGATTTCTTTGCAGACTGGTGTGGGCCCTGTAAAATGTTGGCTCCCATCTTAAAGGAGGTGAAGGACGAATTGGGCGAGAATATAAAAATTGTAAAGATTGATGTAGATAAGAACCAACCTTTGGCAAGCAAGTACAATGTACGCGGTGTGCCTACAATGCTATTGTTCAAGAACGGCAAGCAAGTATGGAGGCAGTCTGGGGCGTTGCCTAAAAAGGATATCGTTCAAGTAGTAAAGTCTAATTCTTAATTGAATTCTATTTCTAATAAGTGATGTTATGAAAAGGTATTCTGTTTTATTTAGTATGTTCATTTTCTTTGCCAGTTGCAAAGAAAACAAGAAAGCAACAACTGTATCTTCTGATGATGTAGAAGTAAAACAAAATACAAATGTTTCAAAAGTTCATGCGGGTCAAGTTATTTTAGAACGGGAGTGTTATTTATGTCATGACCCTAAAACCAATATGGCCGATAGAATAGCACCTCCTATGGAGGCTATTAAAAGACATTACATAGATTCTACGGTATCTCAAAAAGAATTTACCGAGGCGTTAATTAAATGGATAAATGATCCCGAAACGGAAACTAAGATGCCCGTGGTACATGGAGAATTTGGACCTATGCCGTATTTGCCAAGTCGTGATGAGTCGTTAACGCAGATTGCCGATTATATATATAATAACGAATTGGAACGACCGGAAGGTTTTGACGAGCATTTTAAGTTGGGTCATACGAATGGTATGGAGGATTGTAATTGTTCTGACTACCCCGATTTAAGTGAGGTCTTTTCAAAAATTGGGATGTCTTACGCTAGTGATGCAAAGGCCGCTTTAGGCGGTAGTTTAACAAAAGCCATTCAAGAAAAGGGAACTGTTGGTGCTATTGGTTTTTGTAATTTGGAGGCAATTCATATTACGGATAGTGTTTCGTCAATGAAGAATGCAGTTATTAAGAGGGTATCGGATAGAACAAGAAACCCTAATAACAAGGCAAGTGCCAAAGAGTTAAAATATATAGCAGCTTTTAAAGAAACATTGGCTGGGGGGAATGAAGTGAAACCAGTGGTGGAGATTAAAGATGAAGAAGTAGCGTTTTTTTCTCCCATTATTACCAATGGCCTTTGTTTACAATGTCATGGTACACCTAATGAGCAAGTATTGCCCGAGACTATGGTTGCGCTTAATAAATTGTATCCACAAGATATGGCTACCGGTTACGGTGAGAATGAAGTACGCGGTTTATGGAGTATAGAATTTTATAGTAAATAATAAAATCATTTTTGTTTGTTAAATACCACCGAACTTGATTTGGGGAATCAATAAAGGGGTTTTATCAAGTATTAATTAGATGGTTGGAAAAAGGGTGTTGCTTATGCAATGCCCTTTTTTACTTCCTTTTATTCTTCTATTAGGATTTGACGCTACTTCTTGAGATTATTAAAAAAGTAAGATACCTTTGTTGGAAACAGAAGATCTAACTCAAACACTACACTTGCTATGACCATCCATAATCTTGGCGATACCAATTCGCTCATGAATAAATTTATTGCTGAAATTAGAGACGTCGCCATCCAAAAAGATACCATGCGTTTTCGGCGTAATATTGAGCGAATAGGAGAGGTGCTGAGTTATGAGATGAGCAAGTCTTTGCAATTTGAAAAAAGCAAGGTAACCACACCTCTGGGGACCAAAGAATTACAATTGCCAACGGACCAATTGGTTTTGTGTTCCATATTAAGAGCAGGACTACCGTTGCACCAAGGCATGCTGAATTATTTTGATGATGCGGAGAATGCTTTTATTTCCGCTTACCGACATCATGAGGGAGATGAAGATGCGTTTGAGGTAATCGTAAACTATTTTGCTGCCCCGTCTTTAGAAGGTAAAATCTTAGTACTCGCAGATCCCATGCTGGCTACGGGCAGAACATTGGAAAATGTGCTCAAGGCACTAAAAAAGCATGGCAAACCTTCACAAATACATATTGTTTCCGTGATTGGGGCGCAAGCCGGTATAGACCATGTGCAAAAGGTATTTCCTAAAAGCACACATTTATGGATTTCTGCCATAGACCCGGAATTGAATACCAGAGGATACATTATACCCGGTATTGGAGATGCAGGAGATTTGGCTTATGGAGCCAAGCTTTAAGGCTTTTAGAATCTATAAAAAAGGTGTAGTCTTTAGTTTTTTATAGGTGAAGTATTACTGGTTCGCAGTAGGGTCATATGCCTCATTTGACGAAGTAGGTATTGGTGCGTTTGTTCGTATGCGCCATTTACTTAATTCTTCATATAGTTGTTTAGTCCTAGCTAGGTTATATTGTGCCAGATTGTTTTTTTCGCCAATATCCGTGTTTAGGTTATAGAGTTCGAGCTCACCGTCCTCAAAATATTCATGTAGTTTCCATTCCCCCGAAATAATAACCGATCCTGGCCGAGTTCTAAAGAGAGGATCTCTGCCTTGGTCTTTTAGTAGGTCATATTTTTGAAGATAGATCGGGAAGTGAAAATAGAGATTTCGTGTAACTGGCTGTTCTCCGTATAAAATGGCTTCAAGATTTATACCATCAAGTAAATTGGCTTTTTTTGTGGGATTGGTAATATGCTGTAGGGTAGGGTAAAAATCTAAATTGCTAACTGTTGCGGTAGATGTGGAATTAGGTTTGATTTTTCCAGGCCATTTTATAACCAAAGGAACACGAATGCCACCTTCATAATAAGAACCTTTTCCCGCTCGTAAAGGATTCTGTTCTGAAATGGCTCTTATACCACCATTATCGGAAGTGAAAATCACAAGAGTATTTTCTTCCAGACCATTTTGTTCTATGGCATTTAGAAGCCTGCCTACATTCTGGTCCATGGCATATACCATTGCCGCGTAATCGGGTTTGTTTTGTCCGTTTTGCCCTTTTTTCGATTCAAATTTAGCAACGAACTCTTCTTTTCCCATAATTGGGGTATGCACTGTGTAATAGGGCATATAAAGAAAGAAAGTTGTGTCTTTATATTTCTTGATATATTCAATGCCTTCATTGGTGAGTCTATCGGTTAAGTATTCTCCTTTTTTTCCATTTGAAATATGGTCAATTTTATATGGAGAAAAATAACCTTCTTTGCCAGGATTACCTTTTGAACTTCCGCCTATATTAATGTCAATTCCTTGATTTAAAGGGTTTTCGCCTACATGCCATTTGCCAAAACTACCGGTTACATAACCTGCGGATTTTAGCATTTCTGGCAGGGTATAAATAGTATCGCTTAAATGGGCGGTGTTTTTTATAGGAATTAACTTTCGTGTTTTTATATCTCCACGATCAGATGGGCTTACCGTATAGATTCCGTGTCTAGGAGTATTGAGGCCAGAAATGAGACAGGCTCTACTTGGAGCACAATTAGCTGCGCCTGCATAGGCATTATAAAATACCATACCTTCATTTGCCAAAGCATCTAAGTTAGGGGTTTCATAATATTTACTTCCCATAAAACCAAGATCTTTATATCCAAGATCATCTATATTAATAAGAACTATATTCGGTTTTTTATCATCTTGGAGTTCTGTTTCAGCTGGTTTACATTGTAATGTGCCTATGGAAAGAAAGGCTATGAACAGAAATTTGATAGTACGGATAATCATCTTTTTATCTTGGATTAAGCCCACGGTGTTACATTCTATTTTCATCGTGTTTTTAGTGAATCAAAGCCGTAAATATACATCTCCTTTTGGTGGACAAGGGGTTCTAGAATCTAATTAAGGTATACAAATGTTCAGTTTTCCGAATAAAGCGTAGTATTTGACGTCTCTATACTTAAATACTCTTTTTTGTCTCCTCAAAATTTTGTTTGCTATATTCTGTAGGACTTACTCCGTATGCTTTGCTGAAGCATTTGCTAAAGTATTTCTGATTATTGAAACCGGTCATATAGGCTACTTCGGAGATGTACATTTTATTGTTTTTCAATAACTGTGCGGCGCGTTTTAGACGAATCTGTTTAATGAAATTAACAGGTGTATCATTATTGATTGCTTGTAGTTTACGATATAGGTTAGCTCGACTCATACCTACCTCCGACGCCAAAAATTCTACGTTTAGAGAGCTGTCATCTATAAATTTTTCAATTACTTCTATGAGCTTTCGTATAAATTTTATGTCATTGGAATCGACTTTTAGTTCTGATGGTTCAGGAGTTATTATTTTACTGTATTTATCCTTAAGGCCTTCGCGTGAGCTAAACGTATTTTTTACTTTCCACCGTACAAATTCAAGACTAAAAGGCTTTTCTATATAGTCATCTGCACCCAAACTAAGGCATTCTATTTTTGACTCTTCAGAGTTTTTAGCGGTGAGCATAAAGATAGGTATGGTCATGGTGTCAGGATTATTTTTTAGCCTTCCTAACATAGAAATACCATCTTCTATGGGCATGAGAATATCGCATAAGATTAAATCTGGTTTTTTCGTCAAACACGTAGCGTATCCTTCCTGACCATTGCTAGCTTCAATAATATTAAAATCTTGTTTCAGTTCATCTTTTACCATTGAACGTAAATCGTCATTATCTTCCACAAGTAAGACCATGGGTTTAGTATCTATAGTTTCTTTTGGTTGTGTTTCTATTTGCTTGGAAACTTCTTCAATGACCTGAAATTCTGAATTTTTTATAAAGTTTTTGGTGAGTGGCGTACCGCTGTTGATACGCTCTTTTTTATGATATCTGTTTTTGTTTATAGGCAGATAAAACGTGAATTCTGTAAACACATTTTCTTCGCTTTCTACAGTTATGGTGCCGTAGTGGCGCTCCGTTAATTTTTGTACCAATTCCATTCCGATGCCGGTTCCTGGTATTTGGTTGCTATATTTTTTTGTAGCTTGATAGTAGCGATCAAAAATTTGGTCTATATCTTTTTTTGGAATTCCAATACCATTGTCCCTAACGCTACATTTTATATATTCTCCCGCACCTATTTTCTTTCTGAAATTGCGTTTCTCCATAACGGATACCCGCTCAAGTGAGACTTTGATTACACCTTTCTTTGGGGTGTATTTAAAGGCATTGGAGAGGAGATTGAATAGAATTTTCTCAAGAATATCTACATCATACCAACCTATGATTTCATTCTCTTGGGTTTTAAATTGATAGTCTATTTTGTAAATCTTGGCAAAATCGTTAAAGGCATTTTTAATTATTTCTATATCCTTGACAATGTTATTTTTGGAGATATGTAATTTTAATTTACCCTCATCAAACTTTCTAATATCCATTAACTGATTGATCAGCCGGTGCATTCTAAGCGTGTTATTATAGATTCTTTGGGAGGTAATGGGGCTTAACGTAAATTTTTTGTCTTTTACCACTTTTTCTATAGTACCAAGGATTAAGGCCAATGGCGTACGAAGTTCATGAGAAATATCTGTAAAGAACACCATTTTCATTCGGTTCATCTCGTTGTCTTTTTCTCTACTTACCGTTTCTGCAACCAGCTTTTTCTTTAGTTTGTACCATCTTTTTATGACTAGCCAAGTGGTGTAAATAGAGATGATTAAAAGAAGAAAATAAATAATATAGGCTAAATTACTTTTCCAATAGGGCGGTTTAATGGTAAAATTAAATATTGCAGGATTGCTGTTCCATACCCCATCACTATTAGAACTTTTTACTTTAAATGTGTAATCTCCTGGGGGCAGATCATTGTAGTTGGCGTTACGGTTAGAGGCCTTGGTATAATGCCAAAAATCATTTATTCCCTCCAGCATATATGCAAACTGGTTTTTGTTTGGAGCAGTAAAATCTAAGGTAGAAAATTCAAATGCAATGTTGTTTCTGTTATGCTCCAATCTTAGGCTATCTGTGGTGTTTAGAAACTTTTTTGAATGGCTTTTCTTGTTTACGGTGTTAGATTTGTTGAAGTCTCCAAATATGGTATAGTTGGTAATAATAGTATTGGGTACCAATAATTCCTTTTTATAATTTTTTGGGCTGACCGTAAAAAAACCTTCTGGACAACCAAAATAAATTTCTCCAGTTTCAGCAACAGCAGATGAATTGAATATAAAATGACTCTCGGTTACACCATCTTCAATTCCAAAATTCACGAACTTTTTTTCTTTAACGTCAAACCTAGAAATACCGTCTCTTGTACTCAACCATAAGTTCTGGGATTTATCTTTAGCAATACTCGCAACGGTTGTAGATACCAAACCTTCGGTTTTACCATAGCTGGTAATGGTGTGATCTTTGGTGTTGTAAAAATTTAGGCCGCCACCTCTGGAGCCTATCCACATATTGCCCTGTTCGTCCTCAAGTAGGCATAAAATGGCATTTGAACTAAGACCATTCTCTACAGAAGGATTAAATATATCTATTTCCTCTTCAATTAGATTTATCTTAAATAAACCATCACCACGTGTTCCGATCCATAAATTGTGATTTCGATCTAAATGCATGACCGAAACATTTTTTCCAAAAAGGGTAGAAACCGCTTTCTTTTTAAAAGTGTTTATTGAATCGTCCGGATTAATGATGTGTATACCTCCTCCCCAAAGTCCTACCCAGATTTCAGTTGGGTTTAGGGCAATGACATCGCGTACGTTGTAGTGATATTTTTTTAAGGTGTCAAATTGTACATTTTTGTTGTCGGTACTATAATTTGTGGAAAGCAATAGATGATTTCCAGTGCCATAGAGTATTTCCTTTTGAGAAAAATCTTTCTTAATAACGCTGTAATTTTGATTGGCGGGCGTTAATAATTTCTTGGTATCGTTATTTACATCAAAACTATATAGCCCGTCTCTGTCTAACGTTACCAATAATTGGTTGTTTCCGAACATTAATAAGTCTTGGGTGAAGCGGTTGTTCAAGTTTTTGCCAAGGGTTGTGTATGAGAAAATTGAATTTCTATCAATATGTTTCTTAATACCCTTGTTGGTAGTAATCCATAAGTTATTGTACTTATCTATAATGGATGAATTGATTCTGTTTTCGTAAGGATTTTTATTCGTTTGTTGCTCTTCTTCCACATAATTGAAAACGTAGGAATTAGCCACTTTTTGCCCCTTGTAAAGTCCGGATTGAGTACTCACCCATATTATACCGGATTCTTGGTCTCTTGAGATAGAAGTAAACTCCATTGGCTCTGGAGTTTCTATGAAACCACCAATTTTCCCCAAAATCTTGAGCTCAAATTCCTCTTTTCTGTATTCTAATAGGAACATGCCTTCATCGGTAGTTGCCAAAAAGGTATTGTTTTCAGCGGGTATCAGATAAGACGTATTTCTAGAAAACTCTGTATTTATAAGTTGCTCCTCCTTGTTCAATGCCAGTATTCCTTTGGGCGTAGCGAACCAATTTCTACCAAAAATATCTTCACTATGGTCGTTTATTGCCTTGCTACCGGTCCAAATACTATCCTTTTGCTTATAGTTGAGCTGCGTCTGGAACTTAATCTCGGGAAGCGCGTCCTTAGGTGTGATTTTGACAATGCCGGTATTTCGCAAATTTGCCCAGATCGTACCATCTTTTGATTTCCCTAAGATAACGGTAGTATTGTTCTTGTAAAATCCTTTAAAACTATTGTTTTTTCTATTGTACCATATTAAATAGCTCTCACTTCCGATCCATAAATTCCCGTAGCTATCTTCTATAATGGAATTGATGCTGTTATTTGGAATAGAGGTTTCATCAAAAACATCATATTGGTTTTCCACTAGAGAGTGGCCGTCATACCTGTATAGGCCACTATCCGTCCCCAACCATAAATACCCTAGGTGATCCTCATATACCACGTTCGTCTTTTTATTAAAACGACTATCGTCTATGTGTAACGCATGAAAATAGGCCGGAACGTTTTGGGCGTTACCGGTAACCCAACAACAAACAAAAAGGAAAAGGGGGAGAATTTGTTTCATAAAGAGTATTGGTTGGTAGGGTTACTAAGGTCCAAATAGGGTTTTATAGTTTTTTTCTAAGGGCCAATATGCTTATTCCAATATCAACAAGTTAAAAGAAGGTTAAAAGATGTACTAAATATAGGGTATATATGTTGCAAAAAGATCTCTTAAAGCCCACAAAATGGCAATATGCAACATAAGTGTACCATTATGAGACATTCACGATCAAACCCTGCAATATATTTACCATAGGCCTTCAACAACTCAACTTAAGGCTACTAATTGTAACTAACATTAAACCACTATGAAATTAAAAA
This sequence comes from Zobellia roscoffensis, assembly GCF_015330165.1. Lineage (NCBI taxonomy): Bacteria > Pseudomonadati > Bacteroidota > Flavobacteriia > Flavobacteriales > Flavobacteriaceae > Zobellia > Zobellia roscoffensis. The sequence continues at coordinate 3,196,601 of NZ_JADDXT010000002.1, forward strand.
GATTGTTATTGCTACTGCTATTTGGTAGTATGGTGTCTCTACAGGCACAACAAAATTTGACAGGAACTATTACGGATGAGTCTGGCCAACCGCTACCGGGTGTGAATGTTTTAGTAAAAGGAACTACGGTAGGCACCGTAGCCGATTTTGACGGAAACTATTCTATTGAAGCATCTGAAGGTGCTACTTTAGAATTTAGTTATTTAGGGTTTGTAACCAAAAGCGTTCAAGTAGGGAACGAAACTACTATAAACACCGTGCTGCAAGAAGACGTAGCATTGTTGGACGAAGTGGTCGTAATTGGGTATGGTACATCTACCAAAAAAGATTTAGTGTCTTCTGTATCTTCTGTTAAATCAGATGTTCTAGAAAACCAACCTGTAGCTAGAGTAGATCAAGCGTTGCAAGGGCGTGCTACTGGGGTAGAGGTTACTTCAAATAACGGTACACCAGGTTCTGGTTCTACTATTCGTATTAGGGGTAATAGTTCTATCAACGGAAATAATGACCCGTTATATGTTATTGACGGTTTCATTGCGGGAACAGGTTTTAACCTTAATACAATAAACGTAAACGATATTGCATCCATTGAAATATTAAAAGATGCAACAGCCCTTTCTATATATGGTACAAGGGGTGCGTCTGGGGTAATTTTAATTACTACTAAAAATGGTAAAGGTATGGCGCCAGGGAAACCGGTAGTAGCTATTAACCATTACCAAAGTATGCAAGGAACGGCAAACCGTATAGACATTCTTGGGGGACAAGATTTTGTGAACTATAAAAATGAATCGTATCAGTTTACACCGGGGCCAGATGGTTTTGGACTTACGGATAGCACGTTACCATTGGTTTTAAATCCAGAAACTACGACTACCACAGATTGGTTGGATTTAGTAGAGCAACCGGGCTCTATTTCAAATACGGATGTATCTGTAACAGGGAATTCTGAAAACGCCAATTATTTTATCTCTGGAAATTATTTCAATCAAAAAGGGGTTCTTAGAGGCTCTGGTTTAGAAAGAGTAAACTTCAGAACCAATCTTGATGTTAGAGTTTCCGATAGGTTTAAGACAGGTATTAGAGCTAATATTACGCACTACAAGATAGAAAATAACAAAGTCGATTATGGTGGTATTGTCTCTCAAGTACTACCCATACGTCCGGTTTATTTGGAAGACGGAAGCTTTTCGTTCGAAAACCCCATTAGTGCAGGATTGGAACGAAACCCAGAAGCAGATATACAATTACGTGTAGATCATGATTTAGTTACCCAAGTTATAACCAATGCATATGTAGAATACGAAATAGCTAAAAATCTTTCTTTTAAATCTACTTTTGGTGCTCAGTTAAATTATAAAAAGGAGAACAATTATTTACCAGGTATTCTTCCTGAGCGTGTTAATGGAGGCTTTGGTAGAATTAACACCACCTTTACGAAGAGTATCTTGAATGAAAATACGCTTAACTATAATTTAGATTTAGATGATCATTCTATAAAAGTACTAGGTGGTTTTACTTGGCAAAAGGATAATAACGAGAGTACCCGTTCCGAAGCTGATCAATTTCCTAATGATGTAGTACTTTTTAATAATCTGGCTTTAGGTGATGCTTCAACTGCAGTAGTAGGGTCGGGTTATAGTCAACGTACCTTAAGTTCATTTTTAGGTAGAGTTAACTATGGTTATAAAAGTAAATACTTGCTTACGTTGGTGGGTAGGTATGATGGCTCTTCGGTATTTGAAACGGGTAATAAATATGCTTTTTTCCCTTCAATAGGTGCTGCTTGGAATGTAGATGAGGAAAACTTTATGGCAGATTCCAATGTTATAGACCGTTTTAAGCTTAGAGGTAGTTACGGTATTGTTGGAGAGCAAGGGGTTAAAGCATATAATTCTTTAGCAACATACAATAACACCACAACGGTCTTTAATGGTTCTTTAATAAATGGTGTGGCAGTTGGTGATGTACCAAGTAGCGGTTTAAGCTGGGAAACCACAAAACAACTAGATTTAGGTATTGAATTAGGTTTCCTTAATAATAGAATAACTTTTGAGGCTGATTATTATAGAAAGACTACAGAAGATTTATTATTAGCAGTGGCATTGTCTGGGCAAGTAGGAGCGAACTCTACAACTCAATTGCAAAATTTAGGTTCTGTACGGAACAGTGGTTTTGAATTTGGTTTAAATACGGTTAACGTAGAGAATGATAATTTCCAATGGGAATCCAATCTAAGTATATCCTCTAACAATAGTGAGATATTGGAGTTAGATGGTCAAGAGTATATTACTTTACAATCCACGGGAAATCAAGGAGGTAATTCTGCTAGATTAATCGTTGGTGAATCACTACCAACTTTTGTAGGAGCAAAATATTTGGGAACCTATAAGACTGCAGATGAGATTATAGCAGATGGTAGAGAAGGACGATCGTTTATTGGTGGCCCTAGATACGAAGATGTTAATGGTGATTCCAATATTAACGATGAGGATTCTGTAGTGTTAGGTAGCCCTATCCCAGATTTTTATGGTGGTTTTAGAAATACATTTACATACAAAGACCTTACGTTAGATATCTTTTTCCACGGAAGTTATGGTTCGGAAATCTTCAACATAAGAACACAAACGGCGTATTTTGGTAGGGGCGATCAGAATGTAGACCCTATAGTACTAGATCGTTGGATAGCTGGTGTAAATGAAACTTCAGACATTCCAAGAGCGGGGCCATCTAACAGCTTGTTTAATCCTAATAGTAGTTTAAATATTGAAGATGGTTCTTACCTAAGGTTAAAAACCCTATCATTAAATTACAATGTGCCTTTAGAATCAGGTGGGCTTAGTGATGTGTTCAGCTCATTGAACTTTTATGTTACTGGAACAAATCTTTTACTTTTTACAGATTTTACTTTGGGTGATCCTGAGGTAAATAATTTTAGCGATGGAAGCGGTCTTAACTCTGTTTCCCAAGGTTTTGCATCTGGTCAATATCCGTATGCGAAATCAATAACATTAGGTATAAAAGTAGAATTTTAAAAATAAGGATATGAAAACTAAAATAATGAGTAAATTTTTGATATTACTTGTGGGCTTTCTTGTTTTAAGTTCATGCAATGATTTCTTGGAAGAGGATTTAAGAGATCAAATTACACCAGATGCCTTTTTTACAAATGACAAAGAAGCAGAATTGGCTGTTAATGGTGTATACAGGTTATTTCATGATAATAATGTGTACAGGCAACGCGGGTTAGATAATTATTACACGAGCGGAGCGGACATTCAGGCAGCTAATAGGGATGTTAACGGGGCTATCCATAACTACCTGATTCAAGAAGGGACGGCAGATGGTAACGGTACTTGGATACAGTTGTATCGCGTGGTAAATAACACAACCGAATTTATTTCTAATATTGAAGGGAACGAGAACTTGTCCGATGATGCTAAGAGCAGTAGGTTAGGGGAGTTACTTTTTCTAAGGGCTTTGGCTTATTACCACCTTACCAATTTATGGGGAGACGTACCTTTTTATACGGAGCAGTTACCAGTATTAGAAAGATCTGTGTTAGGAAGAACTTCAAAAGCAGAGATAAGAAGTGCTATGAAGGAAGATTTAGCAAGGGCATTTGCTTTATTACCTGGCTCGTACTCAGGTAATGATTTAGGTAGAGCTAGTAAATGGGCCGCTGCAACTTTAAAGGCAAAATACCATCTTTTTGATGAGGAATGGGCTTTGGCAAAAGCGGAGTGTGATGTTGTAATAGATGGTGGAGCGCACCGGTTATTAGATAATTATGCCGATGTTTTTAATCAGTCTGATCCTAGCAATCAATATAATGAAGAATATATTTTTGTAATAGATTTTGAAGCGGATTATGACGGAAACTTGGCCACAACAAGAACAGATGATTATAACCCACGTATTAGAGATGAACCTGCAGGAAGAAATAATGACACTATTGTAAATGGGGTCTCGGGAAGTAAAGTAAACATATTTCAAGGTTTGTTACGTGATCAAGCTGAAGATATGACCGGTTACGGTTGGTCAGTACCACTACCAGAGTTTGCTTTACAAGAAAACTGGCAAGATGGTGATCTAAGATATGATGCAACTATTGTAACTGAGTATTTAGGATGGAAACTAGCATTCCCTTACTTCCGAAAAAATTGGAATTTAGATCAAGAGAATTCCCTACGTGGAAATCACCCAGAAAATTACATTGTTTTTCGTTTGGCTGATGTGTATTTAATGGCAGCTGAGGCAGAAAACGAGTTGAATGGTCCTGGGACTGCATATTTTTATGTGAATAAGGTTAGGGAAAGAGCTTTTGAGCCAGACCAACCATGGAGCGGTTTGTCCAAAGAAGAATTCAGGGAGGCTATGTATGATGAACGTAAGTTTGAGTTAAGTGCAGAAGGCCATCGCCGAATGGATCTTATACGTTGGGGTATATTGTTAGAAACGGTACAGACCGTTCAACACAGACCGTGGAACAACCCAGCGGCTAACATTCAGCCGTACCATGTGCTACTTCCGGTTCCTCAGAATCAGTTGGAACTTAATCCAAACCTATTGGAATCAGATCCTACAAATAATGGGTACCGATAATTAAAAGGATAAGTATAACTGCCACAGCGTATAATCTCATGTGCTGTGGTACTTACTAAGTTTAGAATATGAAACAACTTCTTTATTTTATTTTGCTGGGCACTTTGGTTTTCTCGTGTAAAAACAAGGAAAAAAATTGCACTGAAGCAAGTGAGCATACTACTGAAACAGCTAATGCCAGACCTAATATTGTCTACATTTTGGCAGATGATCTTGGGTATGGAGATTTGAGTGCCTATGGCCAACAAAAATTCAGAACTCCCAATATAGATAAGCTAGCAAAAGACGGTATGCTGTTTACCCAGCATTATTCCGGTAGTACGGTATGTGCACCTTCTAGGTCGGCTTTATTAACGGGTATGCACACCGGTCATACCGTTGTTAGGGGAAATAAGGAAATCATGCCAGAAGGCCAATATCCTTTACCGGACAATACCTTTACTATGGCAGAAGCCGTGAAAAAAGCAGGATATTCTACAGGGGCTTTTGGTAAATGGGGCTTAGGGTTTCCGGGATCTGAAGGAGATCCCTTAAACCAAGGTTTTGATACATTTTTTGGGTATAACTGTCAACGGTTGGGGCACAATTACTATCCAGGTCACCTATGGGCCAATAAAGATTCTTTGGTTCTTAAGGATAATACGGGAGGAAATAACGGAACCTATGCGCCGGGGTTGATTCATGAAAAAACATTAGAGTTTATAGAGCTGAATAAAGACAATCCTTTCTTTTTGTATGTGGCCTCCATTATACCGCATGCAGAATTGGCGGCTCCTGAAAAAATCATGAAAAGGTACAGAGGTGAGTTTCCGCCGGAAACCCCTTATGAAGGTGTAGATGACGGTCCAGAGTTTAATCAAGGGCCTTATCGCTCACAGGAACAACCCCATGCAGCATTTGTTTCTATGGTTCATCTATTAGATGCCCAAGTTGGTGAAATTGTGGCCAAGTTAGAAAAGTTGGGTATAGCGGATAATACCATTGTTGTTTTTACTTCAGATAATGGTCCGCATACAGAAGGTGGTGCTGATCCGGATTATTTTGATAGTAATGGACCGTTTCGCGGAACGAAAAGAGACCTTTATGAAGGAGGAATTAGAGTTCCTATGATTGCTTCATGGCCAGGTAAAATCAAGCCGGGAAGTACAACGGAGTTAGTATCGGCTTTTTGGGATGTGTTTCCTACTTTTTCGGACATAGCAGGTATTGAAGCTCCCGAAGGCTTAGACGGAATTTCGTTTTTACCCACCCTTTTAGGAAACAACGATCAACAGAAAAATCATGAATACCTGTATTGGGAATTTCATGAAAAAGGAGGTAGACAGGCCATTCGTAAGGGGAATTGGAAGGCAGTAAAGTATGATGTTTTTAAAGGTTCCGGTATACCTATTCAACTGTATGATATAAGTGAGGATGTTTCCGAAAAAAATAATTTGGCAGAAAAATATCCGGAAGTAATTGAAGAGATGAAGGCTTTGTTTAAAGAAGCTCGAACGCCATCAGAGGTGTTTACTTTTAGTCAAGAAACCTATCTGAACGTTAAATAATATTGTGATTGAGAGTTAGTTAATTTTGTTGAAAGAGGTCCATCTTTTTGGGCCTCTTTATGATGGTACTATTTTAGTTTACACAAACACGTATTTTCCTGAAATCAAAGTATTATGAAATTCCCATTGAATTACTTTTTCATCTTTTTGTTTTGTAGTCACTTCGCGTCATGCCAAGATAAAGCGCAAGGATTTCTACCATCGCTAGATTTCAGTTTAAAAAAAGCAAATGTACGCTCTATAGAAAATCGGTTAATAGTTTCTACGGGCAACGTAGAACGTACTTGGCAATTAACAAAAAGTGGTTTTATAACAACAGCGTTTAAAAATATAGATACAGATGAAACGTACTCCGCACCATCAGTTGGTGTAAAATGTGATTGGGCATACTACGGCTTAATTAATGGCGATACAAGAGGAAATTTAATTTCCTTGACGGCCAAAAGGTCTGATGATAAGAAATTTACTTCTGAACATATTGAGATAGTTGCCGAGTTCAAATACCCTAAAATAGAGAGCTCGGTTAAATATGTTATTTGGGCGTACCCTGATGCACCTGGCATTCGTACCCAACTTTTTATTAAAGGTGATGCGAAAAAATATATGGATGAATCGGATTTGAGACCTAAAAATAATTTCAGCTATGATTTAGTAAATGGTACTTCAAATTTTGATTATTTCTCAGGTGAGACTGCTGAAAGATATATAGCAACAACTGCGCAAAATGAAAATTCGGTACAGTACCATGTAAAAGGGCTAGACCCGGAAAAGCAATATAAACTTGGTTTTACTTGGTGGGATTTTAAAGGAGAAGGGCTTGTACAGAATGTTAGGGTAACTAGTGTTGATGGTGAAATTAATGAAAAAGTAATTAAGGAGGCAAAATTGCCGGATTATAAAAATGAGAAGCGGCGCTATGAGGCTAGGCAAATAGACTTACCTTCAACTATTCTACATGACGGTACTTTTCGTGTTTTTTTTGATAAAGTAAAAGGCAAACGTGCTCAAGTAAGCGAGGTGTTCATTTATGAAAAGGGTAATCGTAAAGTGAAAATTTCTTCTAATATGGTAAATCGCTTGGAAGAGTTGAGAACCGAAGCACCTAACGGGTATTCTTTAATAGGGTACATTGATTGTGGAGAAGCTATTCAAGCAGAAAAAATGGTAGCTACAGGCCGCGTCGATTTTTTACCGGTTTCAAACAAAAATAAAACTACGACCCATATAGGATATTATAATGATACGCAACACCGTAATAAAACGGAAACGCCATTGATAAAGATAGAGACCTCCCGGGTAGAGGAAACGCAAAAAGTTCAATGGAGCAATATGGTGCGAGTAGATGAAGAAGGCTCTGGTATTATAGTGGTTAAAGAATCACACAAATGCGTCAATCAATATGGGGTAGATACAGGTGAGTTTGTCATTGGTGAAAATGGTATTGAGAATACAGGAACATCACTGTTTTCTTCGGAATTGAATAGTGAAGAATATAAATGGTGTTGGCCATCATGGAGCATTGCTTATTCGGGTGGTGAATATGGGAGTGAGCTGGCTCTTAAAAAGTTTGATCGTATTCGTTACCCTATAGATGAAGATAGGGACATTTATATACAGGCAAATACGTGGGGTTCTGGTAGGGGCAAAACGGCTTCCCAAGAAGAGAATATATTGCTAGAGCTAGAATCTCAGGCAGATTTAGGTATCGATATACAACAAATTGATGACGGTTGGCAGAATAAAGATTGGGGTTTACGCAAAGATTGGTATCCAAAAGGATGGCAGAACGTTGTAAACAAATCAAAAGAAACGGGAGTGAAGCTTGGACTGTGGGCAGCGGCAATGCCAGTTACCTATGAAGCTTTAAAAAACAGTTATGACCAGGCCAATTTTGTCACTTATAAATTAGATTTTGCAAGTTTGGGTACGCATGAGAATATGGAAAAGCTCATGGGTAAAATTAGAAAGTTTATTCTGTATACCAACCAGCAAGTTCGTGTTAATTGGGATTTAACAGAGAATGCACCACGTTTTGGATATTTTTGGGCCAAAGAGTACGGCAGTGTTTATTTAGAAAACCGCAAACCGGATAAGCCTGAAAATGTGGTTTACATTCCACATTTGGTTTTACGGGATATTTGGCATTTAACCAGCTATACAAATATCAATAAGTTTCAAACTTCTATTCAAAATACCGGTATGACCAATAAAAAGGTCAGCGATGCGTATTTGCATACCGACCCTTATGCTGTAGCTATCGGTTTAGTAGGGACTCCTTTGTTTTTTCAAGAAACTCAAAACTACGAGCAAAACAGTAGGGAAGAAATAAAAGCACTATTAAAGGTTTATAAAAAACATAGAAAGGAGATGTACGATAGCTATGTGTTTTCTATTGGTAATGAGCCTAATAATAAAAGTTGGTCAGGTTTTCAGTGGTACAAAGAGAATAGAAAATCAGGTTATTTATTATTGTTTAGAGAGTTAGAAAATAATGATTCTGAAACGGAATTGAAATTACGGTTTTTAAAAAACAAAAACGTAATGTTCACAAATTTGGAAGGTGGAGAATCTAAATCGGTATATATAAAGGAAGATGGTTTAGCAAGGTTCAAAATAGATAACCCTGCTTCCTATAAATTTATTAAATATGCGTACGAATGAAAAAACAATTGCTTCTGATTATCGCATTATGCGGAATTTTAGTAGGTTTTGAACAGGACACCAAACCTAACGTTCTCATTATAGGTGATTCTATTTCTATAGGCTATACACCATATGTGAAAACGGCTTTGAAGGATAGGGCCAATGTATTCCATAACGAAGGAAATGCTCAGCACACGGGTACGGGACTTGAAAAATTAGAAGAGTGGTTGGGAGATACACAATGGAATGTGATTCATTTTAATTGGGGCTTGTGGGATTTATGTTATCGCCATCCAGACTCAAAAGAAGTAGGGAACAGAGATAAGATAAAAGGCACAGTTACCTTTACTCCGGAGGAATATGCCGCAAATTTAGAAAAGCTAGTTGTTCGCTTAAAAAAGACCGGGGCCCAACTCATTTTTGCTACCATCAGTTATGTGCCCAAGGGTGAAGTGGGGCGCTTTGTAGAGTCAGATAAAATATACAATGAGGTGGCTATTGAGGTTATGGTAAAACACGGTATCCCCGTAAATTCGCTTAACCGGATTTCAAAAAAGATTCATCAGAAACATACTGCTGGCCCTGGCAATGTGCATTATACAAAAGAGGGCTATAGGCTGCTTTCCGTACCTGTTGTAGAACAAATAGAAAATAGCTTGGACACAATCTAATATAATCCCATTAATGAATTTTAGCGCATGATGTATAATGCAAATATTCAGAAAAGATATATAACCGTTTTGGTTATACTGCTAGGATTGTTTTGCGGTTTTGCGCAGGAATATAAAAGTAGTGTTGCTACCGTTCAAAAACCCAACATTATTCTCATATATGCAGATGATCTAGGGATTGGGTTATTAGGTCATGAAGGACAAAAAATTATAAAGACGCCCTATATTGATCAACTGGCAAAAGAGGGGCTACGGTTTACCAATGCCTATTCCAACATGCTATGTGCTCCGGCCCGTGCATCTTTGATTACTGGTCTTCACGATAGTCATGAACGAGGTTTTGAGATTACACCGGGCGCGCTGTATAAAAGGTTAAGTACGGGAGAATATACTCAAGACCAAATAGAGAAACTGGTGAATAGTGCGTTGACGCCAATACCGGAGAGTCAAGTTTTTTTGGGGCAGGTAGCTCAAGAAGCAGGGTATAAGACGGCACAAATAGGAAAGCTGGAGTGGGGTTTTTCTACGACCGATTATCAAATGAAAAGACACGGTTGGGACTATTATTACGGTTATTTAGATCACGTTCGTGCGCATGGATTTTACCCTCCGTTTCTATTTGAAGATGGGAAATTGGTACCTATAGAAGGCAATACTCTTGCTAATTGTGGTAAGTCCGGTGAACCGGAAACACCCAAAAACTTTAAGGAAAGGAAAAATAGGGAAGGGAAGGAACAATACTCCCAAGATTTGTTCATGAACAAGGCCCTAAATTTTATAAATGTAAATAAAGAGCAACCTTTCTTTTTGTACTTCCCCACCCAATTACCGCATGGTCCTGTAGCTATTCCTAAAATACATCCGGATTTTGTTAATGACCATAGGTTAACGTCCGTTGAAAAAGAGTATGCTTCTATGGTAAAGATCTTAGATGACAATGTAGGGCAGATTATGCAAAAGTTGAAAGAACTTGAAATTGATGACAAGACGCTGATCATATTTACGGCAGACAACGGACATGAAATTTATTATGCGCAGGAAGGGCGTGTAGAAAAACCATATTCTAATAATAGAACAGGCAAACGTTTTGATGATGTAAAGCATAAATATTACAGCCATTTGTCCGGAGATATATTTGATGGCAATGGAGGGCGTGCCGGTATGAAGCGGAGTAATCTCCAAGGCGGAATTCAAGTGCCGTTAATTGTTAAGTGGCCTGCTAAAATAAACGCAGGAGGAACTTCGCACCAGTTAGTTGCTAATTATGATTTTCTAGCAACCGTGGCAGAAATTACGGGTTTTTCAGGATTGGTGCGTACAGATGGATTGTCTTTTTATGATGAACTGTTAGGTCAAAATTCGGAAAAGGAACATGAGTTTGTAGTGTACTCTTCCTATACCGGTCCAACCCTGATTACCCGGAAAGGCTGGAAAATCAGAACAGATTTGAAGAAGGAAGTTTTTGAACTGTTTTATCTGCCCGATGATTTTAAGGAAGCTAATGATTTGTCCGAAGAATATCCACAGAAACTACAAGAACTGAAAAACCAACTCTTGATGGCCTGTGAAGGTGATTTAAAAAACGGTCATTTTACCAATGCCGGAAGTGTTCTAAAAGTCTCCCCTAAAGCAAAGAAGTAGATAGAATAAAAGAATAAAATCGTGAAGAACATAAAGAAGTTACTTTTGACAGTATTTGTATTTGGCATTTGCTGTAAGGTAATGGCGCAGAATTCTAGTATAGAGGTTTATATCAATAAGGATATAGAACATCAAACTCTACATAATTTTGCGGCTTCGGATGCATGGGCGGCCCAATTTACAGGTTTGTGGCCAGATGAGAAAAGAAACCAAATGGCAGACTGGTTGTTCAGCATGGAGACCAATGCCCAAGGTTCTCCAAAAGGAATAGGACTATCTGCTTGGCGCTTTAATATTGGAGCGGGAAGTGAGGCTCAAGGAGATAGCAGTGGTATAAAGGACCCATGGCGAAGAACGGAAGGTTTTTTACGTAACAATGGCACGTACAACTGGCAAAAACAAGCCGGACAGCAATGGTTTTTAAAGGCAGCCAAAGATAGGGGAGTCAACCAATTTATAGCTTTTGTGAACAGCCCGCCCATTCAGCTTACTAAAAATGGGAAGGGACATTCGGAGGATGGTTTATCAGCGAATCTGTCAACCGAGAATTATGGTGCCTATGCTAATTTTCTTGTAAATGTATTTCATCATTTTAAGGATAGTGTAGGAGTAGATTTTGATTATATAAGTCCGTTTAACGAACCGCAATGGGAATGGAAAGGCGGCCAAGAAGGTTCTCCTTGGAACAATAATGAGTTGGCTTCGGCCGCTAGGGTAATCGATTCCGTTTTTCGAGTTGAAAATATTCCTGCTCAACTAGAAGTTACCGAGGCGGGCGCTATTGATTACCTCACCGGAACAAAGAAGAAGCACAATAACAGGAGCAATCAGATCGAAACTTTTTTTAATGTATCAGGCCCTGATTATTTGGGAGGTTTGAATAGTCTAGCACCTAAAGTGGCGGCACATAGTTATTTTACTACCTGGCCTATAGAAAAGCTTAAAAGGGAGAGGGAACGTATAGCCGAGAAGCTATTGAAATATCCGTACTTGGAATATGAGATGAGCGAATATTGCATTTTAGAAAACAACGAGGAGATTAAGGGAAAGGGCAGTGGTTTGGGTATGCAAACTGCTTTGTACGTGGCACGTGTTATCCATGCTGATCTAACTATTGCCAATGCAAGCGTTTGGCACTGGTGGTTAGCTATGAGTCCGTATGATTTTAAGGATGGCTTGATCTATCATGATAAGCATATGGAAGATGGCGTCATTTATGATTCAAAACTGCTCTGGGCCTTTGGTAATTACTCCCGTTTCATTCGTCCTGGAGCTTTAAGAATTTCTGCAATCTATAAAAACGATACTTCCACGGAAACATTACAAAATGGGGTATTGATTTCGGCTTATAAAAATAAGGATAACAGCATGGTGGTAGTGGCCGTGAACCAAAAGAATACGGCTGTAAATTTAAAATTGCAGCTAGATGTTCAACCATACGAGAAGGTAAGTAGCTATATAACCGACATTGGGCAAAATTTAGAAAGTAAGATTTTGGAAAAACCGAAGGACGGAAAATTTACGGTAAGTGAAAAATCGGTAACCACTTTTGTTTTCCGATAAAAATAGAATTTAAAAAGAGTAACAAGCATTATATATGGCGCATTTCAACAAACTACGATCCATCAACACTATTACAATTTTAATGATTCTTATAAGTTGGGGTTTAAACGCTCAAACCACTTCGGATACGTATCAAAAACCGAATATAATTTTTATTCTAACAGACGATTTGGGTTTTGGAGATTTAGGGGTTCTTTTTCAAAATCAAAGATTAATTCAAGAAGGAAAGCGTGTACCACAGGAATTTACCCCCAATTTAGACCGTATGGCAAATGAAGGGGCGCTAATGCCGCAGCATTATTCTGCTGCGCCCGTTTGTGCTCCATCCAGAGCATCGTTATTATTGGGGCAAAGTCAAGGGCATGTCAATATTAGGGATAATCAGTTTGATAAAGCCTTGGCTTACAACCACACCCTAGGGTCTATTTTACAAGAGGCAGACTATAAAACGGCAGCCATTGGAAAATGGGGATTGCAGGGGAAGGGAAAGGCCCCAAATTGGCCTTCACATCCCTTAAATCAGGGATTTGACTATTACTTGGGGTATATGAGACATGGTGATGGGCATGAGCATTACCCAAAAGAAGGTATTTACCGTGGTACCAAAGAAGTTTATGAAAACCGAACCAATATTACTCCCGACCTGGACAAATGCTATACTGCCGATCTATGGACCGCTGCCGCTAAAAAATGGATAGTAGACCATAAAAAGGGAGAGGAAAGAAATAAGCCATTTTTCATGTATCTGGCCTATGATACCCCGCATGCCGTTTTGGAACTGCCAACACAAGCCTATCCTAAAGGGGGCGGACTTAACGGTGGTCTACAGTGGCTTGGGGAGCCCGGTAGAATGATAAATACGGCCAGTGGTAAAGTGGATTCTTGGATTCACCCGGATTATGCCAATGCCACCTACGTTCCCGAAAACAGTAAAAAACCTGTTCCGTGGACGGATGTCTACAAAAGGTATGCTACGGACACTCGTAGGATAGATTTCGCCGTAGGAGATATTCTTAAACTTTTAAAAGACCTTAAAATTGATGATAATACCTTGGTGATATTTACTTCTGATAATGGACCATCGGTAGAATCCTATTTGGATAACCAACCTATTGTGCCTACCTTTTTTAAGAGTTACGGACCTTTTACCGGGATTAAGAGAGATTGTTGGGAGGGTGGTTTACGCATGCCTACTATAGCAAGATGGCCTAAAGCTATTACTCCGGGAACAGTTATTTCTAGCCCTAGCATATCTTACGATTGGATGCCTACCTTTTCCGAAGTGGCTGGTTATCCTGCTCCAGCAGTCTCTGATGGAACCTCTCTGTTGCCTTCTTTAACGGGAAAAGGAAATCAAGCGCCTAGTTCTATTTATGTTGAATATTTTCAGAATGGAAAAACACCCGGTTATGATAATTTTAGTGCCGATTTGCGAGACCGTCGTAGAAACCAGATGCAGATGATTCGTAAAGGTGATTATGTGGGTGTTCGATATGATATAGAGTCTGAGAACGATGATTTTGAAATTTACAATGTAATTGAGGATATGGACCAATCCGATAACCTAGCGGGATCCGCTAATTTTGTAACACTTCAAGAAGAAATGAAAGCGAGTGTCTTGCAGCAGCGTATGCCCAATCCTAGTGCAGTTAGACCTTATGACCAAGCATTGATTCCTGGCGTAGCGACAACCGGATTAAAAAAGGGAGTAATATGGAAATCCTATGAGGGTAATTTCCGTTGGGTTCCTTCCGTAATGGCACTAACACCGGCCAAAATTGGGGTGTCCATGCAAATATCCCCGGAAATCCAAGTTTCGGAAAATAATAAGGTATTATATTTTGAAGGTTACATAAAAGTACCTGCAGATGGAACTTACACCTTTTACCTAAATGCCAATGCTGGAGGGGTGCTACGTATTCACGAATCTACCGTTATTGATGCGGATTATGGGTATATAAAAAATTCTAAAATGAGCGGACAATACAGGCTAAAGGCGGGATTACACCCCATTGAGCTGTATTATAGAAACGGCAAAAAAGGAAAACCACAATTTAGTCTAGAATGGAATGGACCAACATTTGACAAAAAAGCCATTTCGGAATCGGTTTTGTTTCATTAAAAAAGATTTTCAGCTTTTTTTAAATAAACGCTCTAAAATTTTCACCAGATATATTAGTCCTATAACCGCCAAAATGCTTCCTTGGGTGTAGCTACCTTTTACAAAGTATAGCGTAGCACCAATTAATCCAAAAAGCATGAAAAAAAAGTCAGTGTAGGTGTTCCCTTTTAATAGTAGTTCCATGGTATTTAGGTTTAAGATTAGAGGGTAATAAGATAATAAATACTACTGTATGCTAGTAGTTTAAGGGGCGTCCTACTAAGTTAATGTAAAACTTTTAAATACAAAAAAAGAATTTCTATTCTACTAAAATTTTATAGTTGCCGGTATTTTTATCTTGTTCGTACTCAGCGTTTTCAATACTAAAGTCCGAAGTAACTGTAGTAGTACAACAGTCGTTTTCTCTTGTTTCAAGGGTTGCAAATAAATTAAAAATGGATTCTGAACCAATTTTAAGATTATAAGCAACACTTCCCGGTTCCCAGCCTGTATGTATATAAATGATGTTTAGGTCATCCTCCTCCTCAAAGGCGAATTCAACTTGGCTCTGGTCTTCAAGGTTTGTTACGCTGATGTCAGTTTTACTATAAGTACCATTGGTAAATAAATTTTCACCGGAAGCCTTGTCTATAATTTCAAAATAAAAGACTGGCGGGCTTGTGACACAAGCAGTATTACAATCATCGCAAGATACTATGGATAGAATGAGAAATAGGCTTAGAATTACTTTTTTCATTGAAATGTTCTTAAGTTGATTTAGATGCACCTTCCACTATTTCTTTTAGGATGCGTGCAACTCTATTTTTGATGGATTTTCTACCTATTACTAGAATCATTGCTATTAGAATTAGGCTGAAAACTATAAGTTTAATGTGCCAACCGCTTTCCGAAATATAATATCCCACGAAACAAAATACGAGACCTATACCAGTAGCTATAATAGCAAGGTGTTTTAGGTTGATACTACTTTTAATTTCAATGGTATGGCTAGGCAGCTCAATGAGTTCAATAGTACCTTTCCGTAAAGTTCTCATGCCTGCTAGTTCATTATCTCCCGAGTGGGTAGTGAACCCAACTGGGTAAATAAAATGTACACTATTGGTTTGTTCTTCTGTTCTAAAATTATATTCTTGAAAAATTCTCTTCGTAACTACAATGAGTCTTTCGGCATCCATCTGAAAACTATTTAAAATGGCAATGTTTCGCCGTTGCGTAAGTTTAAGAGGGAAACTGCTTTTAGTTTTCATTTACTGTGGCTAAGAAAAGGATCTGAAAAATTAACGAACCAAATATCGTAAAATATATAGAAATGTGATTACATAAGTGTATGATATATCTTACTAAATGTTTATTTATGGATTGCGTGTAAAACGGTTGAGTATAGAAAGTACTGCAATGTTGTTATTCTTGTTTCAATTGAAGTAGCACCTCTTTTCCATGTTCATTCTCAGGGTTTAATTCAATAGATTTCTTGTACATTTCAATGGCTTCTGTTTTCTTGTCAGCCGCTAATAAAGCTTCGCCATAACTATCATATGCATTAGCACTTTCTGGAAACAAAATAGTAGTCACTTTAAAAACTTCTAAAGCCTTATCAAGTTCTTCGGTTTGCATAAATGAATACCCTAATGTATTCAAATCATGTTCTGAACGGCTATGTACTCTAGTTTCAATAGCTAATGTTATAGCATTGTTCAGCGCCTTTTCTAACACCACATTTTGCTGGTCTTTAGCTAACGTTTCTGAGTAAGCTTTTATAATGGTATTGATGATTAACGCAGGATTATCTTCAAAAACGGCATGACCACTGCCTTTGGCAATAATCGGAGTTACATTTTTGTTTTTTTCGGCTAGCTCGTCCTGTAGTTTTTTCCATCTAGTTGAAAGCACCTCAGGAAAATACGGAAATGAGTTTTCTGGAAAAATGCTGGTAATAGGCGTATGTTTTGGGAACTGCATACCTTTTATAGAACGCATCGTTTCATTATAATTAGCATTCATATAATAATCACCGGTACCCTTTGGAATAGTACTTATATCCACATTCATATCTCTCATGGCCAATAATTCGTCATTCCAGAAATCAATGGGCGTGGCATCTATTAAAACAATGGATTTCACCTTTTTAGGATGTTTACGGGTGTACAGTAGATTGTAGAGTCCGCCGTAGGAGTGGGAAACTAAAATAATATCCTTGTCGTATCCTAATTTAGAAAGACCTATTTCTAATTCTTTAATTCCATTTTCTATTCCATAATCGGCATCGTTTTTTAACTTCGGATTTAATTCACTTGTTCCAAATCCTGACCGGTCATAGGTAATTAGTGTTGTACCGGTAACGTCATGAATTTTTTCTAAAATGGGTTCCCAAACGGAAGCATCATTACCTCCACCAGCTTCAAAGAGAATGGGGGTCCCTTCTCCTTTTATAATATTGAAATGCATTTTGTAACCTCCTACATCCACCAGTGTATCTAGGCTTTGAGCATTCATGGAGAGCGGTAATACTAAAACGAATAAGAATTTAAAGTAGAATTTTTTCATTAGTGTTCTGGTTTAAAGTTTAATTGATCTACGAGATTTAAAGTATTGATTTTTACTCGATAATCGAGTTTAAATAATCCGAGGCCTGCCTCGAAATCAAAGGGTATACTTTTTAATGTCTCGTGGGCTTGCCTAGAGGTAGTTTACTGCCCCACACGAATTAAGCCAAAGTATAGCGTACTTCAATTAAAAAGAGTAATTAGACCTATTTGCAGTAAAATGTTTCCTCTTTAAGAACAACAATCAGCCTAAAAAATAGTTATCCAAAGGGAGTAGGTTTTTCAAATGTAATGCGAATCTATTTAGTTATGTATTAATGAATTAAACACCCATTATGGCTAGAACTATGCGTAAATTTTCATACTTCAATACTACAGTATTACTGGTATTGGCATTTCTAGCATTGCAACTAGGCTCTTGTTCATCGGATACCGATGCATTTAGTGAGCCTAACACTGCAAATACACCTCCTGATGTAACACCAGAGGCTAGTCCGGAAGAGTCCCCAGAAGATACTCCGGAAACACCGGTGGTAAGTATCGACCCCGAAATAACGGAGTTTAGATTTAGTTCCGCAGATAATGAAGGTCTTGTTACGGATATCATGGGCACATTGGATAAGGATAACAAAACAATTCATGTAGAACTGAACCCCTATAGCGTTGCCATCCAGGAATTGACACCTACCATTACCTTATCTTCGGAAGCAACAGTGAGTCCGGAATCCAATACTGTTCAAGATTTTAGTAGTGAGATTACCTATACGGTAACTTCAGAAAACGGCACCACAGTAACGTATACCATAGTACCGTCTCTAAGCGGAAATATTTGCAAATCTAATCTTCAGGAATCAGGTCCTATTATAGTTAGCGCTAACAACCAACGCATAGAAAATCTATATATTAAAACTTCTAATCAGCATGGAATCGAAATAAATAACTTTTCTGGCGTAGTCATAACCAACTGTATTATTGAGTATACAGGTGCCTATACCGGCATTAAATTCGCAAATGCCGAGAATCTAACCATAGATAATTGTTCCATTACCTATACCAATGCCCCGTCTAGCGGTCCTTTACCGGATGCTACAAGAAATTGTATAGAAGGTATTCAATCTCAAAATCTAGTGATTACCAATGTAAAAGTTACAGATGGTTCTACGGGTATTAGCTTAAACCAGTGCGATGATTCTATATTGACCTATATTGAAGGGCATAATATGAGAGGTCCATATCCTAGAGGGCAATTTGTACAATATGATAAATGTATAGGCGGATTGTTAGAGAATTTTTCGGTAATAAATGACCGGAATATCGCATGGACGGAAGATAACATTAGTATCTATAAAAGTGCCGGACAACAAATTAAAAAAGGTTTGATCGTAGGTAACAATAGCCCTACGGGTGTAGGTGTATTATTTGAAGACCAGAATACGGAAGGTGCCCGTGGTGGCTTTGGCGGATGGGTTGAAGATGTAGATTTTCTAGAAATGGGCAATGGTGTGGTTTCTTCTGTAGAAGGTTCCAAAAACGTAACTTTTACCAGAATACGTGCCAAGCAAATTATATGTGGTGATTTGGGACAGAATAGGGGAGTACCTACCTCTAACTCATTAATATTTGCAGCTTTTGGCACTGCCGAAGGTACGGGTGCGAATAAAATAGTAGACTGTATTGTTTACAACTCCTGTAACCCCACCAACATTGTTTGGCCAGAGCATAATTTTGAGTTGATTGACTATAGAGACGATATAGATTTTGAACCCAGAAAACCAATTGAACTTCAATTTACTTGTCAATAGGGTAGCGGGAGGCTAAAATATTCATTTAAAGGTGGTAGTAAAAAACCAATTGAGTTTGCAGAAATTGTTAGATGAACTCATGAAATTAAGCGATACCCATATCTTTCTAATTCTGACTAAGCTTTAGTTTTTGTAAATAAACTGATTAAAGCCTTATTTCATTTTAATCATTTAGATATAGATGTTAATTGAGGTATTTCTAGCTCATTCATAATTTAAAATAAGTTATGAATGGTTTCTGCTCTGATGGCAATGAATTCTCGGAGCCGTTTAAATTCAAGTTGATTTGTGTAAAATAAACTTGAATTAAATCACTGGTGCCCTTTGCACCAAAAAACGCATTCTATGGCAATAATGCTATAATTTTTCTGTTTTAATTATCTCTTCTATATTTGAGTTTAATTGTCTTTAATACTAAAGGTGCAGTGCTTTCTCTCAAAAGTTAATTGCTTGACCTTTATGTTTTCGGTATTTAGACCTAACTAACGATGTAAAATTTTGAGCAAGAGCTAGTAAGTAAATGTTTATTTAGATATTTGAGTCCCAAAACGATATGAGCAAGAGCTATAAATATTCGGTATATTTTTTTATGATGTTGGCCGTCCTTATCGCGTGTACGAAGGAGGTTAATCTTGTAACTGAAGTAGAGTTTGATCTTTTGGGAAATCATACGGAGGAAGGGTATGTTAACGAATCTCTTCCAACGGTACTAATAGTATCTCCAGAGGAAATTTTAGAAGGAATTACCTATAACTTTAAGTATACGGTAGAGGAAGGGAAAGGTTTTTTTGAGGATGATAACGGAGAACCCTTAGTACCGGGAGAAATGCATCCTTTTGATGGGTTGTCCCGCAACTTGAATTATATAGGTTCAGAAGCCGGAGAGCATAAGATTCTCTTTCAAGCAGAAGATTCATATGGTTTTACCGAGGAACTTGAGTTAATATACACTTTTGCAAATGTGCCTGTAACATGGACGGCCACCGCTGCTGATAAGGAACTTCTTGTGGGAGGGGCTACAATTATTACGGTGACTCTTGGTGATGAAGGAGCAGAATATACTTCGTACGATCGTAATTATAATATTACCCTGGGTTCAGGGGAATGGACTAAGGAAGACGGCACGGGACTGGAAACTGATGCGTATGTTCAAATTGTTCCTGGTACTTTTCGATATAACTTCGTAGCAAATGAATTGGGCAGGGTGGTTCTTACGTTTGATCTTCAGGACGGTAACGGACAGGTGATTACAACAGAGGTAATCCTTGAAGTGGTGGAGGAACTCTCATCCGGAGAGAATAACATTCTAACTTTTTCTCTACCTGAACAGATTGGTACGACACAAATCGACCCTGAGAACCATACCGTATCTATAACTGTTCTGGAAGGAAGTGAACGGAATACTACTCCATCAGTATTAACTATTTCAGAGGGGGCTACAGTTTTACCGGGAGCTGAAGAACAGCAAGATTTTACAAACCCGGTGGTCTATTCGGTCACAGCAGCCAACGGTGATGAAAAAGAATGGACAGTAACGGTCACTGAGCAAGCTAGTACTACAGAAATAACTTCGTTTAGTATTAATGGGGTAGAAGGGGTGATAACGGACACGGAAATTATGGTAGAATTGCCAGCTGGCACAGATGTCACGGCATTGGTTCCTACCATAGAGTTTATTGGTGAATCCGTGAACCCCATGTCCGGAGTGGAACAGGATTTTAGCAATCCTATTGTGTATACGGTTACGGAGGGTAGTATGACTAACGTATATACGGTTACCGTCACTACGGTCGCAAACCAATCACCTACAGCTAATGACGTTACGGTTAACGTTCTTACAAATTCCGTTAACAATGGTATAGATATGGAACCGCATATTGGCGACCCAGAAAACGATAATCTTACCGTAGGCATAGGAACAGGCCCTGCCAACGGTACTGCAACTATTTCAGGAACGGTTATCACTTATACTCCGGACAACGGTTTTTCCGGTGACGATGAAATCATTTATACGGTCAATGACGGAAACAACCCTGCAGTGAGCGGAACGCTGACCATAGCAGTTACTGCGGTGGCGAACCAAGCGCCTACGGCCAACGACTTTACATCTACGGTGGCTGGTAACTCGAGCAATAATGCCATTGAACTTTCCGGCGAAATCAACGACCCAGAAAACGATAATCTTACCGTAGGCATAGGGTCAGGCCCTGCCAACGGTACTGCAACTATCTCAGGAACGGTTATCACTTATACGCCAAACAACGGTTTTTCCGGTGACGATGAAATCATTTATACGGTCAATGACGGAAACAACCCTGCAGTGAGCGGAACGCTGACCATAGCAGTTACTGCGGTGGCGAACCAAGCGCCTACGGCCAACGACTTTACATCTACGGTGGCTGGTAACTCGAGCAATAATGCCATTGAACTTTCCGGCGAAATCAACGACCCAGAAAACGATAATCTTACCGTAGGCATAGGGTCAGGCCCTGCCAACGGTACTGCAACTATCTCAGGAACGGTTATCACTTATACGCCAAACAACGGTTTTTCCGGTGACGATGAAATCATTTATACGGTCAATGACGGAAACAACCCTGCAGTGAGCGGAACGCTGACCATAGCAGTTACTGCGGTGGCGAACCAAGCGCCTACGGCCAACGACTTTACATCTACGGTGGCTGGTAACTCGAGCAATAATGCCATTGAACTTTCCGGCGAAATCAACGACCCAGAAAACGATAATCTTACCGTAGGCATAGGGTCAGGCCCTGCCAACGGTACTGCAACTATCTCAGGAACGGTTATCACTTATACGCCAAACAATGGTTTTTCCGGTGATGATGAAATCATCTATACGGTCAATGACGGAAACAACCCTGCAGTAAGCGGAACGCTAACCATACAGGTAAATGCGGCGGTAAACGAACCACCTACGGCCAACGATTTTACGGTTACGGTAGATGCTAACTCCAGTAATAATGCTATTGAACTGTCCGGTGAAATCAACGATCCTGAAAATGACAATCTTACCGTGGGCATAGGAAGCGGACCTTTTAATGGCAATGCAACCATCTCCGGAACGATTATCAGCTATACCCCAAACAACGGTTTTTCCGGCGAGGACGAAATCATCTATACGGTCAATGATGGAAACAACCCTGCAGTAAGCGGAACGCTAACCATACAGGTAAATGCGGCGGTAAACGAACCACCTACGGCCAACGATTTTACGGTTACGGTAGATGCTAACTCCAGTAATAATGCTATTGAACTGTCCGGTGAAATCAACGATCCTGAAAATGACAATCTTACCGTGGGCATAGGAAGCGGACCTTTTAATGGCAATGCAACCATCTCCGGAACGATTATCAGCTATACCCCAAACAACGGTTTTTCCGGCGAGGACGAAATCATCTATACGGTCAATGATGGAAACAACCCTGCAGTAAGCGGAACGCTAACCATACAGGTAAATGCGGCGGTAAACGAACCACCTACGGCCAACGATTTTACGGTTACGGTAGATGCTAACTCCAGTAATAATGCTATTGAACTGTCCGGTGAAATCAACGATCCTGAAAATGACAATCTTACCGTGGGCATAGGAAGCGGACCTTTTAATGGCAATGCAACCATCTCCGGAACGATTATCAGCTATACCCCAAACAACGGTTTTTCCGGTAATGACATAATCAACTACACGGTCAATGACGGAAGCAACCCTGCAGTAAGCGGAACGCTAACCATACAAGTCAATGCGGTGCCGAACGAACCGCCTAGGGCCAATGATTTTACGGTTACGGTAAATGGTAACTCTAGCAACAATGCCATTGAACTGTCCGGTGAAATCAATGATCCTGAAAATGACAACCTTGCGATGGGTATAGGAACTGGCCCTACGAACGGTAATGCCACCATCTCCGGAACAATCATCAGTTATACTCCTAACAATGGTTTTTCCGGCGAGGATGAAATCACTTACACGGTAAATGATGGAAATAACCCTGAAGTAAGTGCAACCCTAACGATAACCGTAATGAATATTGATCCGGATGCGGTAGCTTCGGGCCCTAGTAGTGCTGCGCCTAATTCTGTGGTATTATTTGCAGGGAACGGCTCTTCGGACCCTAACGGAGACACGTTAACCTATTCATGGAATTTTGGTGATGGCAATACTTCAAATCAAATGAATCCATCTCATACCTATGCAAATACCGGTGATTATGATGTAGAACTGACGGTTAACGATGGTAATGGGGGAAGTGATTCAATGACGATTAGCATATCAATAGAAACCCCAATTGCTTTTAGCCGAACAACAGGTATTTATACGGCACCTGCCGGGTCTACTGTTACTATAGAAATTAGTACTAATGACGCTACAGGTAAAGGAGACGCTTCTTTACAGGTCCGTACAGCTCCTGCTCCTGATGGATTTGTACTGTTAACCTTAGGTACTAGATGGAATACGACACCAGGAAATCCAGAAAGCGATATGGATTTAGGGAATTTCGTTATGCCGAGTAATGGAGAGGTTTATTTATCTGGTACCCATATGATTACAATACCATCAGAGGGTTTAAACGTTACAGGAATATCCATTACTAATAGCCTAGGAGGGTCAATAGGAGAATATATGGACGATAATTACCCTATCCCGCAATAGGTGTAAATGTAATATCTAGTATAGGTATTGGCGCAATGCTAGGGCCATTTAAGGTTGTTATTACGAACAATTTCACTCCGTAAGTATGGTAAACGTAGCGGTTAATCCTACACTAAAATTCCTCGGTAATCGTTCTACGCCGAAAATAGCCCTGGAATGCTTGCCTTTTTCTTCCAATACGTTTACAAATAAATCCGATGCTCCATTTACTACAATGGGCGAGTCGTCCCAATGCTCACCAGCCTGAAAATAGGCATCCATATGGTTCAGGCCAACAATTTTATCAAAACCGATTTTATGGTCTACTTGTGCCAAGACATTTAAGGCACACAATTCCATTGCCTTATATCCCTGTTCTGTGGTAATCTCATTTCCGAGCCTTCCTTGATACAGGTATTCTTCATTGTGTATAGGAAATTGAATTGCTATATAGGCTATGTTTTCTCGAATGTTGACCGAAACGTAGCTTCCTCCTGGCGTTGATACCTCAGGGAGTTTAAGGTTCAGCTTTTTTAGATTTTCTTTTGGGTTCATGTTCTAAAATTACTTAAAACGTCTGGCTTGTGAAAAGTAGCATCAACAAATAAGCGTTAACTTTTTGGATAATATACAACATCTTGGACAAGCCTGTATTAGCTGTGTTTAATGTAGCTAGCAGGGTGTAAGGACTAGGCAATTGTTTTATTTGACTTCTGTCTATTCAAAGTAAAACCACTAATGTGCCAATAAGATGATAATTGATAGAACGTTAATAGCAAAATTAAATGTAATATCAGAATTTTAATCTCCAAATAAGTAGCTCTTTTCTTTAAAACAGTTTAAATTAATTTTGTATATATGATACGAAATCTACCTCTTTTAGTCTTCTAAACACATTTTAGTAAACTGAAATAAGTATATTGGTCAAGACTAACCGCTATTCAGGTATTTGCTCCACTATTGCAAGCAAGCTTAGAATTCAAGGACTTTTTAAACTATATAAACATGAGAGCCGTTACCGTTCGAGTTACCAATCTAACATTAGGAAATGCACACATAACAAGTTATCCTTATAGACCAAACAGACCTTCTATTTTATATAGAGTCCCGCTATACCGTGTTAGCATTGAGGGTAAGACCTCGGGAAATAATTCGGTAATCGAAGATTTTGAAGCTATACGTTTTGGAGTGCATAGGACAACTACAGAAGGACCTAGTATTGTGGGATTAGCCGACGCTCAAACACATAACCTAACATGGGATTATATAAGTACAATGGACGATGATGCATGGAGAGTATATGATGGGTTTTTTATTCATCAAGGCCCCAGTAATCCTATTTCCGGTGGTTATGGTTCAATTGGGTGCATAGAAATTTGTGGTGGTGGTGAATGGGACCGATTTAATGATACAATTAAGAATCTGACAGGACAGAATAGCTTAACTCAGATAAGCAATAGTCAATTGTTGACGGCTGAGTATGAAAGCGCCACACGCCCTCCTTTAATACTTGTGTAAAGATGAAACAGATATATATTACTTTATTTAGCATTCTCACGTTTTGTAGTTGTAAGAGCGCTAACAACAAAAACAAATTGATTCCTGAGCAATTAGCTGTACAAAGTGATAGTGTTTCAGAAACACCCATTAAGGTGTTCAATGTGCTATTTGATAGCGTTCAGACAGACGCTGTAGAACAATTAACACTGCTTAATGAAAGCTTAAGCAGTTTGTACAAAGATGCTGAAGCTGTAGCGGATGAAGAATATGTAACACGAAGATTAAACAATTACAAAGCCAAAAGATTTGCGGGAACCTTAGCCCAAGATTTTGATAATAGTGATTTTACAAAGGCAACCCGATTAAACGTTTCTTTTTTAACCAAAAACGAAGAAAATCCAAAGGGAAATATTAAGGTGGAAGAATGGTTCTTTAAAGATGAGAACACCGCTAATTCTTGTTTTCAGAGTCTACAAAATTATAGGAAACGAGAAATACATTTTAAATTCATTAGTTGGATATGGGTACAGCAAAAGAATAAATTATTCCTCATATTTTCTACGGACTTTGTGGTGGATTCTAAACCTATGCAAACCATAAAACAACACTTAATTGGTATGTTGAAAAAGCAGGGGGAATATAATCTAATAGAAATGGATTAAATTTTATTTTAAGTTTTACGGAACTATATTTTGTGCTCAAACAATTGCTTTTCAGTTAAATCGGATAAACTTTTGGCTACGTATATTTCTGTAATTCCACTACTTGAAAACAGACCTTATAAAACTCTTTCTTATCTAGGATAAATTCAATTAATCTAGTCTATTGTAGCCAGCCTTTTTTAATGGCTCTTTTACTATAGACATAAAGAAATGTAGCTATCGCAATGACTACAATAGGAATAATAGCATAAAATACAATAGAGGTTTTTTTAATGTCAAAAACGAATAGCCAATAAAATTCTATAAAGAGCAAAGTGATTAATGCGATTGCAAAAAACGTAGAAGCAATTTTTTTTCTCATAAATAGCATAAAACTACCCAGCATCTCAGAGAATAAAGCAATTAAAAATATAACAATATACCAAAAAGGAGCTGACTGCATTTTCTCGAATTCTTCGGTAGTTAGATGCTCTTGCAGAAAATCAATTTCGTAAGCACTAAAGTAAATTTCAATTATATTCCACAAAATAGCAAAAATGGATATGAGCCAGAAAGAAGTTGGTGGTTTAATATCTTTTCCCATAATAAAAAGATTAAAATCGTGTATTATAAAAATAGATAAATTAAAGAGTCTTTTTATATAAAGAAAAGTTAATGCTAATCCATAAGAGAAACCTTCTCCCTATTTTTAAATCAGCGGTGTTTGGACATAGCATTTCTGAAAGCCAAGAATAATATTATCTCAGATTAAGGTAGAAGAAGGGTTTTTTAAAGATGAGAACACCGCTAAATCTTGTTTGTAGAGCCTACAAAATTATAGGGAACGAGAAATACACTCTAAATTCATTAGTTGGATTTGGGTACAACAACACAATAAATTATTCCTCATATTTTCTACGGATTTTGTGGTTGATTCAGAACCTATGCAAACCATAAAACAACACTTAAATGGTATGTTGAAAAAGCAGGGAGAATATCATCTAATTGAAATGCATTGAATTTTATTTCAATTCAAGTTAAGCGAAACTATTTTTTATAGTTCAACAATTGTTTTTCGGTTAAATCGGATAAACTTTCGTCAACGTATATCTCTCTTATTCCAATTTTCGAGAACAGTTCAAGTAAAACCCTTTTTTCTACATCCGAAAGTCCGCCTTCTGCCATTTCCATTTGTTGTATGATCCCGATGGAATTTTTAGAAGAAAAACCATGTTTTTTAAATACATTACTTATAAAATGTTCAGCTTTATTAAAGTCTGCAATCAGAAGGCGTTGATTGTTAAATTTCGTTTCGGATTTTTCTGAAATAGATTGTTTATTAGTCAAATCGTTGATATCAATTAGATTTACGTATAGCCTGATATAAAATCTATTTTTAGTGAATATTCTCAATTTTTATTTTTTAAAGCAATTGCACCTTTATGCTATGCTAGTTTAATAGCCTTATCTTCTCTCCTCTTTAGCTTTCTTCATTGCCATTCTATCATAACTCTTAAAATAAAGGTTGTTTGCATCTGGAAAGTACTTAGATATTGTCAAATCAACCTCTCCTTGTTCACAGTTATCTATCGTTCCACAGGGTAAACTGTCCTTATGAATTCTAGTTCTGAATTTATACTTGTTTTTGAGGTAGGCATAGCTAATGTATAAATCTACATAAGAGTCAGATATTGCACTAATCTTGTCTACATTAGCCTTTATATCAATCCCGTCTTGGAATAAAGCGTTTGGTCCAATAGATTTTTGTTGTTGTATTAATATTTTGGAATTACTTGGGTCGGTTGCATCATATTCAACATAATAGAACTGTTTTTTTCTAGGTTTTGTATTTCGTTTATGTTGTAAGCGAGGTCTGTATAAGTCACTTGTTCTATAAAGCTTGCTATTCACGTAAAATTGGTATTGAATACGTTCATTTCTAGAACCATGCTTAAACCCGGTCACTCTACCGATTGTCATTTCCTTATTGGCTTTTAAGGATATATTATTTTGACATTTATTATATGAACCAATGAGTACAGCACTACAAATGAGTATAAAAATAATTAGGCCTCCTTTATCTTTTAGTTTTTGCAAGAGTTAATTTTAGATACAATAACGGTTTAGGCCAAAGTGTATTGCCGAGTTCTATATGCTTTCCTGCACAGTGATTGTTTTGGGTTGAACCTAATTTTTTCACCTGTACATACGCAAAAATCATTTTTCTGCTCAGCTTCAATCTCCCTTTTTGATTTGTGTTGCGAGTTTACTCGCATGTGCACCAGCGTGACGCTTGCGCCATCGGGGGGTAACATTTATTATAGTTATTTTGCTAATAACAATTCCAAAGCTTCCTTCAAATTTTTTCTCCACGCTGTGTGAACATCATCAAATCCAATAACTTTAGCACCTTTGGTATTAAGAAATTCAATTTCATTTGCAGTTAGTTTCCCTACATTCAAATCCTTTAAGGCATGATAATAAATCAGATTGGATAGGTCTGTATTTTTTAGCAATTCGGAATAGCGCTTATACCCATAGGCAGCAGCAATCTTGTGTGAATTAATATACATTAAATCCTCACCTTTTTGTTCTACCTTTGGACTAATGGCATCTTCTTTGAAACCAGCGTCAATTCCTTCGGAATATGCCCTCCAAACTTCTTCATTTATATCTAATCTACCTGCCATCAGTAGATATCCGTCTGCAATATTTCCAAACTTGGAAATAAAGTCTTGCCCTGCAAAACAACCGTACGAAATACCTACAACAAATACCTTTTTATTTTCAGACTTAAAATAACTAACAAGCTCATTTAACATTTCTGAGGTTTTTATGCCCACCATTTTGGCTTGTTCAAACGAAATTTCTTTCTCTAACATCATTTGAGGTTCTATAGTCTGGGCTTGATGACTGTTTATGATGAAGTATTTGTTCTCATCAATTCCTCCATTATCCTTAAAAATAGCTTTGACTTCATCCGTAAACAATCTAGGGAAAGGGCCTCCTTGAGAAATTAATAGTATTGTATCGCTTTTTGAGTTTCCAAACGAATATCCTAATTTCTTTAATGTTTCTGGGATGCCTTCATAGACTATGGTTGTATTCTCTGTTTTTACTTCAGCTTTAACAACTACAAGTATCTTATGATTTCCGTCTTTATCAATAAACATCTGAGGTGTCAATTTTTTCTGCATGACTAATGGAATAACCTCTTCTAATGTAGTGAGTGTTCCATTTTCATAATACACCGATTCCACATTCGATGGTGGATTTTTCATTAATTCCTCATATGAAATTAGTCGCAAACTATCTGGAACAAACGAGTAGTTTTGAGCATTACATAGCATTGATGTGAAAATAAAGATTGCAAATATTATATTTTTCATGGTTGGTTGGATTTTTTATAACGGTTTTGTATGTGGCTTGTAGCGTGGAAATTAGCAAATTATTTTCGGATTGAGTACAAGCCAGATTTTTAAATTTTACTATTTATCTTTTTTATTGGAAAGGCGTCAAATTTAAAGATTCAAGAACCTTAAAAAAGTAAACAAACCATTTCAACCTAGGTTAGTTATATATTCTGGTTAGATTTATGTTTTTATCCCACTACATAAAATTATAAGGTAGGGGATAATAAAGAGACCTTATAAAATGTTGCTGGTTATTCTTGTGTGCACAAGCGTTACGCTTGCGCTAGCGGAGGTTATATAAGTTTAGTCAAATATTAAAACTGCATCATTACTCGATAATCAAGATTAAATGCTCCTAGGCTTGCCTCGAAATCAAGGTGTATTCTTTTTAATGCCTCGCGGGCTTGCCCCGAGGTAGTTTACTCAACCGCTAAGTACAAGACCCGTACGTTTAGTGGTGTGAGAGGCATAGTGGCGGCTTTTAGGTCGTAACCCGTCTACTGGACTGTAACATGTTATTAACTCACTTTTGGTTCTTGTAATTTCGAATGTGTCTTTCTTCCTTCTCTAACTAGTATTTCAATAATTTCTTCAATGTCTTTTTTTGAAGTCCTGAAATTAACAACACAAGCTCTTAAACAATACATTTTATTTACTATGGCATTTGATAAAAACAACTCTCCACCAGTTTGTAATTCGTTTAATAATTCTTCATTTAGTTTATTTAGATAATCGTTACTTGCATTGCAATCGTATGGAATATATCTAAATGTAGTAATACTTAAATTTTGAGAAACAGCTTCTAATTCAGTATTTTTTTTAGCTAATTCAAATAATAATTTTGAGAGTTCAATATCTTCGCTAATTAGCTTTTCATAACCACTTCGACCTATTTGTTGTAATGATAACCAAACCTTTAAAGCTCTAAAGCCACGTGAGTTTTGAAGTCCATATTCATAAAAATTTTGAGCAATTTCGTTTTCATCTTTGCTAAAATTATAGTATTCCGGATGTGAACTATAGGTATCTATTAAGTGTTGAGGATTTTTAACCAGCGTACAACCGGCTTCAAGTGGACTATATAGCCACTTATGTGGGTCAAGGGCAATAGAATCAGCTTCTGAAAGTCCGTTAAATAGGTCTTTGTATTTTGGAATAACCGCAGCTGGAACGCCATAAGCTCCGTCTATGTGAAACCATACATCATAATCTTTACAAATAGTTGAAATACCTTTTAAATCATCAACGACTCCAGTACTAACATCACCAGCAGTACCTATAACCATAATTGGCTTAAAACCATTTTTTACATCTTCTTCAATTGTTTCTGCTAGTACTTTATTGTTCATTCTATTTGAAGAATCAGTTTGAATCCAGCGAATGGATTTTGTACCTAAACCAAATAAGATTGCTGCTTTGTCTATCCACGTATGTGTGGTTTTTGAACAATAAACAGTTAGCTTGTGAGATGTGTCTGAAAGGCCTTCTTCTTTTATGTTTTTTGGTGCTTTAGCTGTTCTAGCTGCTAAAAATGCCGTAAAATTTGCCATATTTCCTCCGCTTACCAAAATTCCTCCGTAGTTAGGTGAAACACCAATGAATTCAGCTAACCATTGAATGGTTTGTTTCTCAATTTCAGTAGCCATAGGGCTTAAAATATGCGCTCCAACATTTGGATTTATAGAGGCCGCTAATAAATCGGCCAAGGCTCCTATTGGTGCTGCAGATGAAGTAATATAGCCCAAGAATTTAGGGTGCCCA
Source organism: Zobellia roscoffensis (assembly GCF_015330165.1). Lineage (NCBI taxonomy): Bacteria > Pseudomonadati > Bacteroidota > Flavobacteriia > Flavobacteriales > Flavobacteriaceae > Zobellia > Zobellia roscoffensis. The sequence continues at coordinate 3,227,701 of NZ_JADDXT010000002.1, forward strand.
TTAAGTAATGAATGGTTAAGTAATAAGTCCGTTGTTCTAGAAATCAGTTCGGTTGCGGGTATTCCCATTTCTGGTAAGGAAGTGCGTCCCAATATATTTTGCAATTGACTTGGACTTTCTTTTACAGTAACAGGTTTTTTATCAATGTTAGAAAGGAAGTCAGAAATATCATCTATTAATTGATGTCCGATTTTCCGAAACTCTTCTTTGTTAATTTCTATTGAATTATTTCGATTTTCAGTCATTATATTATGTTTTGAACTAATGGGTTACAATGTCTCGTATATGAAAAGTAGCGTGTAAAAAGACACTAATTTTTTGGATAATACACAAGCCCAATTTTTAAATTTTACTCGATAATCGAGATTTAATGCTCCGAGGCTTGCCTCGAAATCTAGGTATATTCTTTTTAATGCCTCGCGGGCTTGCCCCGAGGTAGTTTACTAATTATTTTATTTAGGGAATTTGTCAAATTTAAAGATTCAACAACCTTATAAAGGTAAACAAACCATTTCAACCTAGGTTAGTTACATATTCTGGTTAGATTGATGTTTTTTACCCCACTACATAAAATTAAGATTATAGGGTTGGGGATAATTAAAGAGATCCTATACAATGTTGTTCGTTACTCTTGTGGGCACAAGCGTGACGCTTGCGCTAGCGGGGCGGCTAGTTGAGCTTAGCTACCGTTCGTTCTATAAGATAGGTAATGAGTAAGCCTATAGTAAAAGTAGTTACAATTGTACAAAACAATAATGCAAGTATGGCGGGAAACAACAAAAGGAAACTATCTTCTACCGTGAATAGAAGTACCAGACAGAATGTTGCCCAGATAATGAAATTTACTACCGTAGAATAGACAAACGAACTGAATAGTAATGATTTTCCATGACCCAAATGGTCGTATGCTACTTTTGCTCCAATTCCTAAAGCTACCAAGAACGATAGGGCCAATCCTAACGTCGGCCATCCATACCCGGCTATAATTGCAATTGATAATAGCCCTTCTCCGGTAAATAAAATAGGTGTCCAGAGCGTTCCCACGATGGTAAGAAGACCAATAGGTAAACCTAGCAAGTAGGAAATTAAAATACTAATGAGGAGGGGTTTATTCATCTTAAGTCTGTTCTGACCCCGTTTTTATTTGGCGCACAATCTAAGTTCTCGTTATAAGGCTGAATATACTTGTAAAAAGCTTTATCTGCACTGATCATTAACCTATTCTTATCCATCAAAGGCCTTATTGGTACTTGCAAAAACGTTGTAGAGCACGCGTTACAAAGGAGCGCTAGCGGGGTGTGACTAGCGTGCCGCTTGCGCCAACAGGGGAGTTTACAGTAGATTAAATTTCATTCATTATTCTCCAATTTCCACGGATATTCATGGACTTTTTTATGATTAAAAGAAATTCTATAGAACCACTAGAACATTCTAGCGTAATATCTCCTCGCTCAACAAGTACGTTCCGGTATGGATTAACATTATAACGGACTCCCGTTAAAGCTATATTTTCCCATTCCACACCAAAAGAATTTCCTTTTTTAATTAATTGTCTAAAATTTTTAATTAGCTCCACTTTAAAATTAGCTAATACGGAATCTGTTGCAGGAATGGTTTCTTGCGGTTGTGCTTCCTTAATTAGCGGAACAAGGTGTTCAATATCTTTTTTGGTAGGCAGGCATTTTAAAATTTTCTTTTCGTTGTTCTTTTTAAAGGCTTTGAATACAGTGGTTACAATCTTGTTGTTTTCTAAATTCTCCTGTGCAAAAATAGGGTTGTAGACTATTAGAAAAACTATCAATAATACATTGTAAAAGTGGGTAGGTAGCGGTTGAGTTTTCAATTAGGGACAGATTAGTTATGAAAAACAAAGATAGCGTAAATGAAGTATTCATTGTGCTAATGTAACTGGGTGTTTTTGGGTTGAGCTACTAGCCTAACGCAGATTAGGTTCTACTTGTATACTCATGTGGAACACTCGTTACAAACGAGCGCTAGCGGGGATTTATTGGTCCCACTCACTTGATTCCATCCATTTTTCTTTCCACTCTTTTGGAAATGATTTGTGATTCCTTGTTTCCAAAGACAACTTTGTGTAAAATATTTTATGAACTTGTCCATTACCTTTCTTTAAGTACACAAAATTTTGATATTCAGGCTTTATTAAGCTATCTCCAATTTGGGCTGAATCTACTATTTTTTGATAAGGAGAAATTTCGATAAATCCTGTTGCCGTTTTTATTTTCAAATGAGTTGGTTTTGTATTCCGAACCGAGAACTTCTCAGAAATAGTGCCTTCATATCCGGTTGTAATTTCGTCTATTTTCAATTGAACTCCACTTGGTATGGATACATACGTTTTTATGATGTAAATAAAAATACCGAAAAGAAAAATTATCGAAATAGAAATGAGAACTTTTTTCAACTAGCTTATTTTTTGAAATGAATGCCAACGGTCCGTTATAAGAATAGTTATGGTTTTACTCTCGAGGGTTTTCCGTAGAAAAATCAGTTGTAGTAAGTTTGCAACTACCATTGGTTAAGCTCAAAATTGAGCAATTATTTTTATACATTGTGGCTGTTGCACAACCATAAAATTAATTAAAAAACCTAGTTTTTTAGTTTGTTAAAATTATAACAACTTGGTTGTGAGTAATTTGTTTTCTAGAACCATCTTAATATCATCAATTAACTTTATAAAAGGAGTTGTGCAACGGTTACCAATGTTAGCACACGTTTTTTTTCGTACTATTTGTCAAAAATCATTAATTCAGAATCCTTTCCCTCGTACATTGTGTAAGAGGTATATTCATCTTCTCCTTTGTACCATCTGTATCTCGATTGGTTAAATCTGAACATTGTCAAAACTTCATTTACTTGCTCTTGAAACTCCTGCTTGTTTTTATTTGCAGCAAAAACTCCACCTGAAAAGTTTATGTGTCTATTCCCTCTACTACTCGTCGAAACTTCAATATCATTTTCCCACATTTTTTTAGCAACTATTTTAGCATATTCTTTTCTTAAGATTGGAAATTCCTTGACTTGCATTTTTACAACTTTTGGTTTTAACTGTTTGGCAAGTTTTTGAATTTCGGGGTCTTCTGATTTCTCTCCATCATTTATTATGTTACCCCAAGTGCTAAACAAGACTAATTCTATTTGCAATGATTCAATTGTTTCACGATAGTTTGAAAAATCTACTCCATTGTTCACAGCTTTCAATTCCCGTTCAAGTTGTTCCTTTTGTTTTAGTTTTTCTTCTTCTTTCGCTTTTGCCAATTCCGCTTGTTCAGCGAGTAGTTTTTCTTCTTCTGTTAGTTTACTTAAACTATCCGTTTTTTGAAGAAGTTCTTGTGCTTCTTGATATAGTGGATTGTCTTCTTCTATATTTTTAAGGTCGGATATGGCATTTTCATACTTGCCCTCCTTAATATATTTATTTGCGGATTCGATATTGGATTTCGCCATTTCTTCTTTATTTGCGGTTGCAATTGCTATAACTCCCAACCCAATAAATCCAATGAACCAAAATCCGATAACTTTAAGTCTTGTTGGTTTTTTTGACCATCTTAAAATTATTGAGGGTTTAATAAGTCCTACGATTAGAGCGATAAAAAGCGCAAGTGTTAAAAATCCTAAAAATCCGTTCATGCTTGGTTAGTTCTTGTTTGGTTAATGTTTATTTTAAAATGTGTGCTTACAATTTTATAAATCAAGTAGTTGCTGTATATTTTGATTTGCGAGTTATAAGACAACTAACTGCGTTATTCTAATTAATCCACTAAATATCGCAATACTAATCATAACACCATTACAGAAAACCGTAAGTAGCGTGTAAGAAATACACTATTCGTTAAAATGCTAAAATTAATCGGTAAAAGGTTGGTGGGAGGTTAATTTAAAAAAGAGGTTTTTCGTTTCTAACTCTATGTTGTGTAGGTATTTATAAAGTTGGTTAAACAAAAAATGCCGCTTTAGAACCCATTAGGCTCCAAAGCGGCAAAAATGGGCCTCCTTACCAGAGATTAGGAGGCGCATATAGCAATATAACCGGTTATAACTCGGTAAGCGTATAGGTAAAGGTTACGTTGGCCTGTATGGTTTTACCTTCGGCATCCGCAATATTAAAAGTTTCCGTAAAAGAGAAAGCGGTAGCATCATCTTTAAAGTTCAACGGAATATTGCTCACGTTACAAGAGCCGGTTAAAGACAATAGGTCTTCCGTAAGTTGCCAGGTACCGCCAAGGGTAACCTCGTTATCGCAATTTTCGGCATTTTGGCTTTGTAGATATAGATAGGTACGGTTGGCGCCAAAGGAATACCGGGCATCCTTTTGGCAATCTTCGTACTGTGCAAAAAGGTCTGTGGAGGGGTTGTCCGTTTGGTCATCGGTCAGGTCTACTTCGGTATCGGCCGTCATAGCGGTCAGCACCCAATCACCAGGTAGTTTTTCTTCATTTGTGGCCAAAGCGCCGGTAAAATCCTCAGGGCAGTCAATACTATTATCCGTAGAATCACAGGCTAAAAACAATCCGTTGCAAAGAACAGCGGTCAATACATACACAAGGTTTTTTCTCATTTCAATATTTAGATTATAGGTTCAATAGGTAGATGTAAAATAGATAAAATGGTTGCGAAGAGAGGTGTTAAAAGTGGCTCACCACCACCGCATTGGGGTGGTAGGAATTTAAAAGAAGATGCAAACCAGGTTTTTATCTTTCTAAGTAGTAGGTTTATATAGTTTTAAAAAAAGAACTTTACTTTAGTAGTTGAGACTTATGATCTAACGTACCTGCCATGAAAACGGGCCTATCTCCTAAAACAAGACGGAATATTAGCCGCATCATTCCTTTTGGTGTCATTTGGCTCCTTGTGGGCTGGATAATTCTGTTTACCCAAGAAGTAGCAAGCGGTAGTCAGACATCTAACCCCAATGGTACCATTCACCTTACTTTGGAGGTGTTTGTGTTTGCCAGTATTTCTGTACTATTATTGGGTTTGTTGGTGGGGTTTATAGAAATTTTCTGGTTGGAAAATGTTTTTAGCAATCGGAGTTTGGCCAAGGAAATTGCTTCTAAAATGGGATTCTATATCCTCTTTTTTCTGGGGGTAATGATAGTGCTCTATCCTATTGCGGCCAGTATTGAGTTGGACGTTTCCCCATTGGATGCAAAGGTTTGGGAAAAGTTTACCGAATGGCTTACGGGAATGGATTTTATAAGCACCTTGGTTACTTTGGGGTTCAGCTTGTTCCTTTCGCTCTTCTATTCGGAGATCAGTGAGAACCTTGGTTATGGTGTTCTGACCAATTTTTTCACCGGAAAATACCATATTCCGGTGGAGGAAAAACGCATTTTTATGTTTTTGGATATGAAATCTTCAACCACCATAGCAGAAAATCTGGGACACATTTCTTATTTTGAATTGCTTAAAACCTACTATTCGGATTTCTCGGATGCCATTATAAATAACTACGGAGAGGTCTACCAATACATTGGCGATGAGATTGTAATTTCTTGGACCTACGAAAACGGAATAAAGAACAACCATTGCATCAACTGCTTTTTTGCCATGAAAGACAGCCTAGCAAAAAAAGCGAAAGCCTACCAAACTAAATTTGGAGTGGCTCCCACTTTTAAAGCAGGTCTGCATTATGGAAAGGTAACTACCGGAGAAATTGGGGCACTCAAAAAAGAGATTATTTTTACCGGAGATGTGCTTAATACTACAGCTCGTATTCAAGGGTTGTGCAATAGTTACCAGGTAGATTTTATTATTTCTCAAGAGCTGGTCAGCCAACTAAACCTAAAAAACGACTTTGTAACTACGGCTTTGGGCACGACCCAATTACGGGGTAAAGAAGAAACCGTAGAACTGGTGACGATTGCCCGTGTCTAGTTCTCAAATTCCTCAATTTGTTTTAATGATGTTAGGGCCTGTTGCGTTTTGGTTCCTGTAACCCAAGAGATGATGGTTCTCACCCATTTTAGGTGTAGGTTTTTAAAACTTAGTTTGTTCAAAAACCATAGTAAAGGAAAAATCAATACTCCGTTAATAATAAGATACCGCTGTACAAAGTCCGGGTCTAAATGTACATAGAGGTCCGTATCTAGAAAAACATCAATAGCCACTAGGGAATACGCCCACCAGACCGGCCCCGAAAGAAAAAGTAGCTTTACGAACAAGAGCACATGAGTATTGACCCTTTCTATTTTTTTCCGAATCTCAACAACAGGTTTTGAGTAATCTATTTGATTTAAAAGCGTTACTTGGCCTATACTGCCAATAAGGGCTATAAGGGTAAATACAAAAAGAATACCACCGCTAACGGCCAAATGAGTGCTGGACCAATGGTTTGCAATGTACGAGCCTAAAAACAGTAACAGGGCAGAAAATGAGACTACTTCTATGCTTCTAAAAATTAATACGGTTTGGGTCTTTTTCTTTGTTTTTTGCAAGTTTATTTTTTGAATTGAGGCGCTATTCAAGCTTAATATACGGTCTAGTTTTGCGTCGTAAGCAGATAGGATTTCATTGAGTTCATTCGGTTTCATAATTCAGATTTTTTAAAAATTCGTTTTTTAATTTAAGTTTTATGCGACCTATTTTTGTCGCTACGTTTGTTTTGCTAATCCCTAGTATTTCGGCAATTTCACTATGGCTTTTCTCTTCTAGGTATAGCAGCATTAAGGCTTTGTTCAGCTCATTCAACGATTGAATAAAATGCTGTAACATTTCAACCTTTTTGTTCATTTGCTCCCGGTGCTCCGTTTCTTCTGTCCTAAGATGAAAAATAGTGGCGTTGTCAAAAGAGTCCGTTTTAGTGTGCCATTTCTTCTCTTTTCTATAGTAGGAGATGGCCGTGTTCAGTGCAATGCGATACATCCAGGTGCTATATTTAAATTCCGGATTGTATTGGTCAAAGGCGTCCCACAATTGAATAATAATTTCTTGTTCAAGGTCTTTTCGGTCCGCCGGGTTGGCACAATACGAGTTCACAATTTTATAGATGATTTTTTTGTGCTCATCTATTAAACCTATGAATCGCTCTTTTTTAGTCGTCTGCATCTTGGTTCTTAAATGATTGTCTTGTGCTTTCCGCATTCATAAGTAAATAGCTACTACAAAAAATGGGTTTTGTGCTTTTGGATACTACATGTTTCATGATGGTTTCGTTTTATGATTGTTTACTATATTATTCGCATCACTTTGAAAAAAATCACACTCACAGGCAATTTTTTTATTTGGCAATGCTAATAGATTACAAGTTAGGGCAGTTATGGAGCCACAAAGTTCCGATATTCATTCAGAGGTTCTAAATTTCATAAGATACTCTCAGTATGGGCAAATTTTGGTATTTTAGACATGTTTTTTCCCCCGAAGATGAAAACAAACATAACCGACCGTGCATACCTCTTTCAATAACAAGTCCATTGCCGTGCTTCCGTTTCTTACCATTGGGGACAAGGAGAACGAATATTTTTCAGATGGCATTACCGAAGAAATCATAAATGCTCTTACCAAGATTGAAGGGCTAAAAGTAACCGCACGTACTTCTTCTTTTTTCTATAAGAACAAACCCTTGGATGCCCGCCATATTGGAAACGAACTAGGAGTGGAAACCCTGTTGGAGGGCAGTGTACGTTGCATTAAGGAACGGGTAAGGATTACGGCACAGCTCATACGAACGGATAACGGTTTTCATATTTGGTGCGAAAATTTTGACCGTAACCTTACTGATATTTTTGCGCTTCAAGACGAGATAAGCCTTTTAATTGCCGATAAGATACGCGAGAATTTTGGGCATTTAGAGGTGCAGGATTCTTTGGTGGACCACCCCAATATTTCACCGGAAGCCTATGGGCAATACCTTAGGGCAAAATCTTTGGTAGGTGGTTTCAATAAGGATGATATTAGAAAAGGAATAAACCTCCTTAAAAAGATAACAGAACAGTATCCTAATTTCGCCTTGGGATATGTGCACATGCATTATGCATATAACAGTATGGCAGCAGGAGGTTTAATGCCGGTAAAGGAGGCTTTTGAAATTGGGGAGAAGTATTTGGAAAAAGCACAACAGTTAAATATGGAGTTTCCCGAAGTGTATCATTCTTTGGGGTGGCACGTGCTTAACCGCGATTGGGATTTTAAAAATGCAGTAGCCTATCTTAAAAAAGCCATTGCCTTAAAACCTAATTATGCAGATGCCCACCAAAAACTGTTCATTACCCTTATTCTAGAAGGTAACCTTACACAGGCGGACCACCATATTAAAGAAGCATATAAACTAGACCCCTTGTACGATTTAAACAATTATTTTATGGGGTACAATAGTTATATAAAAAGGGACCATGAGAAGGTACGGACCTATTTTAAAAAATGTTTTGAGCTCAATCCCAAATTTTTGGTAGGCTACGGTATTTATGCGCTGGCTTTATTGGACCAAAACCGTCCGAATACTATTTTAGAGGTTGCCAAAACCATTCCTGATATGGAAGGCGCTCAAACCGAAAGGCGTATTATGAGAACCTTGGCCTTAAGTGCCAAAGGGGTAGAGGAGGAGTGCCGTACCGAATTAAGTGAACTCACGCAGCTTATAAAAACCGATAGTAAGGAACGGGTACGCTTCTTTTTGATTTTTGTGTACACCAAAATCCACCAGTATGAAAAGGCACTGGATTTAATTGATGAAGGTATTTCGCGAAAAGAACCATTAATGACCTTGCTAAAAGTAGACCCTTTGCTAAAGCCTTTGCATTCAGAGGAGCGCTTTAAAAATGCCTTGGGCAAAATATTTGCTTTATCCAATGCCAATGAAAGAAAGGAACCGGAAAAAACGGTTATCCATCTTTTAAGTCCTACGGATGCCGATACCTTTATGACCCAATTAAAAAATTATATGACGGAAGAAATGCCCTTTCTAAAAGCGGATATTTCACTTCGGAACCTTGCAGGGGAAATCAACTTACACCCCAACAAACTTTCATGGTTATTGAATGAAAAACTAGGGCAAAACTTTAATGACTTCATCAACTCTCACCGTGTGGAGCATTTTAAAGATATAGCCTTGCACCCAGCAAACAGTCATATTACCCTGCTAGGACTTGCGTATGATAGTGGGTTCAATTCCAAAACGGTCTTTAATACCTTTTTTAAAAAGGAAACGGGAATGACCCCAAAACAGTGGGTGAATTCCCAGCGCTAGACTACACCCCGAAAAGTTCCAAATCTCATAGAAGTAGTTCCGATTCATAAGTACGGGCGTTTTGCACGTACCCCATTTTCATCTTTATGGCTCATTAATCTCAAAACCATTAAAAGATGAAAAAGCAAGTATTTTTAGGTATTGCCCTATTCTTAGTTGTACTCATGGGTAGGGCACAGGAAACCTATTTGGACGTGGTTATTAACTACACGCCCACGACCATGAATTTTGGGGATCGCAATAGTGAACTTAAAGATTTTAAAAAGGGGTATTGGGGGCTGCAAGCGGGCGCTTCCTTTCAGATGGGGGTAACGGAGTATTTCTCCTTGGTTCCCGAGTTGTACTTTGTAATGAAGGGAGTGCGTTTGGAGAACAAAAACCCCCTAACGGAACAAGAGACCCGAATTAGGATGAATGCCCTGGACCTTCCCGTTTTGGCACGTGTGCATTTCTGTAATTTCTATGCCAACGCCGGACCGGTGGTGAGCTACAATATTGGGGGAAGGATTAAAACCGAAGCAAACGATAGTATGATAGGCCAAAAGACCAAAATGAACTTTGGTTCAGGTAACGGCACCTATAGCCGTTGGGACGCCGGAGTTCAATTTGGTTTAGGTTACGAATTTCAATTGAAGAAATCAAGATTGCTACTGGACCTACGCTATCACTATGGTATGGTAGATATGGGAAACGGCTCGGATATGTACAACCACTACTTTAACATGAATCTACTATTGGCCAAAAAGTGGAAGAGCACCCCCATGATAAGGGCCAAAAAAAGGGATATGGTGTTATGGCAAGACGTAGACCAACACCAATTGGAACAATACTAATTACACCAGAGTTTATTCATCATGCAATCCATACAAAAAACGGCAAGAGGTGCGGGACTGCTCTACCTCTTGGTTATCATATTTGGCATTTTTGCCGAAAAATATGTTCGCACTACATTAATCGATTTTACAGATGGTACTGCTACGGTCCAAAATATTAGGGAGCATCCGCTGTTGTTCCGACTAGGTTTTTTAAGTGACCTTTTCATGCAACTATCCTACTTTATGTTGCCTTTGGTCCTGTATCGCTTCTTAAGGGAGGTCCATGAATGGGCCTCCTATGTTATGGTGCTAGGAGTAACAGTGGCGGTTGCTATTATGTGCACCAATATGCTCAATCACTATGCCCCACTTCTTCTTTTGGAACATATGAATTACGGAGATGTACAAATGTCCTCTACGGTACTTTTCTATTTGGATATGCACAGTAAAGGGTACCATATAGCACAAATCTTCTTTGGTTTATGGTTATGGCCTTTGGGCTATCTGGTTCTTAGGTCGGGGCTTTTTCCTCGCTTTATTGGCGTATTGCTAATGGTGGGCTGTTTTGGCTACTGGGCAGATGTGGCGCTGTATTTTATTATGCCAGTAGAAAATCTTTCGATTTCCGGGATGTTGACCCTTTCTGCGGACTTGGGTGAGTTTTGGCTCTGTCTGTACTTACTTTTTAAAGGCGTGAAATCCAGAACTTTTTCAACACGTACCAAATGATAAATACGAACGACCAGCTTTGGTATACCTCGCAAATTTGTATCGAACAAAATATCTAACAACTTTAAAAAAATAATTATGACAACAATTTCAAGATTCATCGGATTCCTATTAGTTATTCTATTTTTTTTCCTGACTTCATGTTCCAGTGATGACAATAGCCCTGCTTTAGAACCGGTAAAGGCAATGACCCCGGCTAATTTAACCACCTATTTGGAAGAACTTGCCCAAGACCCTAACCTCCCCGGTTTTGCTATCAGCATTGTAAAGGACGGGAAACTTAAGTACCAAGAAGCGTTTGGTTATGCGGACGTTGAAAATAAAGTACCCTATACCAATGAGACCGTAAACTCTATTGCCTCTGTGAGTAAAACTTTTGTAGGAGCGGCCGTTGCCAAGGCCATTGAGCAAGGTTACTTTACCCTGGAGACGGATATTAGCACCTTACTTCCCGTTACCATTATCAATCCAAAACAACCGAACATTCCTATTAGAATACGGGATTTGGTAACACATACTTCGGGATTGTTAGACGCCCCAGAAGTATACTTGGCCAACAATTATTACATTTTAGAGGGAGAAAATACTAGTACACCAGGGGCAAGTTTATTGATGAACGAAATTGGAATTGAACAACGGGAAGCTTTTGATTTGGATGAATTTTTAGCTGAATATTTTCTAGAGGATGGTGCTATGTACAGTTTAAATAATTTTGCGAACACGGCCCCCGGAACAACATGGTCCTATTCCAATTTAGCTACAGGTCTTATGGGTTTTATTATTGAAAGCGTAACCCAAGAATCATTTGATGAGTATGTAATGACCCAAGTCCTGGAGCCTTTGCAAATGAATGCTTCTTCGTACGCCATTTCAGATATAGATACGGACCTAATGGCCGTACGCTATTTAGATACGCAAACTCCGTTTCCCTTTTACAGCAATGATTCCTACCCAGAAGGGGGGCTGTATAGTACCAACAGGGACATGGGCAAATACCTTTTGGATATGGCCAACGGTATAAAAGGACAATCTACCCAATTGTTTTCCACGGAGATGTACAATCTCCTGTTTGCTCCCCAATTACAAGCCGGAATCGTACCTGCGGATTTTGCTGAGAACCACGGATTATTTTGGTACAGAAAGGATGGAAAAGTAATGCATGGAGGTAATAGTTTTGGTATCTCTACCCATTTGGAAATTGCGGAAAACGGTAATTCGGGTTATCTTTTTCTATCCAATATGGATGCTTCCTTTAGTGGAAATTATGAGAAATATAATAGCGTAATATCTCGGGTAGAGAAGGCTGTGGACCAATTTATAGAGGCCAATTAAGTAGCGGTTAAATCCATCTAATTTAAATACTAGCAAAATGGTAGTCAAAAAGTGGTTAAGAAGAATAGGTACGGTCATGGGAGGGCTTATACTGCTCGTGGCAATTGCAATAGTTTTGATTTTATGGTTGGATAGTAGACACACCTCATACCTGAGGATTAGGGACACAAACAACAGTTTTGTACTAACCAATGTAAATATTGTTCCCATGACCGCAGATACGGTATTGTACGGACAACGAATTTTAGTAAAAAATGGTGAGATTATGGAAATAGCCCCCACTATTGATGGGGGGCCATATAAAAGAATTGATGGTAAGGGGCGCTTTGTAACTCCCGGACTGGCCGATATGCACGTTCATATTTGGGATGATTATGAGTTAGGGCTTTATCTTTCCAAAGGAGTTACTACGGTGCGGAATATGTGGGGCATGCCTTTTCATTTAAGAATGAAAGAACGGATAAGTAACAATGATATCTATGCCCCTCTATTTTTCACTGCTAGCCCAAAACTTACGGGTCCTGACGATGGTGGAATTGATAAGAAACAGGTAAAGGATGCGCAGGACGCCAGAAGTTTGGTAGTCCGTTATAAGGAGCAAGGCTATGATTATATTAAGACCTATGCGGGCTTGCCGCAAGCTATTTTTGATGCAATAAAGGATGAAGCCACGGCCCAGCACATTACGTTGGCCTCACACCCCAGTTTTGAAGTGCCTTACGATTATCACTTTTCAAAACCCATAAAAAGCTTGGAACATACCGAGGATATTGTTCAACAAGTTCTAGACTTTAAACAGGATAGTATTTTGCTACAATCTACTATTGATGCCTATGTGTTGAACAAAATGGCACATACACCAACGTTAACGGTCTTTCATAAAATAGTTGAAATCATAAAAAAAGATTCCCTATTGCTTAAACAACATGGTATAGGCTATATGAATCCCGCTTTTTTGGAATTTGGAGCAAAGGATGATTATAACCGGTGGACAAGTACCAAGTTGTACGAACCTGAAGTTGGTAATCGTATTAAAAAACAGCACCAACATCATTTGCAGATTGTAAAACAAATGAACGACGCAGGCGTCACCTTGATAGCGGGTACTGATTCCGGTATATCGTATGCCATACCCGGTTTTGGAATTCATGAGGAATTGGGTTTTTACATAGATGCCGGTTTAAGTAACTATGAGGCCTTGCGCACGGCAACGGTAAATCCTTCAAAAGTCTACAAGGAGCTAGCGGAAACCGGTACGTTGGAAAATGGGAAATTGGCGAACATGATTCTGGTTAAGGATAATCCACTTGAAAACCTGGAGACCCTAGAAACTCCCGAAGCGGTTTTTATAAAGGGACACCCTTTGGATACGAAAACTTTGACTCAATTTCAAACAAAGGCGTTTCGCCGTGGTAACTATTGGTCCACTTTGGTCCGATTGGGAGAGGGCCTTTTATTTCAATAAAAGAGAAGCGAACACAAAATATTAAAAATGAATACAAATACAACAAATACTTCCGTATTACTGGCAGGCGCTACAGGCTATTTGGGGGGCTATATTGCTAAGGAATTACAAATCCGTAAAATTGAGACTAAGATACTCGTGAGGAATCTGGAAAAGACAGCTCATTTAAAATCTGAGCACAGTACTATATTTCAGGTGGAAGTCACTCAAGCAGAAAGCTTAAAAGGATTGTTTAAAGGGGTAAATACAGTAATCTCTACCGTGGGTATTACCAGACAGAAAGATGGTCTTACCTACATGCAGGTAGATTACCAAGCCAATAAAAATCTTTTGGATGAAGCCAAAAGGGCAGGAGTTAGGAAATTTATTTATGTTTCCGTGCTGAACGGTAGGTTGCACCGCAATTTAAAAATGGTAGAAGCCAAAGAGGCTTTTGTAGATGAGTTGCTTCAATCCGGTTTGGACTTTACGGTTGTCAGGCCCAACGGCTTTTTTTCCGATATGAAAGATTTTTTGGATATGGCGAAAAAAGGGAGGGTATATTTATTCGGAAGTGGTGAGCAGAAGTTCAACCCCATTCATGGACAAGATTTGGCAGCGGCCTGTATTGATGCCATTGGGTCTGTAAAGACGGAGATAGGTATTGGCGGTCCGGATATTTTAACACATAATGAAGTGGCGCAAATGGCCTTGCTGGCGAATGGAAAACCTATAAACATTGTCCGGTTTCCGCATGCCATTCGAAAGTTCGTCCTATGGTGTTTCCGAACTTTTACCAGTTCAAAAACCTACGGGCCAATAGAGTTTTTCCTAACCTTTATGGGTGATGATGCCATTGCACCACGTTACGGGTGTCACCGTCTGAGTACCTTTTTTCAACAGGAAATGGATGTCATACAAAAAGCAGACAAATGATACCGGTATGACATAGAATCCCACACGTTTTGATGTAGTAAACCTATTTTTTCTTTTTAAATAGACTTACAATTTTCATCACTAATTTAACGACCAATAAAACCACAAAACCAACACCAAGCCCCACTAAAAATTCTTTTACGATATCCGGAAGTTGGTGTAAAAAGTCATGGAAGAAATGAATGTTATGAACAAATATTCCGCCGGCAACCAACAACAATGCAATGGTACCAATAACGGAAAGACTCTTAATGACCCACGGTAGTGCGCCTACCAAGAATCTACCAACGTAATCAGAAAAACTATTCTCCTGCTCATTAAGGTTAATGAGTTTAAGACCAAATTCATCCATCCTAACGATCATGGCAACTATACCGTACACACCAACGGTAGCAATTAAGGCAATTAACGAAACCACAGGTATTTGTATAGAAAGCGGTTCATCTGCAACGGCACCCAAAGCAATGATTATAATTTCTACGGAGAGAATAAAGTCCGTTACAATAGCGGCCTTAACACGTTCTTTTTCCAAAGCAAGAATATCTGCTTCGGTCATTTCTGTGTTCAGTGTTTGGTGTGTGGCATCATGGTGGGGTACAAAAACTTCGTATATTTTTTCGGCACCTTCATACGCTAAATAGAGTCCGCCTAAGACCAAGGCTACAATAATAGCGGAGGGCAATAGGTAACTGAGCAGAAAGGCGACGGGCAGTATAATGAGTTTGTTGATCATGGAGCCTTTGGAGATGGCCCAAAGCACAGGAATCTCCCGATCAGACATAAAGCCAGAAGCTTTTTCTGCATTCACGGCCAAATCATCGCCCAGAATACCAGCCGTTTTCTTAGCGGTAATTTTACTCATAGCGGCCACATCATCCATAAGGGCGGCAATATCATCTAGTAACGCAAAAAATCCAGAGGCCATAGGAAAAAGTACTTTTAGTTAGTGTTTGTTCTTTTGTACGGTAAACCAATTATAGATTAGTAAGAGTACTGCCACCACCAATAACAGGTGAATGAGACCTCCTAAAACCTTAAAGATCAAAAATCCTAAAATCCATCCAATAATCAATACTATTATTAGAGTATATATGAGATATTTCATAATTCGTGATTGTTTTATGGTGTTCAACGCTCCAAAAAGAGGTTTTCTGGTTTATTTTTTTGAGTTAACGATTAAGTAGTGCGTGTTTGGGGTATAAAAAAAACCGGTCTAGGACCGGCTTTAATTCGGAGGAAATTACGTGTTATTTCTTCTCAATAAGCTCCATGTCTGTATACTTAAACTTTTGACCACCTACAGATAGGTCTGCCATTAGTCCTTTTTTAGGTTTGGCAAACACAACTACACCGTCATCATAATTGGCCTTGGCAGCAACCCCTTTTTCTAGGGCTACAGCAGTAGCTTCTGCTGAAAGTTCAAAATCTCCTTGCTTAAATTCATTTAAAGCCTCTTCGGTTTCAAAGAATATAATTTCGGTAGATGATTGTCCACCTGCTTGCAGTCCAACATCTAATTTCTTTAAATCTGCCATACCCATGGCTTTTCCTTTTTCGTAAAGGACACCATTACCAGATGCACCACCTACAATGAGTCCGCCTTCACCAACATTTGGAAAAACCACATAACCTGAAGCGTTCTCAAAGAACTGATCAAGACCGTAATTTGTCTTTTGTAATTTAGTTTTTGCCTTTTCGGCATCTGCTATGACCCGCTGATCATCTTGATCTTGGGCATACATTCCTAAGGAGAAAAGTAGCATAACTGTTACTAAAATTGATTTTGTCATTTTCATATCTCTAGTTTTTTAGATTAAACTTTAATTCTGATACAAAAATACAGGGCAGTTATAGTCTTGATTATCGCTATAAATTGAAATCCTGATTCAAAAAAAATCGAGTTTTTGAGGTACTACAAAAAGTGTTTCGGTTAAGCTAAAATACCTAAATAACTGTTCATTTAAAGGAGTTAGACCAGAATTACAAACTCACTTGGGCTTATTTCTTTGTCCTCTTTTTGAACCATAGATTTTAAACTTTTCGTGAGCATTATTTTAAGGTCTTCAAAAGAGGATGGTTTCTGGATGTATTGGTTGGCACCATCTGTTTGCAATTGGTTTACTTCTCTTTGACGATAGGAGGTAGAGTAGACAATGACCTTAATACCGTCAAAACGGGCAAAGTTCCTGATGTCTGTTAAACATTCAAAACCGTTCATGAGCGGCATATTTAAATCTAGAAAAATAGCATCGGGCAATTCTGTTTTTGAGAACAGGTTATCCATTAAGTCTACACCATTATCAAATTCAGTTACGTTGGTTGGGATATCAATCTCACTAAGCGCTTCAACAAACAATTCACGGTCTTCATTATCGTCATCTGCTAAAAAAAGGTCTAGGGTCATATCAAAGTTTTATGTTTTTTTTGGTCGTGATATAGTATGGACACTTTCATTTGTCTAACAAATAGTGTGTTTACATTTTGTTGAATTTTGAAAGTATTTCTTTCATATACGTTGAAAAAGGCTCATTTGGAGTTTAGCTTCCTATTTAAATACTCCTAAATTGATCTTACAGCTAAATTACAGCACTGGTATTTAAGCGAAGGCTCGGATTGGAATAGATGTTAACTCAAATGGTAACGCAAGATTTAAGAATAATAGATTTTCGTAAGTCTATGGAGCATTATAAAAGGTTCTGTTTAGCCTCATATTAGAGTACGTTTTTGGCAATAGGTACTCTTATTTTTTTCATAATCTCATAATTTTAACCGTGTTCGGACACGATTATAATTTGTGTGCGCACACATTTTTGGGTTTTTACTAGGTTATTTGGGGACAGAAAATTACATTCGTAAAAGTTTATCTAACTGTAAAAATGAATATCCAGCTAATTTTGACTTTATACACACGATTTATTGGTACTAATAGAGAAATTACAATGGAACTCGTTTAGAGTTAGGCAGGAATATAAGAAATGTGTTTGGCTAAATAAGTCACGCATTTTTCTAAAATCATCAATATCAAAACAATTTAAATTATTAAAATGAAGTACTTAAAACTGAACAAACTAAAGACCTTTGGATATAATAGTGCACTGTTGTTAATGGCATCAAGTCTTTTTATAGGCTGTGAGGCTCAGAAAAAGGAAACCTTACCCTGGACCGAACTTTTTGACGGAGAAACTTTAACGGGCTGGACTCAAAAAGGAGGAGAGGCCATTTATGAAGTTAGGGATAATACCATTGTGGGAACAACGGTTAGCAATACGCCTAATTCTTTTATGACATCAGATAAAATGTATGGTGATTTTATCTTGGAATTAGATTATAAGGTGGATCCGTCCATGAATTCCGGTATTCAGATTCGTAGCAATAGTTTTCCATATTACATGAACGGAAGAATTCATGGTTACCAAGTAGAAATAGACCCATCTGACCGTGCGTGGAGTGCCGGTATTTATGATGAGGCACGTAGAGGTTGGTTGCACCCTCTTGCTGATGATAACACAAAAGCCAAAGAAGCTTTCAAGCAAAACGATTGGAATCATTATCGTATAGAAGCTATTGGCGACACACTAAAAACCTGGATTAATGGATTGCCGGCATCACATTTAATAGATACTCAAACAGACAGTGGTTTTATTGGTTTGCAGGTACATTCAATAGGAAAAGATAAAACACCAGGAACCGAAATTGTTTGGAAGAATATTAAAATTATAACAGACGATTTACCAAAATATTCTCAGAAGAGCCCGTTGCCAGCAATTAATATGGCTAATCAGTTAACGAGAAATGAAAAGGACCAAGGTTGGGAATTACTTTGGGATGGAGCTACTACAGAAGGTTGGAAAGGTGCCAAGTTGGAAAGTTTCCCAGATAAAGGTTGGGAAATAAAGGATGGTATTCTTACGGTTTTGTCTTCTGGTGGAGCAGAATCTGCTGCAGGGGGCGATATCGTTACCACAGAAAACTATAGTGATTTTGAACTGAAGTTAGATTTTAAATTAACGGAAGGTGCAAATAGTGGAATTAAGTACTATGTAGACACAGAAATTAATAAAGGAGAAGGGTCTTCAATTGGTTTAGAATATCAAATTTTGGATGATGCCAAACACCCAGATGCTAAAAAAGGTAATCACGAAGGTAGCCGTACCGTTTCTTCACTTTATGATTTAATCAAAGCAGACCCTAAAAAACCAATCAAAGCAATTGGCGAATGGAACACAGCACACATTGTTTCTAAAGGAAATCATGTAGAGCATTATTTGAACGGAGCTAAAGTATTGGAGTATGAACGTAAGAGCGATGACTACAAAAAATTAGTTTCCGAAAGTAAATATGCCAAATGGCCAAGTTTTGGAGAGCTAGAGAGAGGTCAGATTTTATTACAGGACCACGGAGATAGAGTTAGCTTCAAAAACATTCAGATAAAAACACCAAAAGAAGATAAGTAATGACGAGTAGAAGAAATTTCATAAAGAAAACAGCAACAGGTTCAATGGCTCTATCGTTTAGCGGTCTTATTTTACCTTCTATGGCGCATGCTAATATTTTGGGTGCAAATGATCATATAAACTGTGCTATTATTGGTGTTCGTAGTAGAGCTAAGGCACATGTAATGGCTATTCATGAGCAGCAAAATGCTAAAATCATTTATAGTTGTGATGTAGATGATACTATTTTAGAGGAGCACAATTTATGGTGTCAAGAAAATATTGGTTACATACCAAAGAACGAAAAGGATTTTAGAAAAGTTCTAGAAGATAAAGATGTGGATGCTGTTTTCATTGCTACGCCAGAACATTGGCATGCACCTATGGCTATTATGGCTTTGCAGGCAGGAAAACATGTATATGTAGAAAAACCGTGTAGCCACAACCCTTATGAGAACGATTTGCTGGTTGCAGCGCATAAGAAGTACGGTAAAAAAGTACAGATGGGTAACCAACAACGTTCGGCACAGACCTCTATAATGGGGGTAAAAGATATTAGGGACGGAGTTATAGGTGAGGTGTACAAAGGAGAGGCGTACTACAGTAATAATCGTGGGTCCATTGGCAAAGGCACTGAAATTGCCGTTCCGGGTACATTAGACTGGGATATGTGGCAAGGGCCAGCACCACGGGAGAAGTATAGAGATAATGTGCACCCTTACAATTGGCATTGGTTCAAAACTTGGGGTACAGGAGAGGTACATAATAATGGTACGCATGAAATTGATATATGCCGTTGGGCATTGGGTGTGGACCTGCCGGAAAGTGTAACTTCTTTTGGTGGTAAATATGCATATGATGACGACTGGGAGTTTGTAGATAACCAGCAGGTTACGTATAAATATAAAGATGATAAATTCATTACATGGACGGGGCATAGCCGCGGAAAAATATTACCTAGCCAACCCGGTCGTGGTGCTACCATTTACGGTAGTAAAGGTATTATTCAGTTAGACCGAAACTTTTATAAGTTGTTTGATTTAGACGGAAACCTTTTAAAGGAAGAAAAAGAAGGAGCGGCCAGTGCAACAACCAATACCATGGGGCAGGGGCAGTTAGATGTAAATCATGTAGGGAACTTCTTTGATGCGATAAGAACGGATAAATCACTTCATTCGGATATACAAGACGCTAGTATTTCAACTATGTTGTGCCACTTGGGCAATATGGCTCAGGATGCAGGAGAAACCTTAAAGATTGATCAGGCTACCGGTAAAATCTTGAATAATGAAAAGGCTATGGCCAATTGGAAACGGGAATATGCCCAAGGTTGGGAGCCTAAATTATAAGTGCTATACCCAGTAAAGGGCAAGCTAAATACATTTTGTTTTTTTGTTAGTTAATTGGTCCGTATGACAATGTCATGCGGACCTTTTTTATAGTATTTAATTTGGTGAATAGGAGAAGAACTATCGTCTAATTACCTTTTGACGGTGAACTGTAGTTCCTTCCGCATTTTTGATAACCAAAATATAAACCCCAGAGGAAATTGCTGAAGTATCTATTTTCGATTTTTCGTTTAGATCAACGGTTTCTGTATGGGTTAGTTCTCCGTTTATACTATAGATTTGAACTGTACATGAACCCTGTAGGTCTGTTACTAGATTCATTTCTTGTTGAAATGGAATAGGGTAAAGCACCGAATTGTCATTGGTTTGTTGGGAAGATATGGGGTCACCAAAAAGACTTTCCGCTTTAGTGAATGCTTGTTTGCCAATTTCATCACCTATTATACGTCCTGGTATATCATCTATGGGAGGGTGAATGCCACCCCAAATTCTTGATAGGCTGGTTTGATCAGATGCATCTCTATAGGTTGCCCATTGCAACGTAATGTCTTCGGATGGGCCATTTTCAAAAACTAGAAATTCGTTGGCAGTAATATCAAAAGTTCCCATGCCTCCGGGAAAAAAAGCATCTCCTGTTAATAACGTCATAACTTCTGCTGCAGCTCTGGAAAAAGTGGAATGTCCGGAAACATATCCGGCAAACGGAGGTGTAACAAAAGTTCCTCTCTGGTAAGGCCACCAGTGGGTTCCTAAAATCCATCCAACACCGGCAACATCGGTTTCTGGGTCGTTTATGAAGTCTGGTCCGCGCCATGCTTTAATCTTAACTTCTCCTACGGACTCGCCCATCGCACCAGCAAGTGCATCACCTTCTTCAATAAGTTCAATTAACCCCGGGATTAACGGAATGCCGTGTGGGTCAAAACTAGGTAACGAAGAATCGCTACTTTGTCCTTTACCGCACATATATCTAATGGCCGAGATAGGTCTTACATAGTCATAATAACCTTTTATGGCCCATGTAGCAATGGCAGAATCGTGCATGGCTCCACCAAGGGCTAAATAGCATTTTACATCCCATTCCATATTTGTCATGGTTGCACCTTCTCCTTTGAATTTTTTAGAAACCATAGGATGGTCGCTTACATAGTTTAAAATAGTGAACCAATGTCCTGGTGGTGTTTCCGAATCGGGACCATCTGCCCAGAATTCAGCTAGAACCCGTGTATAATCGGAGCGTTTTACCAGTTGAGGTTCGTAAGGTTGGTCTGTATAAGGGTTGAGGTCCCAACCCTGACTAGTATCTCCGCCCTCCATAAGATTATAGAAATTTTGGAACTTCTCAAACGTAGTAGGGTAGGTGTCAATATCTACATTTCCTAAACTTGCTGGAGAGATGTCTATTTCAGTATCGTCTTCCGGGTCTAAATGCGCAGACCATGCAGCTACCAATGTGAAGTTCCATTTGTAAGGATCATTAATGCCATCTGCTCTTGAATCCTCTATTTGTGGTGGATCTTCAGTTTCAAAATAAAGGTGTGAGTCAAAACCATTATTCTTTATTTGCAGGTCAGCTTCCTCTAGGGCAAAAGGCACCACGGCACCCCATTCTGGCCCTAGAAAGTCGGGTATGGAAACAGGAACGGAATTTCCGGATTGATCTATAAAGAGGTCAAAAGATAAGGGCTGCCAGTGATTTGGGTCTATATCCGTTATATCTTGATATTCGGCAAGAACCAAAGCAGGATTAGTAGGGTTGTAAAGCTGGTTTCCATATTCAAAATCTTCATTGGAACCATCCTGTCTGCCAAAAGCAATCATTTCATTGCCTAAATAATTTCCTAGTGCGGCGTATGAGCCACTACTGTAATCTGTAGATGTAAATTCTGGATCGTATCCAAAAGACAAGAATAGATCTTCTATGTTTTTTAAAGTGGTAAAGGCTCCTGGAGAAGTAGAAAATCGATGTGTTAACAACCTGAACAAAGCATAGCTAATGATTTCTCGTCGAGCGGCATCAACATTATCGGGTTGTAGAATTCCGTTGTACGTACACTCATAACCGCCATAGGTTTGACCTAAAAAAACGGATTGGGCAGAGCTATCAAATAAAGCCCAGGCATCATACATGACCACGGAACTGTGGTATAGATTACGCGCATGCACCGTTGGCCTAGCATAATCTACTCTAATGGCATCCAGTAAAACCTCATTCCATTGCCTGGCAACCGAGTGCTGGGCATTGCCTATGCAAACTACACAGAACAGCGTTAATAGAAGTAGTTTTTTCATGGTTGGTCTGTGCGTAAAATGCAACGCAATAGGTTAATCTATACGGCGTATTCAATAGTATCAGCTACGTCAAAATAGTCTACATTTTCTTTCGTGACCATATTAATGGCGGAGCTGTACTTAGGTTTTGGTGTTTTATTCAATAATAAATACTCAGTGAGTATTTTTAGTCCCATATAACCTTGTTCAAAAGGGTTTTGGTCTATGGCAAAGTCAATACTTCCTTTTCTAATATATTCAAGATTATCTAAATGAGTATCGTAGCCAATAGTACGTATATTATTTAAACCTCTACTTTCAAGAAAATTTGCAATCATAAAAATAGCACTGGAGGGAACGAATATACCGGCAATTTGTTTATCGCTTTTCAATTCTTTAGAAAGTGCTTTTTCAATCATATCCGTGTCAAAGTCATCAATGATTATTTTTTTAATTTGCTTATCCTTTACGTTATCGGAAAAGTAATTAAGAAAACCTTTTATTCTGGTTTCAATAGCCAAATGCCTACCCACATTTTTTTGAGAAGTTAGTATAGCAATAGGTTCTTCAGGTTTGGTTATAAGGTTCATCATCTTACCACATAAATTTCCGCTTTGAAGTGCATTTTGACCTATATACGTAAGTTTATTAGGGGTGTCTAAATCAATATTTATGAACACACAAGGAATTTCCTCTTCTTTTAATTTATCTACAAAAGCTAATGAGGTGTTGTAAAAGAATGGAGCAAAGACAATGCCGTTTGGCTTTAAGGCAAGAATTTTATCAAGGGCCTGTTTGTAGGATTTTAAATTATATTGATCAAAGAAAAAACGATGTGTCTCTACGCCATATTTTTGAATCTCCTTTGCGGCAGATTTCATGCCTAAATGTGGGCCGTACCAAAACTGATTTTTAGAAACGACAGAAGGTATAAGAGTGGCAATCCTATATTTCTTTTTAAAAGCTAAAGTGCTCGCAAGTATGTTCCTTTCAAAATCATACTTATCAAGTAATTTCTGAACTTTTTCCCTGGTCTTTGGAGATACTCCAGGGCGCTTGTGAATAACCCTGTCTACCGTGCCTGTTGAAACCTTGGCTTCTTCGGCAATATCTTTAATCGTTTTCAATAAATTAGTTTATAGTGTAGTAGTCAACCTCAATTTCCTCTAAATATAATTTATTGGGGTTGAAATATTTGCATGTCAAATATAGGGATAAATCTAGTATTTAGAAACAAAAACAACTGTTTTTGTGTCCGCACACGGTTTGCATTAATATCTAAACCATTTTCATAAGTGCTTCTGTCTTAGAGTTTTTTCTATTGAAATTACCTTTGATAAGTGTGCCTATGCATGTATAAAATCCTAAAAGAGGAGTACTACTCTTTTAGGATTTAGAAAGTTGTTTACTAGTATCTTTTAATGTTTGAATTTCTTTAGCAACACGAATCAACATCTGACGGGCGTGTCTTCTATTCTTCACGATTATTTTTGAAATACGTTTTAAACTAGATTTAGCACGAACTAATTTGATATTAAAATCACGTACCATCTCAAATTTTTCCGAGGGGTACTGTTCAAAATTGTTTTCAAACGTTCTCTTTAATTCTCGAATTTGTCTACTTAGCTTCTTGGCTCGTAAATTCAATGTATTTTCTTTAGCGATTTTTCTAATCACTTTTCTCTTTTTTGATATTTTGGGAGACCTCATAAATCTTAATTTTCATCAAATTTAAAGAGGTGATGGTTTTGCAAGGAACGTAATTGCTCTAAATTTTACCCCAATTACAGAATCTAAATACGCTTTAAGCGATTGCATTAATCCTAATTATTTTAAAATCAACTGAATTGCTTACAGCCCTTTAATTTTAATAGGATTTTAAAAGACTTAACATTTAAACCATATGATTATCAATTTTTTAGAAAAGGGTATGGAGGTTATATCGCATCCTGCGCACGGCTTACTTTCGGCTAAAATTGCGAATCAACTAAAGAACCGTCCGTATCAAAATCATTGGATGGAGACACTCACCGCTATCATTGAGCACGATGATGAGCAATTGACCAATGAAACTAAAAACAATATTTCTGATTTTGGCATGGCGATGGATTTTGTAACTCACAAAGTGCCCCTGGAAAAGATGTTGATTCATGCTAAATCCGTTTTTCAAAAAGTCTTGAAAAAATCTAGCTGGTCGGCTATGTTGCTTATCTACCATCTTGAATTTTTATACTCGGATAAACTAGAAGAAATCGGCGACTTTAAGGTGTTTTTGACGGAACTAAGACGTTATCGTAAAAATGCTATTGCATTGCACGGTGTTAATGTAACGGGAACAGAGGAACTCTACAAAATTATGCTTTTTTCAGATAGACTCTCGCTTATTCTGTGTCAGGATGAAACACCAACTTTAGGCAGAAAGCTGGAAATAAATAAATCGATTCATGACGAACGGTACTTTATTCACAAGGCAAAGGACAACACTTTTACGGTAAAACCTTGGCCCTTTAGGGAAAACCATTTTAGTTTATCCGTAGATACTCGTGTATTAAAGGAACTTAAATTTAAAAATGAAAAGCATTTCAACCAGAAACTGGATGAAGCTTCCATTGAAATAAAAACATTTCAGTTTTCAAAATTAGATTAACTATTTAAAAATCATAAAAAAAACCAGAAGCTTAGCTTCTGGTTTTTTAGTAGTATAACTCAAAAATTATACTGCATTCGGGGGAAGTAAATCTTTATCTTTTACCTGCTCTTCTGGAACGTTTTCTAAAAACTCATACAGGTCTGCATTGGCACTTGGGCCGTAACCGGCCAACAATGTTCCTTTGCTACCGTCACTTGTTTCCATCACGTAGAGTAAAGACATGTCCGAAGGGTTGCTCATACCTTCATATCTATGTTCTTTGACTATGGTAATATCGCTAGCCTCAAAGGCTTTATTCGTCTTGGTGCTCTTTAGTTTTCCGTCAACAAAGCGGTAGGAGTCTGTATATCCTAGTTTTTCATATTCTTTAATATAATTCGACTCATGTTTTGCATATTCATTGCTCATAATAGTATCGTTTAAGTTTTATAATTAAGCGGGTATATTCTCCGCTTTCTCTCTTCTTTTCCAGTTACGGTGCTGCGCTATTGCTTTGATAAAAGCTTCTGGCTTACCGTTCACAAATAGAGCGTCGTCATCTGAAATATCCATAACCGCTGTACTTTTTAAAAACTCTTCTGCTTCTCCATCTACAGCAATGGCCTTACAATGTTTATAGGCTTCGTTAACGAATTTGGTAAATTTGGCCTGTGCCATTAGGGTTTCAATAGATTTTTTTCCTCCAGGAATGTAGACCGCATCAAAAAGGACACTTTCCGTAGTTGCTATAGCTGCATCTACTTTATGGTCCTTATCCTTATCACATTTCACCGTTCCTCCATGTGCAGCAACCAATTTTACCATAGCGCCTTCTTTTTCAAGTTCTTCTTTCACTTTCTTGAAAATACCCATATGGAATCCATCCGCAACAAGAACAGCTATTTGTCGCGTGGCGATGGAGTTAAAATTAGTGTTGGCCTGACTCAATTTTGGGGACTCGTCCAGATATATTTTTTTCTCGCCTGGTTGTTGTTCTTCCACATTCGCATCCGCTCCTATAGCTTGGTTTAATGGCATATCAACCGAAGAAGGAACTTCAATACCCAAGTTTGTAGCTACCTTTTTAGCCAAATCAGAATCAATCTGGTCAATGAGGTAGAGCATACGTTCTTTTATATGCTTGAATTCGCATTTGCCCAATTCAAAGGTATAGGCTCCGGCAACATGTTCTTTTTCCCAATCGGCAAGACTTCTATAGAATAGTGCTGGCTGAGAGAAATGATCATTAAAACTCTCACTACGAGCCCTAATTTTTTTAGCGTCTATTCGCTCTTGATACGACTCAAAACCGCCCTCGGCAACCGTAGAAAGGTATGGGCATCCTCCACTGATTGAATTAGGAAAATATGCCGTTCTGCCCTTTGGTATCTCGGTTTGCATATGACCGTCACGCTGATTGTTCTGTGCTTCGGCCACAGGTCTATTTATTGGAATTTGATGAAAATTATGAGAGCCCAGTCTTGAAAGTTGGGTGTCTCGGTATGAGAACAGCCTGCCTTGTAACAAAGGATCATTCGTAAAATCTATACCAGGTACGATACTTCCGGGCATAAAGGCAACCTGTTCCGTTTCTGCGAAGAAATTTTCAGGGTTTCTGTTCAGAACCATTTTACCCACGACTTTTACAGGCACCATCTCTTCGGGAATCAGTTTTGTAGGATCAAGAAGGTCAAAGTCATATTTATGCTCGTCTTCTTCAGGTACAATTTGAAGTCCCAGTTCCCATTCCGGGTACTGCCCCGCTTCAATGGCATCCCATAAATCTCTCCTATGAAAATCAGAATCCGCTCCGCTAATTTTTACGGCTTCATCCCATGTTACGGAATGTACACCCAGTTTAGGTTTCCAGTGGAATTTTACGAAATGGGCTTTTCCTTCTTTATTGATCAAACGGAAAGTGTGGATACTAAACCCTTCCATCATACGAAAGCTACGTGGTATGGCACGGTCACTCATTAACCATATTTGGTTGTGAAGCGTTTCTGGAGTTAACGATACAAAATCATAAAATGTGTCATGAGCAGATGCTGCTTGCGGAATTTCTTGATGAGGTTCTGGCTTTACCGAGTGAATCAAATCTGGAAATTTCATCGCATCTTGAATAAAGAAGATAGGCATGTTGTTTCCCACTAGATCCCATGTACCTTCATCTGTGTAAAATTTTACGGCAAAGCCACGAACATCTCGCGCTAAATCCGTAGAACCTTTAGACCCTGCCACTGTAGAAAAGCGAACAAACACTGGTGTTTTTCTAGATGTATCCGTAAAAATACCTGCTTTTGAGTATTCTTCAATGCTATCGTAAAGTTCAAAATAACCGTGAGCTCCACTTCCTCTGGCATGAACGATACGCTCTGGGATTCTTTCGTGGTCAAAATTGTGAATTTTTTCACGCAACATGAAATCCTCAAGTAACGTAGCGCCTCGTGCACCTGCTTTTAAAGAGTTGTTGGTGTCATTGACTTTTAATCCTTGTCTGGTAGTTAACGGTTTACCGGTGTAGTCTACAGAAAACTTCTCAAGTTGTTCGTCTTTGCTTGTAGTTAGTTTTTTGGATGTTTTTTTGGATTCCATTTTTTTAGTGCATTTAATTGAAAATTGTTGGGGAGTAATTTTTAACATTAATCCATTGTCCTGAAATGAGCTTTGGCCAGAATACTTGCTTCTATTTTTGTAGCCTGTTCTATTAATAGGCAGTTTAACTTTTGGTGGAGATCCAATTGTATCATAACATGACAAATTTCTAGAGCTTTTCTATCTAACAAGTCAATATTTAGACTGGTGCCGACCATCATGTTAAGGTAGTTTCTACCGTACAGTTGATTGTGCCACGCGTACAATTCTGAAAATTCAATTTCATCCGATTCTTTTATAGCTACGTGCCATATATCCAGCAAAAAGTTTGAACGCTCAATGGCACATTGTTCCATGAGCATACGCATCATTGGATTTTTCTCTTTTAAAGCGCTTTCTACATAGCGAATTTCACTTATTACATATACTTTAAGAAGTTGTTCAAGGCATTCCATAGTGTTGATTAAGATTCTACAATACATAAAATTATTCATGGGAATCTGAAGACTTGAGCTGTAAAAAAATGATTGTTAGTGCAAATGATAAATATTGTATATCAGGTGATAAGCGGAAAAACGAAAAGTATTTGAATCAATTTTTATTGTAACTGAGCTATTTCTTGTGGAATCTCATAATTAAATTCGACTTAGTTTTTGAAGGAATTTTCATGTTATAAGGAAGTGAGAATCTTTAATAAGCAATCATAAAAATTAATCTTAAAAGATAAATTATGTCAGATACAGCAACGATTGAAAAAGGAAAAGAGGACTTGGGTAGACCGGGCCTTGAAGCGAACATGATAACTAAACCTGAAACTATAAAATCTAGTTACAGAGGGAGTGATAAATTAAAAGGAAAAATAGCATTGATTACGGGTGGAGATAGTGGTATTGGTCGTGCCGTTGCAGTTCATTACGCACGAGAAGGAGCCCATATTGCCATTACGTACCTAAACGAAAACGAAGATGCGGAAACCACAAAAAAGATGGTAGAGGAGGAAGGGGTAAAATGTTTGACCTTTTCTGGAGACCTTAGAAATCATGATTTTAGTAATGACTTGGTTAAGAAAGTTGTAGATACGTATGGCGGCATAGACATTTTGGTAAATAATGCAGCCACTCAATATACCCAAGAAGATTTTAGTGAGATTTCATTAGACCATTTAAAAGAAACTTTTGACACCAATATTGTTGCCATGATATACCTTACCCAACAAGTATATCCTCACTTAAAGAAAGGTTCGCGAATCATTAATACAACGTCCATAACGAGCTACAGAGGTAATAAAGTATTAGTAGATTATTCAAGCACCAAAGGGGCAATTACCTCGTTTACAAGGGCTTTGTCTTCGCAACTAGCAGAGAAGAATATTTTGGTAAACGGAGTAGCCCCCGGTCCCATATGGACACCGTTAATTCCCGCTACTATGGATGATATTGAAGATTTTGGAGAAGATACTCCTCTTGGTAGATGTGGTCAACCCTCAGAAGTTGCACCAGCATACGTTTACTTGGCATCCGAGGACAGTAGTTATATGACAGGGCAAGTCATGCATATTAATGGAGGAGAGATTATAGGAGGTTAAAATTTAAAGACGCTTTTTTGATTCCTAGGGTATTTGCTTTTTAGCGGATGCCCTTTTTTTTATTCGTTATCATCTTCAAAACGGCTTGAATGGACTGTCAAAATCATTTTTTAATCAAACTGATCATTTGTGTCAAGGTTAAATGTGATGAAATCAATAGTGCTGCTTATCTGATTGTAACTTGCTATTGAACTTAAAAGAATCGTAAAATGAAAACACAAGCATATTTAGCATTTGATGGTAATTGTCAAGAAGCACTTAACTTCTATTCCGATGTACTTGGTGCAGAAATAAAGAACAGACAGACCTATGCCGATAAGAAAATAGATGTTCCTTCAGCATATAGGGATAGACTTCAGCATGCCGAGCTTAAAGGTAAAGGTGTGAATTTTATGGCCTATGATGCTGCACCGGACACACCGCTAACGGAAGGAACTAAAATACATTTAAGTGTAGATCTTAATGATAAAAAAGAGGCACAAGATTTATATGATAAACTTTCTGCAGGTGGCCGTGTGCATCATGAACTCAGAGAACGGGAATGGAATGCCCTTTTTGGTCGTTTTACAGACCGCTATGGCATAAACTGGATGATTAACTGTGATTTAAATTAACCTTTTGTTTTTAAGCAAAATGTATTTAAGAACAATATAGATAAAGTAGAAACATGTTATGAGTGGGTGGTTTAAATTTTCCTGGGATGCCTTTGGTGCCATCATTATTACAGCTTTGGGTATCTATATTACCGTAATACTAATGACACGTATTTGTGGTAAACGGAGTTTCTCAAAAATGTCTAGTTTTGATTTTGCCATGACCGTGGCAGTTGGGTCTATTATTGCAACAACGGTACTATCCAAAACGGTGAGTTTATATGATGGTATCATTGGCATTATCACAATTTATCTTTTACAAATGGGTGCAGCTTATGTAAGACGCCATGATATGGTTAAAAAAGTAATGGACAATACACCTTTACTACTCATGGACGGGGAAATTATTTTAGAAAATAACCTACGCAAGGGAAGAGTTACAAAATCGGATTTACAGGCCAAATTGCGGGAGGCTAACATAACGGAGCTTTCTGAGGTAAAAGCAGTAGTTTTTGAAACCACTGGAGATATTTCCGTACTACACAAGCAACATGACCGCCCTATTGAAGATTTTCTAATGGAAGACGTTACCCGTTCATAAAAAATACAGATTACTATGATAAAAGCTACTTCCATTTTCATGGAAGTAGCTTTTTTGTAATTGATAGCGCTCATTTTTCTATTAAAAATGTCCAATTAACTAGATAAGATTAAATAATTTCATAAGAAATTTCAGAAGTTTTGTAGGATTTCCAATTATATGGATATTCACGCTTTTGCGACTTCAAACCGAAAGTACAACTGAAATTTGGTATTTCTTTTTATACAATAGGCAGGGTGTCCTTTTCAATGGGGCATGACAGTCTGTATATTAAAAAGAGCAATGAGAGAGCCTGTGTAAGTTCAGGTTAGTTTTTAATTAAATTTTTAAGTTATGCAAAATTATAACTATAAGTACACGGTCAAAGACAAAATTACAGGTGAAACACTTTTTTCGAACATTAACGATTTGAGTAAGATAGGTATTTTGCGTAACAATGATTTTTTTCAATATATAGCAACTGAGGCAGAGATGCAGCGTTTGGGCGAATGTAAATTGGCAAATGAAGATTATATCTGTATAGTTCGGCTAGGTAATAGTAGAAGAGTAGTCTGAAATAGGTAAGTTTTAAAAACGTTCAAATGAAATTTTTTGGGATCGATCTAGAAAAGAGTTTCCCGTTAAATTTGAATATATGCTAAACGGTAGGCATTAAAGTTACCGCAAAATAAAAATGATATGAATAGCGATATAAAAGAAATTGAAGATAGTCTGAACGATATAATTCAGAAAAACGAAGATGCAATTAAAGGATATGATAAAGCGACGGAAAATGCTGAAGGAATAGGTCTTAAGAGTTATTTTCAGAATAAATCCATAGAAAGAAGAAATTTTCTTGTTGAATTGAAAGCAGCGGCGCCGGCCCTTAAAACCAGAGATGATATTGACGGGAGCGCAACAGGAGCTATGCACAGAGCTTGGATGGATGTAAAGACTTTCTTCTCGGGAGACAACGATGAAGCTATGTTGGAAGAAGCCATACGTGGTGACAAAGCCGCAATAGAAGAGTATAATGAAGTTTTGGCAGACACACATTTGCCAATTAAAGCAGCAGAAGTAATTAGAAAGCAGAGAGAGTGGTTAATGACAGATTTAAAAACCATTAAAACATTGGAAGATGTTAGATAATCATTATCAACTATTAAGGTTATAAAGTCCCTAAATGGGGCTTTTTTTATGTTTTAAAAGATGGGGCTACAGCTTTTATTTTTTCGCTTTCAAGAAGCCAAATTCATTACTTTTAATTACATACCCAATACGAACCATACTTGAATACTGTTCGTAATCGATTAGGTTTTCGGCATGACCGGCAAACCATTCAAACATAATATATTGGTTGGAGTTATGTTTGAAAGGGCGGTAACTCAAACGGGTTTGGATTGATCCTCTTGTATCAAAGTTCAGACCTTTTCTTACTTTGACCTCCAATATGAGTTCATCGGGAATAAAATCATGCGATACACTTACTTCCCCTAGTCCCACATAATCCAATAAATTAGGATTTCCTTCTTTATAGCCAAAGGGCAACCATCCTTTTACATGCAACATGGTTTTCTTTCCCACTAGAGTAGAATACTGTAGGCTAAGACGGTTCCAGCTTCTAGAATAAATACTGTCTCGTCCATTAGATTCGTGTTCAAAAACAAGGGTAGCCATGCCATTAACCCTATCATCTGAACCATAAAAAGCTTTACCCACACCAATGGTTGGGTTAAAGTTAATTTCCCTAAAAGGATATGAATCTTTATAAATATCCCAAAAAGCCTTTTGACTGTAGGTTAAATACAGATAGGTTTCCCAAGGTAAAATAGAACGGGTAATTATTTGCTTAAAGCTAATTTGGTACTTAGCATTTGCAGTAGAACTATTTATAGGGTTGTTCGTGGGAACGCCCGTTATAAAATAATTGTCCTTGTGAATAGTGAACGATGGAATACGTTGCATGGTATCTCGCATTTCTTCTCGCGTAAGACCTTGTGCGTTGAGGTCAGAAATAACAAATTGCAGCCCTATTAAAATCCACAAAGAGATTTTAAGATTCATATGATTGTCTACTTTAGGTTGAATAATAAGAAAGCGCAAAAATAGCCATTCAGAACGGCTATTTTTAACGAGATAGGGTAAAATTTTGTTTTAATTAGGGAAAGAAGGAAATACCCTTGTTTAAAGTATCTTAAGACTTACGGAATGGTTTATAATGAGGCAATTAACTCTTCTAGATTATCGCTGCGCTGTAACCCCATTTTTTTACGCAGACGGTGTCGTGTAGTATGTACGGATTTTGTTGAAATGCCCAAAAGGCGAGCCATATCCTTACTGCTAAGATTTAACTTGATCAAAGCACAAATTTTTTGATCGGTTTGGCTTAGGTTAGGGTAGGTGGTATTTAGTTTTTCATAGAAATGCTTATTTACGTCCGTAAACCGTAATTTAAACTCTTCCCAATTGTTAGCACTGCCCACAGAAATAGACTTCAATACCCTATTAATTTCAGAAACTTTTATATTTCCATTCT
Organism: Zobellia roscoffensis; assembly: GCF_015330165.1. Taxonomy (NCBI): domain Bacteria; kingdom Pseudomonadati; phylum Bacteroidota; class Flavobacteriia; order Flavobacteriales; family Flavobacteriaceae; genus Zobellia; species Zobellia roscoffensis. The sequence goes on from NZ_JADDXT010000002.1 coordinate 3,260,733, forward strand.
CTCCTCGTAATTCTGTTTTCAGCTTTTTTAAAAACTCGTCTTTTTCAACTAATTGTAGGGTGGAAGCAGCCAATTCTTTATTTTTGGTTTCCAGTAGTTGGTGTGCTTGCTCCATTTCCAGAGCTTTGTTTTTTTGCATTAATCGTTTTTCAACTCTGTGTTTGGAACGAATGTGTTTTACATAAACAAAACCAATAATAATTACAAATATGAGCGAAGTACCCAAAATAATGCGTTGTAGTAATAAGATTTTATCTTGTTGCTCCAATTTTTCCAAGTGCTGCTGACGAATAACCTCCTGTTGCCGTTGTTTTTCTAGCCGGTATTCATTTTTAATTTCCATAAGGGAAACGTTATCTTGGCTTCTTCCATCAAAAAACTTTGCATTTAAGGTTCTGGCCTTGTTCAAGTATCGGAACGCTTCTTCATAATCTTCTTTTAAATTATAGTTTTCCGCCATTTTCTCGTAGATGAACGGAGTAAAATCTATATGGCTCTGGTATTTGTCAGAAATTGAGATTGCCTTTTTATAATATTCAATCGTCTTGTCTATATTACCTTGCTTCTGGTGAATAACGGCCCAATACGCATACACAAGTACTAAATAAGATGGTGAGTTTTGTTGGAACCATGGTTCTATTTCTTGGAGGGTCTGCATGGCCTCGTCATATTTTTTCTCTTCCCTTAGCACATAAGCTTCTTCAAACTTTATAAATGGCAGGGCAATTTTGTCCGGCACGTCTCCATAATAAATAAGGGCGCTGTCCAGATATTTTTTTGCTAGTTCAGGATCATCTAAGCCTCTATAGGTATAGCTAAAAGTATAATAATTATGGGCTAATGAAGCTTTAGGCATCCTGCCTTTTTCTATTAGTTGCTTCATGATATCAAGAGACAACTGTAGATATTTAAGAGCTTCCTTTTTTCTTTTGTTGTAACTGTACATGGCTCCTAATCTTCGGTAAATGTGAGATTTCATTAGCATATTTTCAGAATTGTCAACTAATGTAAGGGCAGACCATACGGTTTCATAGGCCTTAGCATATTGAGCCTTGTGGCTATAGGCATCCATAAGTCTCAAGAGCGTCCATGCAGATTTTAATGTATCGCCTTTGATTAGGTTTTTTGAAACCGCCAATTTTAAGGAATCTATATTGTAGCCGTTATGCTGGGCGGTAAGCGTGTCTGTGTTTGTAATAGGAATATTTAAAGGAATGGAAGAATCTTGGGAATGGAGTTTAATCCCAAGAAATATCAGAAAACCGATGAGGAAGTAATGATGCATTAGCCTTTTTGTTTTAAATATTCTACCCAAATTTTTTACCACAATAATAAATGAAACTTTGTTTTAAAATCATATTCTATTTAAAATAGAAAGATAGGGTGACACCAAGTGTAACCAATTTCTTCTATTTATCAAAATAATCTAGGTATCCTATCTTGTATGAAGTTTATTGAAAAGGCAACATTTAGAATTATAAAGCCATATAAAATACTGCCTTGGAAGGCTTAAGAATAGTAGATAGTAGGAATAATCTTAAAATGTTTATTTGATGCATAATTCATTTATAATTGGATAAGAAATGTTGAATAAGGCCAGTTTTCACCGTTAAATTGAACTTTACATAAACTCAACACTGCGTAATGAAGACATTTGTTGTATTAAAAATACCCGATAAATTTTAATTTTAGAAGTTGAGAACCTTCTATTAGGAGGTATTAATTGTTGATGAAAATTTCAGAATTATGAGAACGTTGTTTTTGGTATTTGTTTGGATGATAGTAAGTGTAGGTACTGCTCAAGAGAGAAGTTATGAAGCAGATTGGCAATCCTTAAAAAACCATAAAACACCCGAATGGTTTCGTGATGCAAAATTTGGTATTTATTGCCACTGGGGGCCTTATTCCGTTCCCGCCTATGAAAATGAATGGTATTCTCATTGGATGTATACTTCGCCAGATAATCCGGAATATAAACAAGGAAAACGTTTTTATGAGCACCATACACAAACCTATGGCCCCTTAAACGAGTTTGGGTACAAAGATTTTATTCCCATGTTCAAGGCTGAAAAATTTGATGCAACAGAATGGGCAGACCTATTTGAAAAAGCCGGAGCAAAATTTGCAGGACCAGTGTCCGAACATGCAGATGGTTTTGCCATGTGGGATAGTAAACTCACCCGTTGGAATGCTAAAAATATGGGGCCCAAACGGGATATAATGGGGGAATTGGCAAAAGAAATAAGAAAGCGGGACATGAAATTTATAGCCACATATCACCGTCAATGGCTTTTTGGATGGTTTCCTACATGGGATGAATCTACTGATGCGGCGGATCCACAATATGCAGATTTATATGGGCCAAAATTAAAGAAAGGAGATTTTCAGTATCCATTGAGCACCAAAGAAATTGATGAAGGTTCCGACCGTTATTACCCAGTGGGTGATAAAAAATTTAATGAAGATTGGTTGGCTAGGTTAAAGGAGGTAATAGATAATTATAATCCGGATTTAGTCTGGTTTGATAATAAGATGGATGTTATTGATGAAGCTTATAGAAAAGAGTTTCTTTCCTATTACTATAACCATGGTGTAAAGAACAATCAAGAAGTAGTGGCTACTTATAAATTCTATGATTTTGTAAAAGGCACCGCGGTTTTAGATGTGGAGCGAGCTAGAATGAGCGAAATGAAAGATTTTCCATGGCTTACGGATGATTCTATTGATTGGAAAGCCTGGAGCGATATTAGCAATCCTGACTATAAAAGCGCCAATCGTATTATAGATTTTTTAGTAGATGTTGTTAGCAAAAATGGTTGCTTGTTATTGAATATTACACCTAAGGCTAACGGAGAAATACCGCAAGAGGTGCAAGACCGTCTTTTAGAAATAGGGAAGTGGCTAGATCAAAACGGCGAGGCTATTTATGGTACACGGCCATGGGAGGTATATGGAGAAGGGCCGGCAAAGGTAGTTGAAGGACATTTAAGTGAACGTAAAAACTCTGATAATACGGCAGAGGACATCAGGTTTACGAAAAAAGGAGAAACTTTGTACGCCATACAGTTAGATTGGCCAAAGTCTGGAGAAACAGTTATTAAAACCTTGGGCAAGGAAAATAAATTACTTCAAAAGAAAATTAAGTCTATTGAACTACTTGGAACTTCACAAAAATTAGAGTTCGTAAGAAAATTAAATGGTCTACACATAAGTTTACCAAAAACACCGGTTGGCGAACATGCTTTTGTATTTAAAATCAATTTTTAAGTATAGAAGTAAACAGTCTTTGAATAGAATATTATGAACATTTTTCTCTAATTGTGTTTTTGATAGACTAAAACCTAAGCTACACTAAATCAGGTTAGAGATTAATCTATTCACGGAGTAAAAAACCATTTGTTCCGCGAAAAACCATTTGTTATACTCAAATTAGAGATGCATATTTCTATTTCAATACGATTATTTCAAGTTATTGTAGACGTTGCATTTGATTGCGTAAAAAAGGACTTTATACCATGTTCGTTAGGTTTCAGGAGTCTAAATCTGGCTTTTTAAGGCGGTGAACTCATAAAATTTTAACATTTCAAAAATGATGCTTGTTGTAGTGTTGTAATTTCTTTCGTCTTTTAATATAATCAATATGTATAGGGGGTTAAAGGTGTCAAGTTGACAATTATTTTGATTTTGTCAAGTTTTTGTCAAGCGCCTTTTTTAGGAGTAAATTAACAATATCTCTATTTTGGACACCAATTACAGTGTATATGGAAATTTATAGCACACTTAATTGGTAATCTAATAAACAAACTTTACTCATTTTAAACCAACTCATTTTATGAAAAGAAAAATTCACTCGCCCCTCAAGAATGCACCACCTATTTCTTATAAGGTATTTCTCAAGATGTATTTCTAAAAAAAACAATGAAGACCTAGTGTTCATTTCCTTTTGAACAGATAAAAAACTTTTATAAAAATCAATTCATCAGTTCGGAGGTGTAAGCCTCCAATCGAGAGGAGTAGAATTTTAGGTCTAAGATTTAATGAAGCAAGAAATTAATGGTAGGAAAAAAGTAAAGACTATCGTATTAAATAAGGTTTGTCCTACTAGCTGTTTTCATTAGGTCATTTTAATATTTAACAAGAAAATTATATGAATTTCAAACACATTTTTCATTTTAAATCCCACGCTTTCCACTTGGGGTTGTTCATGGTCTTTTGTCTTAGTACAGTGGCAGCACAATCTCAAACAGTAAGTGGAACGGTATCGGCCGATGATGCGCCGTTACCAGGAGTAAGTGTCGTGGTCAAAGGAACCAACAACGGAACAGTTACAGATTTTGACGGTCTGTACACCATAAACGCAGAATCTAATGCAATTTTAGTATTCAGTTATATTGGTTTTAAGGAACGGGAAATAGCGGTTAGCGGTAAGCAAACCGTTAACGTTATAATGCAAGAAGATGTATCTGCATTAGAAGAAGTAGTGGTCATAGGATATGGGGCACAAAAAAAGAAGGAGTTGACAGGAGCGGTAGCTCAGGTGAAATCAGAAGAATTATTAAAAACAGCAACATCAGATATTGGTGCCGCGTTACAGGGGCAGATTGCGGGTGTAAACGTAACCTCAAGTTCTGGGGCTCCGGGAGCGGAAGCGAATGTAATGATTCGTGGACTTACTTCTATTAATGGAGCTAATAGACCTCTTTATGTAGTAGACGGGATTCCTTTTGATGGCGACCCAAAATTGAGTATCAATGAAATAGAAACCATAGATGTTTTAAAAGATGGGGCTTCGGCTGCTATCTATGGTACTAGAGGTGCCGCAGGTGTAATTTTAATTACTACCAAGAAAGGTAAAGAAGGCCAGATGAAAATAGCTATAGATAGTTATTATGGTTTGCAACATATTACTTCGGCAACGCCACTACTTAATGTTGAGGATAAATTATACGTTCAGTTTTTACAGGGTGCAGCGTTGAACAATAGTAGCTATGGTAACACTTGGACAACTATTGAGCAAAGTCCACATTTCCTTACCAATAATACAGATTTGGTAAACGTTATTCAAAATGATATGGCGCCTGTTCAAAACCATAGCCTAACGCTCTCAGGTGGTAAAGATGGCCTTACCTATAACGTAACGGGTAACTATTTTGACCAAGAAGGTGTCATTATTAATTCTGGTTATGATCGTTTTAATGTTAGGGCTAATACGCAATTTGTAAAAGGAAAATGGAATATAACAACAGGTCTGTCTTTTAGAGTAGAAAATAGAGAGCATGCACCATGGGGCTTATTGAGAGACGCTATAAAATATACTTCTTACAGTCCAAATATAGATCCTGGTTCTAGTATTTTAGACAATGCAGGGGCAGGAGGTAATGGAGCCACCAATATATCTTACTTGGGATATAGGTTTTTACAAGAGGATAACCAAGAGAACAATTATTTTGATGGAAATTTAAGTCTGACCTACAGTTTTACCAATAACTTGAAATTTACTTCAAGAATAGCAACGAGTTATGATAATGGAACTAGAATTACAATCAACCCTAAATTTACGGCATACAGGGATGATGGAACCGAAGTAACTTCACAACGTTCAAAAGTTAGGAACCTAAGTTCTCTTGCCAAGAAGTTTACTTGGGAGAATATATTGAATTATCAGAAAAGCTTTGGTGATCACAATATCAATTTCACAGGGGTATATTCTTCGGAAAAGTATAATTATTCAGAATTTTTTGCGGAGAAAAGTGATTTGGCTTCTAATGATGTAACGGTGTTAAATGGGGCAACATCAGATCCAAATGTGGGATCAGGAAACAATCAATGGACTCAAAATCGCGAGAGCACGTTAATTGGTATGTTGGCACGACTGCAATACAATTACAAAGGAAAATATTTGTTAAGCGGAGCGGTTAGAAGAGATGGGTCTTCTCGTTTTAAAGAAGAGCCTTGGGGGGTGTTTCCTTCTGTTTCCGCAGGATGGAATGTATCTGACGAAAACTTCTGGGACCCATTAAAGAATACGGTTTCTTCATTTAAGTTAAGAGCAAGTAGGGGAACTACCGGTAACCAAGGTATTGCTGATTATTCATACACGCCAACTATTACATTGGATAATGATTACGTGTTGGGGACGGGAACTAATCAAACCTTGCTTTTAGGAGCTAGCCAGACAGGTTTTGCAAATCCAAAAGTACGTTGGGAAACTTCGGTATCCTTGAATGCCGGTTTTGATATGGGCTTCTTCGATAATAAGTTGACACTTTCGGGAGATATATACGAAACCAAGAAAGAAGATATGTTATTTCCTGTTTTATTACCTCCAACTGCTGGGGGTGGGAATAACGCAGAAGTAGTTTTAAATGTAGGTGATATGACCAATAAGGGGGTAGAGTTTGCAATGAACTATCGCCACTCAGGTAAATTATCGTGGAACGCCGGTTTCACCTATACTCGAAATGATAACATTATTACCAAAATGAGCGGTAGTAACAAAATTATATATTTTGATGATAGTAGTATTTCTGGGCATGATAATGACAACGATTATGTTTCGGCCTTAGCAGAAGGCTATGAAGGTGGAGCTTTCTTTCTTGTAAAGACAGATGGAACCATAAAAACAGAGGAAGAGTTGGTTACGTACCAAGCCATTGTTCCTGATGCGAAAATTGGCGATTTAAAGTATGTTGATTTTGATAAAAATGGAACTATAGATATTGGAGACCGTCAGTACATGGGTAGTGGTACTCCCGATTTTGAAATGGGTTTCAACTTTTCCGCCTATTACAAAGCACTTGATTTCTCTATGCAATGGTACGGATCCTTCGGTGCTGAAATCATTAACGGTAATAAAGCCTTGGCTTATAAGGTGGGTAACCACCAAGACTTGGTATACCAATGGACACCACAAAACAACACGTCAGACATTCCCGTAAACAGAAATGCAACCCATAACAATTATAGAGGACAGACGGATTATTGGTTGGACGATGGCACTTTCGTAAGGTTACGTAATATTTCCTTAGGGTATACGGTTCCAAGAGATTATACAGAAAAATTGGGGGTCACAAAATTTAGAATTTATGTGGCAGCTCAAAATCCACTTACCATAACCAAGTATGATGGTTATGATCCAGAAGTTGGTAACAACGGTCTTAGTACCCGTGGTATTGATCAGGGTACGTATCCGGTAAGTTCACAGATACGAACCGGACTTCAAATTGAATTTTAATGAAATTTAAAATGAAGATGAACAATTCCGATAAAAAAAATGAAAAAATAAGAGTTATGAAAACAACGATAACAAAACGGCTACTTTTTATACTGGCACCTATGTTGGCAATTTTGGGCTGTTCAGATGATTTTCTGGAACAGACCAATCCAAATCAAATTTCTACAGAAACTTTTTGGAAGGATAATAAAGATTTAGAGCAAGGGCTTATTGCTACGTACAAAGGTTTTGCCAATGCCAATACAATAAATTTAGTAGGCGAACTTGCAAGAACGGATTTAGCATGGTCCAGTGGATACCAACGCCCTAATAATACAAATGAGTATTACTTACAGGTTTTTAATGATGCATCTTCTGTGCCTAATAATAAGTGGAGCGCAAACTACACTGCAATTTTTAGAGCTAATCAAGTTATTGAAGCAGCAGCTGCTTTAGAAGAAACCTACACCACGGAAAAAGAGAAAGAAGATGGGCTGATTATTCTAGCACAAGCGCGGTTCTTAAGGGGGTACATGTATTTTAATCTTTACAATTCTTATAATGGGGGTGCAGTGCCCATTTATGATTTTGTACCTATAGAAGAAAGTGAGTTTTATCAATCGGTATCATCTGCTGAAGATGTTAAGAATTTTTATATAGAAGATTTATTATTCGCCGCAGATAATTTACCTATAAAATGGGAAGGTAATGACCAAGGGAGAGTAACGGCAGGTGCTGCTATTGCAGTCTTGGGACAGTCCTTCTTATATGAAGGTGATTATGAAGGAGCCTCTGTGCTTTTTAAAAGTTTGATAGATAATTTTGGATATTCTTTAACCCCGAACATCGGGAGTAATTTCACCACCATGGACGAGTTCAATGAAGAATCTATTCTAGAAGTAGGTTATTCTTTAGAATTTAAAAATGAATTAGGTCCTTGGGATGGTAGAGACGTTGCAAATACAGCATACGTTAGACAATTCACTGGTGGAGCTGGTACATGGTTTGGAGCAGTAGTTGCTAACTGGTTGATTTTAAAATATAGAAATGAGCCCTTAGATTTTTCTGATTCAAGAAACAAGATTATAGATGAAGAGGGTAATGAAAGTTTTAGAAAATTCAGTCTAAGAACATCATGGTCCGTAGCCTTAGTTGATGATAAGGATATGGGATACTACTTAAGAGATGAAACTGGGCAGGCTTCAAACTTTAATGTTCGTATGACTGCTTTTTGGAGAAAACACACCAATTGGGACATTACACGATCAGAAGAAGAATTATCTCCAGGAAAAGTTAGATCAGGTGTGAACGAGCGTTTAATTCGTTTGGCTGAAATTTATCTGCAGTATGCAGAATGCCAAATAAAATTAGGTAATGTAGACGAAGCTTTGGTCTACATTAATAGAGTACGAAGAAGATCGGGTGTTCAGTTGTTAGGCCTGAACGGTACGGGTGAATTTCCGGCCAATGACCATGACAATAAGATGTACGATGAACAAACGTTAATGGAACATTTAATGTATACAGAGTTGCCATTGGAGCTTTCGGCAGAAGGAGATGGTAACCGTAATATTGACCTTAGAAGGTGGGGCGTAAAAGCACAACGCTTTCAAGAGCTTGCTCAAAAGAGATATACTGCTGATCATTATGAACTATTAGATGAAAAGGGTGAAAAAGTAACCAGATGGGCTTCAATAGTAAAAGAACTTCCTGCTGGAGACCCAGATATTGATGAGAATTGGAATGAATTTCAAGAAGCAGCGGCGAACTATAATCCAGCATTGCATGCCTATTGGCCTTTGCCTAATACAGAAATTATATCTAACCCGCAGTTGGGTAATTAATGTATAATTCTGATTAAAGTTCACAAATAAAATGCAAAAACAAGAAATTTAAAAAGTATAAAATGAAAAACGCAATAAGAATATTAGCCGTCTTGGCCATCCTGTTCGTAGGGTGTGACGATAATGAATATGAGGCTCCTTTTCCTTTTTCGGACGTAGGGTTTTATACGAGCAAGGGTACAGCAGATGATCTTCAGATTAATTTAGACGATTATTTGTCTTTCACGGATCTTTCTCAAGGTGAGGAGTCTCATTCATGGAAAATAGAGAGTACAGATGTCTTTCTTGAAGGACCAATTGATAGAACAGATTCTATATTAGATCAATTTATTATTGAACCGAGAGTTACTTCTTCTTTTGAGAAAACGGTGCATGTACTTTTTCAGAGCTCAGGAATGAAAAAAGTTAGGCTGTATAATACTTTTAATGAAATGGTGACTTTTAAAGGAAATCGGGCAGGCGAAGATTATGAAATGGCGGCGGTCAAAAAAGGAGACCTCTATGTCATTGATACTACATTCATGGTTAAAGTATATCCGAAATTGGTACCTGTAATAAAAGTAAGAAATGGAGAGGTAACGGTAAACCATGAAGCAAATGATACTATTTATATTGAAGCTGGAAATACTTTAGAATTTACGGATTTATCTACTATTGGTGAGCCAACTGGGCGTTCATGGAATATAGTTAAGGCTTTAAAACCCGGAGAAGAAGTTACTGAAAATCCTATTGTAAGTAGTAGTGGTGATTCTCCAGCCAATATAGCTTTCAACAAATTGGGTAGTTTTAGAGCATCTATGAACCTTTCCCGTTCGGGTCAGAACATCCCGGGAGATTTTGCCAATTATGTTGTTAATGCCCCTATAAGAGTTATACCATCTTCTAAACCTTTTGAATTAACAGGAGATATAAGGGAACAGGAAGATGAGACTATTCAAGTGCCTTACAATGGAGAGTTTACAACCTTTGGTGGCCAAGAAGAGTTCTTTACGGTCATGGTAAATGGTGAAGCTTTTGAAATAGCTTCTGTAGGAGTAAATGTAAATGATGCCACAAAGCTTGATATTAAATTAGCGGCTCCAATTTATAGGCCAGATGTAATTACAGTTTCATACGCAGGTGGAACTATAGAATCTACGGATACTAGGGAAGCATTACCATTTACAGATGAGCCTGTACTAATGAGTACCGTAAATCTTATTCCTGAAGCTATTGCAGGATTAGAAACAGGAGCAGATAGTTGGGTACCTTTCTGGAGTAATAAAGGAATTGCGGAATACTCCACGGAGCAAGCTGCAACCGGGGCATATAGTTTAAAGTTACAAATTGCTGCAGGTCAAGATAATGCCGAGGCTGGTGCAACATTTGAAAATCCTATTATTTTTGAGGCCGAGAAAACGTATGTCGTTTCCTATGATATGTATATTGCTCCAGGAGCTGTAGGCGCAGATGGCACATCAAGCACAGGTCTATTTTTATTGCAAAATTGGGGTTTCCAATTTTGGAATAATTTTGCTCATCCAGTAGGAGAATGGAAAACGCATACCGTAGATTATCAAAGTACTACACCTTTATCACAATTCTATCTGAGAATTTTACCTAATGCAGAAAAAACTACTGATATGACTGTATACTATGATAATTTCACAATACTAGAGAAAGAAGTACGACCGTAACCCCACACAGTTGTTTGCTTGAGTTAAAGGGAGAATTGAAAGATTCTCCCTTTTTATACAATTCATATTTTAATATTCATTTATAAATACGAAACATTAAAAACATGTACTTAAACCACCTTAAGTTGTTCTTATGTTGTGCCTTGTTGTATAGTTGTGGCACTAGTTCAAAATTTGACAATTCAGCAGAGTTGCCCGTTGATGGCGAAAAAAAAGAAGAACAGGAAATAGAGTCTGAAGCCGCAGAAGAAGTGGTCAAAGAAGTAGTGGACTGGAAAGATATTCCCGTGCCTGCAGATGCCGGTGTTGGTATGATTTGGGAATTTCAAGAAATCTCCGATGACTTTGAGTACAATGCTCCAGGCGATAATAAGGGAGATGAATTTTTTGATAAATGGGATGACTTTTATCATAATGGGTGGGCGGGCCCCGGACTAACAGAATGGAAAAGGGAGCTTTCTTATGTTGCAAATGGTCATTTACAGATGTGGGCAACAAGAAAACCCAGTTCCAATAAAATTAACATGGGGTGTATTACATCAAAGACCAGGGTAGTTTACCCTGTTTATATAGAAGCAAGGGCAAAAGTTATGAACTCTACTTTAGCCTCGGACGTTTGGCTTTTGAGCCCGGATGATACTCAAGAAATAGATATTCTAGAGGCCTACGGGGCGGATTATTCAGAAAGTGCACAAAAGGAACAATCCTATTTTTCTAAAAAGATACACATTAGTCACCATGTATTCATCAGGGAACCTTTTCAGGACTATCAACCCAAAGATGCGGGAACTTGGTTTGAGGATGGCACAGTATGGAATCAAGACTTTCATACGTACGGCGTGTATTGGAAAAACCCGTGGTACTTAGAATATTATATAGACGGAGTATTAGTGCGCACCGTTTCTGGAAAAGATATCATAGACCCAAAACACTTTACCAATACAACAGACCCCGGAAATACAGAAGTAGATACCCGTACAGGCCTCAGTAAAGAAATGGATATCATTATCAATACGGAAGATCAAACGTGGAGATCATCCCCAGCATCTGGACTTCAGTCTGAAACGCGTACGCCTACGGATAATGAGCTTTCTAATATAGAAAATAATACATTTAAAGTAGATTGGATAAGAATCTATAAACCTTTAAAGCAATAGGTATTTTCAACTCTTGCGTTGCATTGTATAGAAAGCTGTAATCAGAAGTTTTTTTTTAAATTTTGTAATTAACCATAGGTAGTTCCCTCATAATTTAAACTATGAACCTATGGTTTTTTTGTACTTAAGGTCCTTTTACCTGACTTTTATCATTCATTCCTATTTATCTTTTTTTTGGATCAAAAACATTCTTTTAAGGGGTTGACCTCGAGGTGATTTTTGGTTAATTTCATAGTGTAATTAGCGTCATTCTTTAAATAGAGCTTAAGATGGATTATATAGATTATTACAAAGTATTAGGCGTAACTAAAAGTGCTACTGAAAAGGATATTAAAAAGGCATATAGGAAAATGGCACGAAAGTATCATCCAGATGTAAATCCTAATGATAGTGCGGCCGAGAAAAAATTTAAAGAGATAAATGAAGCCAATGAGGTTTTAGGTAATGTTGAAAACCGAAAAAAATACGACCAGTATGGAAAAGACTGGATGCATGCGGAACAGTTCGAGAAAGCAAAAGCGCAACACGGTTCACGAGGTGGTGGCCAGCAGTACGGTCAAGATTTTGGAGGTGGCGATTTTTCCGATTTCTTTGAATCTATGTTTGGTGGCGGAGGTGGTTTTTCGCAAAGAGGTGGGCAGCAGACTAGGTTTAGAGGGCAAGACCTCAATGCCCAGTTGCGCTTAAACCTTCGTGATGCCTTTACAACCCAAAAACAAACCTTAACTGTTAATGGCAAGAATATTAGACTTACCATACCGGCAGGAATCGAAAATGGACAGACCATAAAAATACCAGGTCATGGTGGGCCGGGTCGAAATAATGGCCCCAAAGGCGACCTGTTTTTAAAGTTTATTATTGATAATAATACGTCATTTAAAAGAGACGGAAACAACTTGTATAAGGATGTTGACGTTGATTTGTATACTGCAATTTTAGGGGGTGAAATTACAGTTGATACTTTTGATGGAAAAGCAAAACTTAAAATTAAACCAGAAACCCAAAGTGGCACCAAGGTGAAATTAAAAGGTAAAGGATTTCCTATTTATAAAAAGGAAGGCCAGTTCGGAGACCTTTATATCACTTATAACATTCAAACCCCTACCAATTTATCTGATAAAGAGAAAGTACTATTCACACAATTAGCATCCCTTAAAAACTAAGATTATGCAACAACAAGAATATGTGTCGATAACCGAATTTTGTAATGGCCATAGTATTTCCACAGCGGTTATAACTCAATTGAACGAATATGGCCTTGTTAGCATTATTGAACGTAGTGATAGTTTGTATATACCATTGGAAGAACTTCCAAAGACTGAAAAAATGCTGAGATTGCACACAGATTTAAATATAAACCTTGAAGGTGTAGAGGTCGTTACACGGCTTTTGGAACGGATAGAACAAACTAATGAAGAAATGATAAAGCTTAAGAATAAACTCAGTTTATATGAGTAGGCTTACTAAATCTGAATTTTATTTTTTCTATTGATATTAAGATGGATGGGATTTGTAAAACTACGATATTGATTCGTTTGTAGGTTTGACCTCTTGCCTTCTTGATGCTTGGTATTCTTTTGGTAATTCTCCATAGACTTTTTTGAAGCATTTGGTAAAATAGGAGGCTGTATTAAAACCTGACATATAGAGAATCTCTTTAACAGTAAGATCTGTAGTTTCCAATAACTGCTTCGCTCTTTTTAATCTAAAACGTCTAATAAATTCGCCAGTAGAAAGACCGGTAAACTCTTTAAATTTATTGTAAACGGCACTACGGCTCATGGCAAGGGCAGCTGTAAGTGATTCTGCATTGAACTCGGCATCCATAATATTCATTTCCAACAGTTCAATAACCTGATTCAAAAATTCCTGATCAGGAGAAGTAACTTCAATTTCACTAGGAGAAAGTGAAACTTCCCGCTGCATATAGCTTCTTAAGTCTTTGCGGTACTTCATAATGTTATTCAATTTCACTTCTAAGTGCTCCAAGTTGAAAGGTTTAGTGAGGTAATCGTCAACACCTATTTTAAGACCCTCCAGTTGACTGTCGTCGTCCGTTTTGGCAGTTAGAAAAACAATGGGAATATGATTGTATTCTACTTGTTTTTTTATCTCTCTAGCGAAAGATATTCCATCCATAGTAGGCATCATGATATCGCTAATGATAATATTAGGTGTTTGTGCTTTTAATATCTCAAGTCCTTGTTGACCATTTTCGGCTTCAAGTATTTCATATTTTTTATAAAGTCCGCTTTTAATGAAGGTTCTCAGGTCAGCATTATCTTCAACTACTAAAAGAAGGGGTTTTTCATTAGCTGAAGTCATCTCATCACCTTCTTTCGTTTCAAAATTCACTTCTTTTAGGTGGTCTAAATTAGGGTGTACCATTGCCTTTGTAGATTCAGCCCCAATAATTTTATCGTCTTTGTAAAAATCAAATTTCTTTGGAAAGAAGAAAATAAAATTGGCTCCTTTTCTGGTTCCTTTTTCTACTATGATTTCCCCATGATGGCGTTGCACGAGACTTTTAGTTAGGGCAAGACCAATGCCCATACCATAGGTGTTTCTATTTTCGGCACTGTCGTCATTAAAGAATCGGTCAAATATTTTTTCTAGACTTGAGGATGAAATACCGTTGCCATTATCTCTGACTTCAATTTTAATAAACTCTTCTTTTTGATTATCAATGTCTTTGGATACGTTGCTTAATACAATAGATATTTCACCGCCATCTGGTGTGAATTTAAAGGCATTGGAAAGTAAGTTGTTCATGACTTTTTCTAATGCATCTGGGCTAAACCAGGTAATTAGTTCGTCTTGGTCAGAAATAAAGGAAAAATGAATAGATCGGTTAGTGGCTAGGAAATCAAAAGATTCTTTAATCTCATTTATGTTCTTCAGAATATTGAAATATCCCACCTCAAGAACCATTTTCTTTTGTTCAATTTTCTGAAAATCTAGCAATTGGTTTACAAGGCGTAACAGTAAAGAAGAGTTCTTCTGCATGAGCCTATATTGGTTTAAGCGTTCTTTAGACTCTATAATATCATTGTTCTTTTCTAAGAACTGTAAAGGTCCGTTTATCAAGGAAAGTGGGGTTCTGAACTCGTGTGAAACATTGGTAAAAAACTCCATTTTCATTTTATTGAGTTCATCTGCTTTTTGTTTGGTAAGGTGGTTCATCGTAAGTTGATGTTTCTCCTCAATTCTAATCAAAGTAAATTTACCAAAAGCGTAGAGGAGCAAAATGGCGAGGAACGTATAGAGGGCATACGCCCAAGTTGTTTTCCAGAAAGGAGGAGCAATAATTATTTGTAACACGTCTGGTTTTAAGTTCCAAAATCCATCGCTATTGGCCGCTTTTACTTCAAAGCTGTAAGTGCCTGGTTCTAAATTGGTGTATGTAACCAAATTTCTATTACTTGGAGCTTCTATCCAATCGTCCTGAAAACCTTTTAACCGATACTGATATTCGTTTTTATTAGGTGATGAAAAATGAAGCGCGGAGAACCCCAATGAAATATTATTCTCGTTATAGTTAAGGTTTATTTTATTTGAAGTTAAAATAGTATGGTCTAAAATTTCTTTACCGTCTGTTTTTTTGTTGGGAGACACTAATTTGTTATTCAATAAAAAACGGTCTATATGAATCTCTGGAGGAATGGTGTTTTGCTTTATAGTCCTTGGGTAAAAGGCATTAAAACCGTTTACACCACCAAAAATAAGTTCGCCATCAGATTTTTTTAAGGAGGTTAATTCTTCAAATTCATTGCTCTGTAGACCGTCTTCAACATCATAATTTTTAAACGTTTCATTTAAAGGGTTAAATTTTGAAATGCCATTGTTGGTTGATATCCAGAGATTACCCTCATTATCCTCTTCAATACTTTTTATTACGTTGTTGGGTAAGCCATCTGCTTCAGTATAAGATTTAAAATATTCTTTACCAGTGGTCTCATCATTAATGAGTTTGTTTAGTCCGCCTCCCAATGTTCCAATCCAGATGGTACCTTTTGAACTTTCAAAAATAGGTAGGATGTAATTATTACTTATGCTAGTTGAGTCATTTTCAATTACGGAGTAATATTTAAATTGTGGATTTTCGTCTTGTAGTTGATCTGCGGGGAGTTTATTTAGACCCTTTCCTGTTCCTACCCAAAGATTGCCCTTACTGTCTTCAATTATGTTTCGGATGATTTTGCTTGAAAAATTATAAGTACTATCAAAATTTTCCAATGTTTCATATGGTGCTTCTTTTGCACGAAAGAGGCCTTTGGTATAAGTGCCATACCAAACTTGCCCAAACCTGTCTGTGCACATAGTAAAAACCGTAGATTCAGTTTTATTACTGAATTTTATTTTTGGATTTTCAGAAGGAGTAGTAATATCTATTTGGTAGACACCTTGAGAACCAGAGTTACCTAGCTCTAATATTTTTTGACTACCTATTTGAATTTCATTCATGAAAAAGGCAGAGTTAATTTCCTTTATTTGTCTAAAATGGGTAAAAGTACTATCACTTTCGCTTTTTAACAGCATACTTAACCCACCTCTAGAACCAAACCATAGCGTGCCATTACTGTCTTCATAAATAGATTTTACAATGTTATGCCCTAATGTTCCTGAACGTAAATCTCCCAAGTAATGGTTAAACTGCTTGCCGTTTAGGTCTAATTTATTAATACCTGTTCCAAAAGTTCCAACCCAAAGTACCCCGGTTTTATCTATGAGTAAAGACCGGACGTAGTTGGAGCTCAGGCTTGCTTTATTTTCAAAACTGTTATCGTGATGCTTTTTAAATAGTAGAGTGTCTGCTTTTATGAGGTATTTGTCCAATCCGTTTTTGGTTCCGCCCCAAAGCCTATTTTTGGAGTCAACAACCATTTTTATAAAGGATTGATCACCTATTTTCTTGAATTGTAAATCATGACCATTTTTTGACTCTATACTGGAATAAGTACTACTAGAGGTAGCAAATACAATTTGACCAGATGGACTTTGAGTAATGGCCCGTATCATATTTGTGTCTCTATATACTTGCATGAACTGTGGAATCTCACCATTGTCTTTTGAGTCAGTTTTAAAAATTCCAGAAGGAGTGCCGATCCACAGGGCACCTTCTTGATCTTCAAGCAATGCAGTGGGTTTTACTTTAAGGATATGATGATTTTCAGTAAAAACGGAATTAAAGCTAAGATTTTCAAAATCAGATGCATTCTGTGCGACCTGTAAGCTTTTATCGGTCCTAATCCATAGCCTGTTTTTGGAGTCAACAATTATCTCTTTTATAAAATCAGAACCAAGTCCGCTAGTATTGGTTTCCCCCGTCATAAAGGAGTAGAATTTACCAGTATTTCTTTTGTAAAAATTAATGCCGTAGCCAGAGGTGCCAATCCAAAGGTTGCCCAAAGAGTCTTCCGCTATGGTACTTATTAAATTGCCACTTAAAGAATACGGGTTTTTAGGAGAAGGTTTGAACTTTTTAAAGTTACGTCCATCATAACGGTTTAGACCATCATCGGTACCTATCCAAATGTAGCCATAAGTATCTTGGTGAATAGTAAGAACGTCATTTTGTGAAAGTCCGTCATTACTATCTAAATGTTGAAAATAGGTCTCTGTTTGGGAAGTAGCAAACAAAGAGAAGAATAGGGTCAATATAGTAAGGCCAATTTGGTTGAAATTGGTTTGTCCGTAACTTTCAATAGCCGATATACGACCTATGGTTAGTGAGATATCGTTGGAAAGCAACATGGATTTTGAGAATGTACGTTTGGTACGAATAATTATTTGTTTTAAGTGGATATAGATTTAAACATAATCTAAAATTTTATAGACAAGACAGACTATGAAAAAGAATTGAAGTTATAAGAAACAAATAAAATTAATTGAAGGCATTATTTTTGACTGGTTTTTGCCGTTTTAAATCAAAAGTTTTATTCTTTTAAACATTTGTTCCACTATACAAGGAGTCTGTAGTCAAATCTGATTGTTATTTTCATCAAAAGAACTTTTTATTAATTACACATGCATTATTTTTAAAATGTGGCTTATAAAACATAACTAATTCTATACAAAAGACTTTTGTTCTACAATTAAGGCAGATAGTTTCAGGCTATTAGAAAGATAAATGACATTTTTGAAGAATAGTACCAATCTGTATTCATAACCAAACATTGATACATTAAGAAATGAAAATTAAGTATATACTACCCGCCTTAGTTTTAATAATCAACGTGGCGTGCAAAGGGCAAGAGCAAACAAATCAAAAACCACCTAACATTGTTTGGATTGTTTCAGAGGATAACTCAAAGCATTATCTAAAATTATTTGATAAAAACGGAATTGAAACGCCCAATATAGAGGCTCTGGCAAAACACGGTGTTCAATTTAATCGGGTATTTTCTAATGCTCCGGTTTGTAGTGTAGCGCGATCAACTATTATCTCCGGTTGTTATGCGCCACGCACGGGAGCACAATTTCACAGACGTACAGAATTAGTGCCTATGCCAGACTCCTTGCGTATGTTTCCGGCATATTTGCGTGATGCTGGGTATTACACCGTAAACAATAGTAAAGAAGATTATAATTTTGAAAAAAGTGATAAGGTTTGGAATGAATCTTCTTCAAAAGGCACTTGGAAAAACCGTCAACAAGATCAACCTTTTTTCTATGTGCATAATATAGGAACTACGCATGAATCTCGACTTCACTTTCCCGAAAGTGATATGAAGGATGCACCTACTACAGCAAATATTGATGAATATACAGTTCAGCCTAATCACCCGGACACAGAACTTTTTCGCTATACAAATGCCCGTTATCGTGATAAAATGGTTGAAATGGATAACCAGTTAGGTGAAGTAGTTAAAGCTCTTGAAGCTGATGGTCAATTGGAAAATACATTTATTTTTTATTACGGTGATCACGGTGGAGTACTCCCTGGTAGTAAGGGGTATTTGTATGAAACTGGACTTCATGTACCTATGGTTGTTAGGATTCCTGAGAATTATAAAGATATAATTGACTTAAAAATAGGAAGTCAGACAGACCGTTTTGTGAGTTTTATAGATTTGGCACCAACCGTATTGAATTTAGCAGGTGTGCAAGTACCCGGGCAGATAGATGGTAAACCCGTTTTTGGAAATGGTGTAGATGTCAAAAAATTAGATAAAGAAAACGTGGCTTATGGTTACGCAGACCGTTTTGATGAAAAGTATGATATGGTGCGTTCTGTTCGCAAAGGGAAGTACAAATACATAAGAAGTTATAACCCGTATAATTTTGATGGGTTAATGAACAACTATCGTTACCAACAAGCTGCCTATAGGGAGTGGAAAGAAATGTACGAAGACGGGAAGCTGAACGAGCTGCAATCGGCATTCTTCAAATCACGTGCTCCAGAAATGCTATTTGATGTAGAAAATGACCCATACGAAACTATAAACTTGGCAAATGATTCCAATTTTGGAACCACTCTTAAAGAGATGCGTGGTCTTTTGAACGAATGGGTTTCAGGAATGCCAGACCTTTCTTTTTATCCTGAGTTTTATTTAGTGCAAAATGCTTTTGATAACCCTGTAGAATTTGGAAGAGCTCATAAAAAGGATATTAAAAACTATATAAAAACCGCCAATTTAATGTTGCAAGACACAGCAATAGCCCAGACGGAATTAAAAAAACAGCTACGGTCTACGGACCCATGGCAGCGCTACTGGGCATTAATTGTGTGTAGCAGTTTTGGCGACAAGGTAAATGCGTTGACGCCGGTTATTAAGGAAATTGCTAAAAATGATAAAGAAGGTATTAATAGGGTAAAAGCAGCTGAATTTTTAGGATTGACCAAAGCGGCAAATCCTGCACCTGCTATGCTTGAAGCCCTGTACACTGCACAGTATGAAACGGAAGCATTATTAATTTTAAATTCTATAGTACTTCTGAATTCTAGCAATTATGGGTATAAATTTTCTATAGAAGAGAATAAAATCAACCCTGATTTTAGAACAGAGAAGTCAGAAGTTACTCGTCGGCTTGAATTTTTGAATACGCAGGTACACTAGATGATTTCAGTACGGATAAAACATTTTTAAGATGGAGTATACACAAGTTGCTCATGGCCAGAAATTAGCCACTTTTCTTCTGTTGTTTTTGCTAATAACGGGAACGGTAGGAATAGCACAGAAAAAGAAAAAGTCAACGGAGAAGATCCAGCGGCCTAATGTTATCTTAATCAATGTGGATGATTTAGGATATGGAGATTTATCGTCTTACGGAAATGACCTTTTTCAAACCCCTAACATAGACCGCTTGGTAAAAGAGGGAGTCCGTTTTACAGATGGGTATGTATCCGCACCCGTGTGTTCGCCAAGTAGACATGGGCTTCTATCGGGAGCCTATCAGCAGCGGTTTGGGGTGCAATGGAACCATGACACTTGGAAAATGAAACATCGCCAAGAGGAAGAGATAATTCCCAGCAACCACAAATTTATAAATCAGGCTTTTTCTGATGCGGGTTATGTAACTGCTATGGCGGGAAAAATAAACCTTCAGGGCTACCCTAAAACTACGTTCAATTATAATTACTCCCTTACCTCATCCGGATCTAATTATTTTCCTGAACCTAATGGGAAGTACTTTGGAGTAGATGATAAACCCGGTGAAAATTCAAAACCAAAAGGAGGTTGGACACCTACGTTATGGGGCCCTGAGAGAGCGGGAGAAGAATACTTAACTGATCGATGCGGACGGCAATGTATTGAGTTCATAGAAGAACACAAAGAAGACCCTTTTTTCTTTTATTTGGCGTTTAATGCACCACATACACCACTTCAGGCAAAGAAATCAGATTTGCCAAGGGTAAGTCATATCAAATCAGAACCAATGAAGTTGTACGCAGCTATGGTATTGGCTATTGATGATAATGTGGGGCGTATTTTAGATTATTTAGAGAAGGAAAAATTACGGGACAATACCATTGTTGTGTTCGTAAGTGACAACGGTCCAGCTAATCCTATCCATCTTTCATTGCCTAGTTGGTGGCCAGAAGATACTCCATATCATTTATTGGGGCAAAGAGGTCCGCTTTCAGGTTTTAAGGGTAATATGTGGGAAGCTGGTATACGTGTCCCATATATTATAAGCTGGCCAGCGCAATTAGAACAGAATGTAGAATTCAAAAAGGCAGTAAGTACATTAGATTTATATCCTACTCTGTGTGCAGCGGCAGATGTAAAAATACCTAAACAAACTACACTAGATGGGCAGAATCTATTACCATTTTTAAGGGGTAATTATAACGATGACCCTCACGAGACGTTATTCTGGTATGCCAATAGAATGGGTGCTGCGCGTATGGGTAAATGGAAATTTTTAGTGGAAGACAACAAACATTATTTATTCGATTTAGAAAATGATATAGCCGAAACTACAAACGTAAGTAAAGAGAACCCAGTAGTAATGCAAACTATTTTTGAAGCATACATTAACTTTAGAAATGAAATGCCTGCTTTGCGAAACCCCTTTCTTAGACCTTTGGATATACCATCGCCAGATGTTATTGGTTTACCTATCATAGAAGGCGAATAAAGACGTTATTCCTAATTCAATAGTAAAAGAGCTTTGACCATTTTGGTTAAAGCTCTTTTTTGTTTCCAAATGATATTGCCGAGTAACTTTCTGAAGAGAGGTTTCTCTGGTAGATTTTCATAAAAAGATAAAATTACGGCTCTTTACCTCAAAAAATCTTCATGGTCATTCCTCTATAAATGCCTGTATTTTAATAAAAATTAACAGATTAGCAAATTGTTCTATGGATAAAAACAATTGTTGCATTTTCTCAAGAGTAATATTGTCAATTTGGTCGGGTCAAAAAAATAAACAAACAACAACTCTTATGAAAATCACTAAATTTATTGTGAAGAACATTAGTTTTTCCCGTCAATTTTGGTGCCTTTTAATGGTATGCTTTTTTGGTGCGTTTGCACAGGCACAAACAGTAAAAGGGACCGTATCCGATACCCAAGGACCATTACCGGGTGTCAACGTATATTTAAAGGAATCATCAAAAGGTACAACTACTGATTTTGATGGTAATTTTGTACTTCAAGACGTTCCTAACGGAGCTACTTTAGTCTTTTCGTACATTGGTTATAAGTCGCAAGAAGTGACAACTACAAATGCAGACCTTTCTGTACTCATGGAAGAAGACGCTGAGGCTTTGGAAGAAGTTGTGGTAGTCGGGTACGGTGTACAAAAGAAGAAAGATGTAACGGGGTCCATCTCATCTATTAGTACAGATGATATTCAAAAAACAACAACGGTTTCGTTAGACCAGGCCATACAGGGTAGGGCTGCAGGTGTCACTGTATCGGGTACATCAGGAGCTCCTGGCGCTAGCCCAACCGTAAGAATTAGAGGTACGGGAACAGTTAATAATTCAGACCCGTTATATGTTATTGATGGAGTGCCTATTAATGATATTGCTAATTTCAATATGGCAGATGCAGCATCCATAGATGTTTTAAAAGATGCTTCGGCCACTGCAATTTATGGTTCCAGAGGGGCGAACGGGGTTATTCTTATAGAAACCAAGAAAGGTTCTAAAAGAAAAACTACAGTATCCTATAACGTATATACAGGGGTACAAAACCGAATAGATAATTTAGATGTTTTAACCGGTCCGCAATGGGCTACATTAGTTAATGAGGCCAATACAAATGATGGAGCTGCACTAGATCCAGAATTGGCTAATCCAGGATCATTGCCTACGTACAATTGGAAAGACGCCGCATACCGTTCAGGTTTTATTCAAGATCACCAATTATCTGTGTCTGGTGGTAGTGAGAAATCTACGTATTATATCTCTTACGGTTACATTTCTCAAGATGGTATCCTTAAAGAGTCAGGATATAGCCGTCATAACTTTAGAGTGAACAACACGTATCAAGTAGCAAAAAAAGTTAAAGTAGGTCATAACATTCAATACTCTAACTCAGATAGAACATCAGTTCCTGAGGTAGGGGGTAACCCATGGCAACGTGCTGCTTTTGTAGGGTACGTTACAGATCCAGTTTCTCCAATTTATGCTCCAGATGGTAGTTTGGGTATTCCCGGGTATTCTAGTGCTATCAACTCATTAGGACTTATTGAATATGGTAATAGAAATCGCAAGAAAGAGAGTTTCTTTGGGAACTTATTTGTAGAGTTGGATTTAGCCAAGGGTTTAAAGTTCAAGTCTAACTACGGACTTGAAATCACAAATGTGAAAAATGATAACTACGTGCCTGAATATTTTGTTGGGCCAACCTATAATAGTCCTGTTAGTAAATATACTTTAAGTAGGTCCGAAAATAGAGTAATGGTACTTTCTAATACTTTAAATTACCTTAAGGTTTTTAAAGAGAAGCATAATTTCAATGCGTTACTGGGGCAGGAGATTCAAAACTTAAATTCTAATAATGTACAGGCAGAACGTAGTGAAATTCCATCTAGTGTTGCTAATCCTACTTTAGGTTCGGGTAACGTATCAACATCTACCAACAACGGAGGTATATCAGAATCTAAACTGTTATCGTTCTTTGGTAGATTAAACTATAACTATGATGAGCGCTACCTGATAACGGCTACCTATAGATTTGATGGGTCTTCGCGTTTTGGGGAAAACGAACGTTGGGGTAAATTTCCATCGGTTGCTGTAGGGTGGAATGTTCACAATGAGCACTTTTATAATATTGGATTTTTAAACCAGCTGAAGTTTCGTGCAGGTTGGGGGCAAACCGGTAATCAGAATATACCCAATTCTGCTACGTTCAACACGCTTAACCTGAACACCAATTATATCTATGGGGCAGACCAGACTACAACGGTTGGAGCAGCTCCTTTAAGACCAGGAAATCAAGATTTAAAATGGGAAACTACGGTAACCAAAAATGTGGGTATTGACTTAGGTCTTTTTAATAATTCACTAACTCTTACAGCAGACTATTTCATTAAGAATACTACAGATTTACTTTTAGCTATTCCTGTTTTAAATACAGCCGGATATAAAACAAGTCCTTACGGTAATGCAGGGGATATTGAGAATAAGGGTTTTGAACTTACCGCAAATTACGGAAAGAGCTTCGGTGATTTTTCATTCAACGTAGGTGGTAATATTTCATTTGTGAAGAACAAGGTTATTTCATTGGCAGATGATGGAATTCTAATTGGTAGTAATCGGTCAAAAGACTATAGCCGTACAGAAGCGGGTCATCCTATAGCTTCTTTTTACGGATATGAAATGATAGGTATTTTCCAGAATCAAGAAGAGGTAGATAACAGTGCAATACTTCCAAAGACACAACCTGGGGATGTAAAATATAGAGACCTTAATGACGACGGAATTATCAATGATGATGATAGAAAGTATATTGGCTCACCGTTTCCTGATTACACCTACGGGATGAATTTGGATATGAACTACAAGCAGTTCGATTTTTCAATGTTCTTTCAAGGGAGTCAGGGTAACGATATCTTAAATCACACTATTTACTGGTTAGAGGCAGATTTAGGAACCAATATGTCTACCAATATGCTAAATCGTTGGACGGGCGAAGGAACGTCCAATACGCTACCAAGAGTAACTTTTGCCAATAACGGTGTAAACATGCCAAAATCTTCTAGCAGGTATGTAAAAGATGGTTCATATCTAAGATTGAAAAATGTACAGTTGGGGTATTCTTTGCCTCAAGATATGTTGGATAAAACGCCAATTTCTAGTCTTCGTATTTATTTAGCGGCACAGAATGTACTGACTTTTACTAATTACGAAGGTATGGACCCGGAAGTGGGTGTGGATACTTCTGATAATGGAACTAGTCCTTTAGATATTGGTATTGATAATGGACTATATCCTTCCGCAAGAACATTCACTTTGGGCTTGAACATTAAATTTTAAAAAAGACATTAATTATGATACGATATAGAATGATTAAAAACGGATTGAAATTTTGTTCCGTAGCCTTGATCTTTGCAATGACCTCTTGTAGTAAAGATTATCTAGAGGTAGAACCTTCAGGTGAACCCACGATTGAGAATTTTTATAAGACTCCGGTAGATGCAGAACAAGCCTTAACTGCAGCCTATGCTCCAATGCGCGAAATGTATGCTCGTGAAAATTTTGGAGCAGCCAATGCTAATGATTTGGTTTTTGGTGACGTGGGTACTGATGACCTTTTAAAAGGAGGGGCAAGGGTAAATGATGGTCCGCATCTCTATGAAAAGGAAATTTACAGTTTAACAACTTCTAATTCGGCAGTAGAAAAGTTATGGCAAGTAAATTATAAAGGGGTACTTTATGCCAATTTGGTTCTTGCCAATGTACCTGGGATAGAATTTGAAGATGAAGAAAGAAAAGCAGGTATTATTGCGGAAGCATATTTTTTACGTGCCTATTACTATTTTGATTTAGCAAATACGTTTGGTGGTGTATCTTTAATAGATTCACCGTTAGAGCCGGGAGAATATAATGTAGCAAGGGCTTCAGTAACGGAAACTTATGCTTTTATTGAAGAAGATTTAAAAAAAGCAATCGCTACTTTGCCTTCTAGGTTTGATAAAGGAGCTGATTATTTGGGTCATGCAGACAAAGGTGCAGCTCTTGGGCTAATGATGCGTGTAGCTTTATATCAGAATAAAATGGATGTAGTTAAGACGTACGGAGAACAGTTGTTTGAACAATCTTATGTTTTGGCAGATTATACTACAATTTTTGAGCCTTCTGGAGAGTGGAATTCAGGTTCTGTTTTTGAAGTGAATTTTTCTTCTAATGCTGATAAATTAGGTACTTTAATACCGCGGATGATCGGTGCTCGTACAAAGGGTGGTGTTGGCTTTTCTCAGATAAAAGAGGACTTAAGAAATGAGTTTGAAGCTAACGACCCTAGATTTGATGCCTCTTTTTATAATGTTCCTGGAGGATATGGTACAGAATGGTACATTAAAAAATATTCGATAGCTCCGTTTAGTGAAAACCCAAAACCTTCAGTGGGTGGAACTGGGAATAGCGGTAATAATATTAGAATCATTCGTTTGTCTGATGCGTATTTAATGTATGCCGAAGCTGTTTATGATACAGACCCCACAACGGCAATTAGCTATGTGAATATGGTAAGGCAGAGAGCAAGAGGCGAAAATGATGCTTCTGTGGTTCCGGATTTAGATGGCAATTTAAGCGGACAAGCATTGTTAGAGGCTATTTATCACGAACGAAGAGTAGAATTGGCAGGTGAAGGTTTCCGTTATCATGATTTAATTAGAACGGATAGGGCAGAGGCTTTATTGGGACCATTGGGTTTCAAAAAAGGGTTACACGAAATCATGCCTATACCTTTATCGCAAATAGATTTGTCACAGGGTGTCCTAGTTCAGAATCCTGGATATTAATGGTATACTTATTTTTATGTGCTTCGCACTTGCTACGGCAGGTGCGTAGTGCATTTAAATCTTTAAAATAGCGAGAGGTTTTTATTGAATATAACTTATGCAAAGAGCATAAGTCTAAAATTAGTCTAAGTATGAAAAATAGAGGTACGTTTCTTTTAATGTTTCTGGTCTTGTTTGTGGTTAGTAAAAGTGCCTTGGGGCAAAATGATGAAAGGCCAAATATCATATTTCTGCTTTCCGATGACCAGACCAGTGTGGCAACAGGTTGTTATGGAAACGACCAGGTGAAAACGCCAAATATGGATCAACTGGCTAAAGATGGGGTTCTTTTTCTTAATCATTATAACACCACTTCTATCTGTATGGCCAGTAGGGCCAACATTTTGACGG
Source organism: Zobellia roscoffensis (assembly GCF_015330165.1). Classification (NCBI taxonomy): domain Bacteria; kingdom Pseudomonadati; phylum Bacteroidota; class Flavobacteriia; order Flavobacteriales; family Flavobacteriaceae; genus Zobellia; species Zobellia roscoffensis. Next base: position 3,287,434 of record NZ_JADDXT010000002.1, read on the forward strand.
GTATGTATGAATATAAGACAGGATGTAACTTTATGCACGGTGATCTTGCCGTAGATAAGTTTGAAAATTCGTATCCGGTATTGTTAAAAGACGCTGGCTATTTTACGGGTTTTGCAGGTAAGGTAGGATTTGTTTTAGAAGAGACAGAAACGGAAAAAATTGAAGATGGATTACCAGTAGGCTATTTTGATAAATGGGGTGGAGGACCTGGACAAACCATTTATGAGACGGCTAAAAATCCAACTATAAAAGAGTATGCAAAAGAGTACCCACATAGTACCAGGGCATATGGTGCTTGGGCTGGAGATTTTATAAAAGAAGCAAAAAGTTCAGGAAAACCTTTCTGTATGTCTATCAGTTTTAAGGCACCTCATTTACCTTTTACACCAGACCCTTTCTTTGATGAGGTGTATGAGGGACAGACCTATAAAAAACCGGATAACTACGGTGTCGAAAATGCAACGCACTTGGCACCACAGGCAAAATCGGGTAGGCAATATAATTCGTACGATTTTTGGAGAGCGTCCGAGGAGTCGTATCAAGAAGCGATACGAAAATATAACCAGCTTATTCATGGGGTTGATTATGCCATTGGTATGATTCGTAAATCATTGGCAGAACAGGGGGTTGATAAAAATACCATTATCATTTTCACAAGTGATAATGGGTATAGCTGTGGAGCTCATAACCTTGGCGGCAAAGTACTTCCTTATGAGGAAGCTTCTCGGTCTCCATTTATTATCTACGATCCACGCACACCGGAAAGTCAAAGAGGCGTACAGCGTAAGATGGTAACAGCCAATATAGATATGGCCCCAACTATTCTAACCTATGCAGGTATTGCTATTCCTAAAAATATGGATGGAGAAAATTTAGTGCCTTTGGTAGAGAAAGAAAAAGGTATTAAGCGGGACCATATTGCATTGACCAACATGTGGGGTAATGATGAAATTCAGGCTTTAACCGTAGTTACGGAAGATTATAAATACATCTATTGGCAATATACGGATGACCGTATGCAGCCAACGGAAGAGCTATTTCATATTTCAAAAGATAAACTTGAAATGCATAATCTAGCACAAGATGGTGCATATAAAACAACGCTAACGAAGATGCGAAAACTTTATGACGCACGCTATAAAAGCATGGTGAAAGACGGAATGAAAGCCAATGACTATGCCAAGTACGCCGTCTTATTTGACCGAAAAGCACCAGAGAGTTTAAAGAAACAGTATCGCACGCTCAATTATGAGCAACTACTAAAGCAAGAAGCGGAGGATAGAAAAAATAAAAACATTCATAAAAAGTAGAAAATGGGAATACTAAAAAAGGTATCATATGCATGGATACTGGGCTGTGCTCTTTTGAGCACTATAGCTGTAGCTCAAAGTGATGCCAAGCCAAACGTCATTATAATTTTAACGGATGATCAAGGGTATGGAGACATAGCTGCTCATGGAAATAAGGTCATAAAAACACCGTCAATGGACAAAATGTACAATGAGGGTGTGCATTTTACCAATTTTCATAGTGGTACTACCTGTGCTCCAAGTCGCTCAGGATTACTGACCGGTGCGGACGGTAACCGGGCAGGGGTGTGGCATACGATTAGTGGTGGAAATTTTCTCCGCGAAAAGTTTGTATTGATGCCAGAAATTTTCGTGGAAAATGGATACGCTACCGGAATGTACGGCAAATGGCATTTAGGAGACGCTTACCCATATAGGCCTGAGGATAGAGGATTTTCGGAAACCGTTGTACACGGTGGTGGAGGTGTAGGTCAGACTCCAGATTATTGGCAGAATGATTATTTTGACGATACCTACTGGCGAAATGGAACCCCAGAGAAATTTGATGGGTATTGTACGGATGTCTTTTTCTCTGAAGCCATGGCCTTCATGGAAAGAAAAAAAGACAATCCTTTCTTTGTTTATATTTCTTTGAATGCACCACATGGTCCTTTAAATGTACCTGAGAAGTACTATGAGATGTATAAAAATGAAAACGCTATCAACGAGGACCAAAAGGCCTATTATGGTATGATTACCAATATAGATGATAACATGGCGCTTTTGGATAAAAAGCTAGATCATTTAGGCTTGAAAGACAATACCATCTTAATTTTTATGACGGATAATGGAACCTCTACCGGTCATAGAGAAGCTAAGGGTAAAGTACAAGGTTTTAATGCGGGTATGCGCGGACATAAAGGGTCGCAATACGAAGGAGGCCACCGCGTACCTTTCTTTATGAGATGGAAAGATGGCCAGCTTTCAGGAGGTCGCTCTATAGACCAATTGGCCATGAATTTTGATATCCTACCAACTCTAATAGATTTATGTGATTTAGGAAAAGTACCAAGCCCGGGATATGATGGTACGAGCCTTGCTCCTATATTAAAAAATGAAACAGAAAAGTTACCACATCGTTATACCGTGGTAGATAATAATCGTTTACAGCAACCGGTAAAATGGCGTATGAGCGCAGTTATGGATGATGATTGGAGACTTATAGACGGCAAAGAATTATACAACATTAAAAAAGACCCGGGTCAAGAAAAGGATATTGCCAAAAAGAATATAGAAAAGGTTGCGGAAATGCGTGATGCCTATGAAAATTGGTGGGCATATATTTCTCGTGATTTTTCTCGTTTCGAGGCATACAAAGTGGGGGAGCCGGGTATTAAGGAAACCACGATTACGGTGCATGATTTACATAGTGATGATCCTCTGGCCTGGAACCAAGCTTATATACGAGACCCTAATTCCGGTAAGAAGCCTGCTTTTGCAGAAGGGTTTTATATGATCGATGTTCAGCAAGATGGTTATTATGAAGTTGAATTGAGAAGATGGCCTAAAGAATCTAATCTAGGTTTTGATGCTACAGTTCCCCAATTAGGCAAGCGTGAAAAATGGTATGTTGCCCAGCCTGAAGGGGTAGTACTTCCTATTAAACAAGCAAGTATAGATATAGATGCATTGCATTTAGATATGCCTGTAGATATGAAAGCGGATAACGCAACTTTTAAAACGTATTTGGTAAAAGGTCGTAAACGACTGTATGCGGATTTTATTGGAGAGGATGATGTTCGTTTTGGCGCTTTTTATGTGTACATGAGGAAGGTGAATGCTACGCCCTTGCAAAAAAGAACCAAGTAATTGTAAGATAGATTTTGAGTTTGGAGTAGGTAAAAGGAACAACAGTTAAAATGGTTGTTCCTTTTTTGTTTTTTATTACCTACTGGATAGGGAATAAAAAACCAGAGAGCCTAAAAGACCCTCTGGTTACAAACTAACTCAACAAACAACTCAGTATGTACTATTCATTATTTCACCAATGGCTTTAGTATCCCACATTCTGAACCATTGAAGGTGCTTTTTCAACTTCAGACTGTGGTATGGGTAGATAATATTGTCTTTCGAACCATGGTCTTTCAACTACAGTGTATTCTTCATTTGATAAAGTACCATCTGTGGCTTTTTTCCAAGAAAGACCTTTTACGTCAAAACCTAAATGGGCTTCGTTCATCCATCTTCTCTCGTCAAAGAAATTGTGTCCTTCAAAAGCCAACTCTACTCTTCTTTCTCTTTTAATAGCTTCAAGTAAATCTGTACCAGAGGCAGTAATTGCAGGTTGTAAACCTCTCGTAGCTACTTTACTTGCAAACTCACGTGCAGTTCCTTCTTGCCCCAGTTCATACTGAGCCTCTGCATAATTCAAATAAATCTCAGCTAAGCGATACAAAATAAACGGGCGGTTTGGAGAGACCTCCGTTAAGCCAACACTTTCATCTTGAAACTTTCTAATGTTATATCCTGTTTTTGAGGAATGCGCAGTATTTCCTAATCCTTCAGGTGAATCTAACCCGTGTGGTGTAGCTTCACTTGGGTTGTCAGCTAGGGCATAATCAACCTGTCTCCCCCTAAATTCAGAACCTTGGTAAAATAAATCGGCATAAAAACGCATTTCACGATTAGCATTTGGATTGGCGGGGTCATAACTACCATCTGAGGTACTGCTTCCATCAGCCATATTGAATAATAGCGCAAAATTGTGAGTAGGAGAGGATAAAGCCCAACTTCCAAAGCCACTTGGGGCTTGGGTCTGGTTCCATAAAGAATTTGCATCCGTACCAAAATCATAATACAATGCACTATAAGCTCTAGCAAATAAGATATCTTGATTAGGAGATAAAAATAAATCTTGATATTCCTTCACATCGGCAACAGCAATAAGGTCTCGTGCGCCAACTAAATCTATAATCTCTTTGGCGGCATCTGAAGCATCTTGCCATTTGCTAGCTTTCGTATAATCATACAAAGGTCCACTTGGCTCAGTTGCGGGATCATGCAATGTGCTGGCGGCATAGAGCAAAGTTCGCGATTTTACTGACAATGCTGCTAATTTTGTAGCACGTCCAAATTCATTGTCCGGACGGGTTTCGGGAAGAATAGCGGCAGCTTCATCTAGTTCTTTAACAACAAAATCTACACATTCTTCATAACTGTTTCTCACTAAAGCAAAATCAGCATCCAACCCTAAAGCATTTTCTAATATAGGTACGCCTCCATAATATTTAATTAGCTTACTGTAGATATTGGCACGAAGGAATTTCATTTCGGCCTTAAGAATAGCGACTTCGTCCGGAGCCGTTTTCATAGCTTCACTATCATCTATGCGATCTAAAAACTCGTTGGCAAGACGGATATAATCCCAATAGGTACTCCATTTTTCAGCTAGAACCCCAACATTACTTGGGGACCAACCTGCTCTTAATCTAAGTTGATCTAAATCATTAAAGTTGAACTTTGCTTCAAAAGAACCCACTTCAATATTAAATCTTCTGGACCACCATTGAGCTTTGTTCAAACCCCAACTTTCTGTACTGTTGTAAACCGGGTAAACCAATCTTTCTACCTGATCAGGTTCACTGTAAATAATGTCTTCAGTAAAAGCATCCGAAGCTTCTGTATCCAATACATCTTCACAACCTATTGTCGCAAAAAGGGCAATCAAGACCCCAAATTGCTTTATATTAATATATTTCATTTCAGTTTTTATTTTTTGTTATCGTTCATTTACGCCTAGAACTCAATAGAGCTTGGTTATACTTCATGACAGATTAGAAACTTAAGTTAAGCCCTAAAGTATAGGTCTGTAATGATGGGTAGGTACTCTCTCTAAAATCATAGTAGCCATTAGCCTCTGGATCTAAACCTAAATCAGCTACATCAGAGAACAAGGTCAACATGTTATAGCCTCTTACGAATATTTTTAGGTCACCAAACTTAATATCCTCCTTATGGAAGGTATAGCCCATTTCCAATTGCTTTAAGCGAACAAATGAAGCATCATGAAGCCATAGGTCCGCACCTTCAAAATTTGCGGAGTTACCACTTTGATTTGTGCTGAATTTATCTCCTGTTGCATATGCTCTTGGATATCTTGCGTTTTGATTTTGAGGTGTCCATCTTTGGTCAAAAAGAAAATCTGGACGTGCCCCTGGACGTTCAAAGAATATCAGCATTTCTGCTTCGGCTTGTCCTTGAAAAAGGAAGCTAAAGTCAAAATCTTTATAATTAAAACCGCCAAAGAAACCAAACTGAATTTCTGGCACATTGGATGAATAGGCTCTAACTCTATCATTCGCATTTATTTCACCATTACCATCCGTATCTAGATAAATAGGTTCCCCGGGAACGGTACCGTCTAGTTTTACTTCCGTTGCATCTACTTGCGCTTGGTCCTTAAAGATGCCGGCAGTAGGGTAAGTAATGTACGAGTCTAAAGAATGCCCTTCTCTTTTTCTCCATTCAGGAACATCTGCAGCTTCAGCTAAGAATACAACTTCGTTTTTAGCTTGAGTAAAATTAGCACCAAGATTGTAACCAAAGTTTTCACCAATTTTATCTCTCCATCCTAGTTCTACTTCCCATCCAAAGTTATCTACCTTTCCTATGTTTTCTGCGGGTAGGGTAATACCGGCGGCATCTGGGATGGCTGCGGCACGGGTAACCAAAATGTCTTCCCTGTTTTGATAGAAGTAGTTGATGTCACCAGACAGTTTATTGTCGAACAATGTAAAATTCAATCCAATATTTTTCATGTAGGCTGTTTCCCAGGTAATATTTTCATTGGGAACATTATCACTGGTATAGCCGTTATAACTTACGCCTGGAGTACCAAAAATGGAATAATTAGGTTGTGCATTATTGGTAGGACCACCGTAATTGTAACGCGTTAAATACTGGAAAGGAGCTATACGGTCATTACCCATTTTAGCCCATGAAGCTCTAATTTTTAAAGCATTAAGCCAGTCTATATTTTCTAAAAATGATTCTTGGTGAAGTGCCCATGATGCTGCTATGCCCGGGAATGTACCAAACCTTTTTCCGGGACCAAAGTTGCTGGAACCATCATGACGTACGGTAAGGTCCAAAAAGTATTTCTTCTTAAAGTCATATGAAAAAGAGCCAAAATAATTAACACGAGCCCATTCCTGTGATTCTCCGTAAGATTGTTGACCCTCATCGCTTCCCGCAAAAAGTTCACTGTGTTCCGAAGTTGGAAAACCTCTTCTTTCAGCCCAAAAAGAACGTTGATTGGAAGTAGCCTGCTCAACACCTACAAAACTGCTTATGGAATGATTGTCACCTAAAGTTTTTGAGTAGTGAAGTGTGGAATTTAAAAGCAATTCATCAAATTTCCAGAAACTCTCACGTAGTGTGCGTTGAGAACCTTGCCCTTGTGCAAAACCTTGAGATGGTGTATAGTCATTGGTGCTTTCTTGATACGTATAAACCGTCCAGGGAGTGTACCAAGCTTTTACATCATTATTCATTCTTCTAACACCGGCAAAACCTTTTAAACTTAATCCGGGTATGGTGTTATCTAGGTTCCAGTCATAAGAAAACCTACCGCGCAATTCGTTATCCGTTTGTTTTGAAAAACCAGACTGTTGGGAGGACATAACATAAGGGTTTGCCCCATTTTCGCCACCCCAACCAGGTAATCCGTTTGGATAAATACCTACTTCTGTGGGCTCGTTTGTGTTGATACGACTATAAATTTCGCCAACACTAGCTCCAGGTTCATTCCTATCTCCAAACCTACCGGAAAGGTCTACACCAATTTTAAAATTATTGGTAAGATTAATGTCAATATTAGAACGTACTTGCTTTTGTTTGAAATTTAAATCGCCAGATTTGTACATACCGGTTTGGCTAATAAAATCTCCGCTTACAAAATACTTCACGTTATCACTACCCCCAGAAATAGAAACGGAATTACGAGACTCAGGTGACGATTTGGCAAAAGTAAGATCGGCCCAATCCGTATCAGGAAAGTTTATTGGATCGTTTCCTGCTGCATATCCATTAATCTGTTCTTGAGTATACGGTAACGGTGTTCCGTTGCGTTCTGCAATTTCATTGTTATAAGTAGCATACTGCTCAGAAGACATTAAGGTTGGAGCGACTGAAAACCGGGATACATTATAAGAAGAACTCAATACAATTTTTGGCTTTCCGGACTTACCTCTTTTTGTGGTAATTAAAATAACTCCGTTAGCAGCTCTAGCTCCATAAATAGCAGCGGCACCATCCTTTAGTACGGTTAAGGACTCTATATCCTGTGGAGCCAGATGAGAAAATGTACTGGCTGTGATTCCATCAATCAATATTAAAGGCGAATTGTTACCTAAAGTAGATTTACCTCTAATAAGGAGAGTTAAATCATCATCATTTGTAGATCCAGGAACACCACCTCTATCTGATATAATTAGACCGGGAACTGTACCGGCAAGTGATTTTGCTAAATCTTTATTACCTGCTTTTTCAATTTGCTCAGAACTAACGGTACTTACAGACCCTGTAAGTTCCCCTTTTTTACGGGTAGTATACCCCAGAACAACTACTTCATCTAGTTTTGCTGCATCCTCTTCTAAGGTTACATTAATCTCCGTTTGACTCCCTACTTGAATTTCCTTTGATGAATATCCTATATAGGAGTAGACAAGTGTAGTTTGATTATCATCTACTTCAATACTATAATTACCATCAAAGTCTGTGGAAGTACCATTGGTAGTTCCTTTAACAAGAATAGTAACACCAGCAAGTGGTCCCATTGCGTCCGATACGGTACCTGTTACGGTGCGTTGAACGGGTTGGGTTTCAAGGTCATTTTTTAAAGACGATTCCTTATCTGTCGTAAATGCATGTGATTGAATTGGAGTCGCTACAGCTAAGATTATCACGAACTTTAGTACGAGTAATCTTTTGATGGAGCTGCCTGGGCAACCCGCATCAGTAAACCATTTAATTTTCATAAATTTGAATTAGTTAGAGTTAAACATGCCCCAGTGTCAATGGGGTATTACTTTACTTCATGCATTGCATGAATTTCTATAGGGGAGTGTTAGCGCACTCTCCTTTTTTGGTCGGTTATTTTTTGGTTTTTAAAGTATTAAATGAGTGAGTCATATTTGTTTATGGCGTATGCGATATTGATAAGATTTAATTTATTTCTACAAAAGAACCATAAAAACGAAGGGGTGTATTTGCGAAATTTAACTGGCTATTGCACTATTTTACCATTTTTAAGGTTTTCTTGTGAAAATTGCGCAATAATTAAGTGTATGCTAATTATAACTTAGCTTTAGTGTAGAAATTAAATAAATAAGCAAGAGAAAAGAGGAGAGGATAAGAGGTAGAATTTTCACTAGGCATTCTTATAAAATTATATTGATAAGAATAGATAGATGAAGCGGAATAGACGTTCGTTAGTTCTACGTTTACCACGACGGAGCTATTGGAAGTAACCAACAGCTGCTATTTGAGTTTAATAAGGGGTGGTTTTAAAATGTTAAAACCTGTAAATTAGAGATTTAGAAAAACAGATTCTATTTGTTCTGTTTTTATGGGCTTTACAAAGTAGTCTGCAATAAAGTGTGTTCGTTCAGCTCTTTCAATATCTACGGGGTCCAAAGAAGAGGATATCATATAAATACGTATTTTCTTATTTAATTGATTTTCAATTTTTGAGAACTCTTTTATAAATTGAAAGCCATCCATAATAGGCATATCAACATCTAGAAAGATAACATCAGGTAATTCAGAATCAATATTAAGATTCTTTAATATAAAGTCTAAGGCCATTTCACCATCCTCAAAAGCCAACGTTTTAACAGGTAAATGCATGGTTTCCATTTTTTTTACAACTGTATAACGATAGATGTAATCATCATCTATAATACATATTTTAGGAATGTTTTTCATTGGGTCAATTAAAATTTATTGTAAACGTAGTACCTACATTTACTTTACTGGTTGCGTAAATGGTTCCGTCCATAGCCTCTATTTGAGATTTGGTTAGAAACAAACCAACACCTTTGGCATCTGGATGTCTATGGAAAACTTTATTTAATCCAAACAATTTATGGCCGTGTTGCTCTAAATCTATGCCTAAACCATTGTCCTTAAATTCTAACATTATTTTACCATCTTGAATGATAGATTCTATTTCTATTACTGGTTTGCGATTTTTAGATTTGTATTTTATAGCATTACTAACCAGGTTTAAAAAAATGCTATCCAAATATATTTTGTGATACTCAATTTTTGAGCATTTAGAGAAATCAGCCTTAATGATAGCCCCTGTTTTCAATATTTCACCAGCTAAAACATCTTTGGTTTTACTCAATACTTTTTCAAATTGAATTTCTTTAATATCTTCCTCAGAATGTGGATTCTTTGTTTTTAACGCTTCAACTAATGTATTTAGTGTTAAGGTGAGATGATTTATTACGGTTTCAAATTTTTCGAACAAACTTGCCCGGAGCAACTCATCGTCTGTTGTTCTATAGATATCTAAGAGTGAGTTAAGATTACTTACCGGAGAACGCAAATTATGCGAAGTTATATGTGTAAAATCTGCAAGCTGCCTATTCTGGTTTGTTAGTTTGTGCGCTAGGGTTTCAAGATTTTCTTTTGCCTTTAAAATTTTTCTTTCTGCAGACCTTTGTTTTGTAATATCACGTATGGCAAGAGATATGATTAGTCCTTCTTCCCATTGCACAGGGGCCATACTTATTTGCACGGCTATTTTTTGACCATTTTTTCTAACAGCAAAAAGTTTATCTATGATACCAATTTGTCTTGTATGGTTAGAAAACTTGGCAGCTTTTATAGAAGGTAATATATTGGGGATAAGAGTTTCTACAGATTCCTTTATTACTTCATCAGGAGTGTATTTAAATAAGGTTTCTGTCTGTTTGTTTATAAGTTGAATAGTACCTTCTTCATTTATGATAACCATGGCGTCCGGAGCAGATTCTAAAAGACCTCTAAATTTCTTTTCGGCCATTTTAATATCTGTGACGTCTTGCGTGGTTCCAATTAGCTCTACAGGTTCGCCTTTGGTATTGGTAATAACAACGCCAGCTATATGAACAGAACGCACTTTTCCTGTAGTAGTGATTAAACGTACGGTACAGCTATCAAATTCCTTGTCACGCAATGCATCTGAAACGCGTTCCGAGATTAGTGGTTGATCTTCTGGGTGTACCATGTTGAAAAACGTGCTGAATAACGGATCTATATCTTCGTCCATTTCAGCAATAGTATACAGACTTTTGGACCACTTACAGGTGTTATCTGATAAACTCCACTGCCAATGCCCCATCATGGTCATTTGTTCAGCGAATGTCAGTAGTTGGTTTTTAGCCAGAAGTTCATTTTGATATTGCTTTATTTCAGAAATATCTGTTGATACAGCAATATAGCCAATGTTATTTCCTAACTTATTTTTAACGGCAGAGACCGTACCCATAACAGATAGTGTGGAGCCGTCTTTACGAACATAGGTCCATTCCCTGGTGTCATTAACATCTTCATTGGTTAAGTTTTTATAATGACTAAAATTCTCGGGATTTTTTCCGTATAAAAGGGCAAGATCTCTTCTAAATTTATTTACTTCATCTATAAGAAGAAACCCCATGGGGTTTTGTTTACCTTCCATTTCTGATGCGGAATACCCTAAAAGTATTTCTGCACCTTTGTTAAAATGATTTATGGTTCCAGTACTATCAGTAGAAAAAATGGCAGTAGATTCTGAGTTATATATGGCTCTTAATTGGGCGTGGGCTTGGTCTAGTTCAAATTTTGATGATTTAGCATCGCTAATATCCTGCATAATTCCAAATATGCGGCTACTATATCCATCGTCACTCATCTCAGGTTTTCCAATAACACGAACCCATCTATGATTTTGTTTTGCCGTAAAGAATTCAAGTTCAAGATCAAATGAAGTACCTTTTTCAATAGCGTCTTGTACGCAGCTCTGTAGTTTTTGTCGGCTATGTTTTTCCTCGTAAAAGTTGATGCCGTCCTCTAGGTTAGGCTTGTAGCTTTCCTCGACCTCATGAATTTTTCGCGTCATTTTGCTCCAAAAGACTTTGTTCGTAGCAAGGTTTACTTCCCAAGTGCCTATTTTGGCAATTTGTTTTGTTTTTGAAAAAATATCTTCAGTTCTAACCTTTTTTAATTCATCTTCCTTGTTAGGAGTAATGTCTACAGTATGAATGAAAAGGCCTCCAACTTTACCTTTGGAAATATACCAAGGATGAATATTAAAAGAAAGCCATTTTACGGTACCATCTTTAAATTTAAAAGGAATTTCATCAAATACATCAATAGCCTTATCAATACATTCTTTATGAAGCTGTTTTGAATCTTCGCCTATTTCTGGGAATATATCATAATGACAAATACCAACAAGTTCCATGCTCTGTAGGCCATAGTCTTCTACCCAACGGTTAGATGTAGCTAAATAACACATATCCCTATCGAACATAGCAATTGCGGAAGGGGCCTGTTCAATAAATATTTCGTGGTATGGTATTTTTGACTTCGATTTTTTAGAGATTCTTTCCAAAATCTATATAATTTATAGGAATAAACCTTCAATATAGTCATAATTTACCTATAAGTATAAGTGATTCTGTAATTTTTGAAGAGACAAATCTGCGTTATTTGTGAGGATAGCTTCATTAGGAAGTACAATTGTAGTAGTCATGGTAGTTTCATGATTTTTGCAAAGAGGTAACAGGGGTTACGGTATAGAATTGATATATTAATTCATCCTATACCTCTGTTTATAGGCACTTGGGGTAATGCTCGTAGCTATTTTAAATTGTCTATTAAAGTTTGATAATGTTCTAAACCCACTCTGGTAACAGGCCTGCGAAGGATTCATCTTTTTATCTATAAGTAATTTGCAGGCATGCCCTATTCTTATTTCACTTACAAATTCAGAAAATGTTTTATTTGCATGTGTTTTAAAATACCTACTGAACGAGGTAGGTGTCATATTGGTCAATTGCGCCATTTCAGATATGGGTAGTTTTCGTTTAAAATGCTTCATTACATGAGCGTATACCCGGTTCATACGTTCCGTATCTCCTTCTCGCAAAGTATTTGTATAGCCAGAACTTGCAAGTAGGTTAAGGTCTTCGGTCTTAGCTAGAATATTTAGAATTTGTAATAGGCCCAATACAGAATCGAACCCTTCTAAAGTGGGTAGATCGGCTATTTTTTTTCGAAGTGATTTTGCTGTTGCTCCCACTACTTTAAATCCGCGTAAGCTTTTTTTAAATAGTTGCCTTAATCTAATGTATTCTTCTTTGTGTAACAATGGCGCACTTATAAAATCATGATCAAAGTAAACTACAATGCCCTCCGCTTTTATTTTTTGGTCTGGTTGGTCCATGTCACTTTTCCATAAATGGGGCAGATTTGGTCCGGTGAAGGTGATATCTCCTTCTTGAAATTGTTCTACATGGTCACCAATAAACCGAGTCCCTTTTCCATTTAATACCATAAATAATTGGTATTCAGGGTGAAAATGCCAATTAGGGTCAAAAATGGGTTGTTTTAACTTTTGCACCACAAATGCGTGAGTCTTGGGGATAGGCGATTTTCTGAGGGCGGTTTTCATAAATGATTTTTTCAATATGTTTTGACAGAACGATACTAATTTATCTTTAAAAATACATATAATAATATATGATGATATAAAAGAGTCAAAACCTGATATTAGAAAGTCTATACCGTCTTTGAAATAGTTATAAAATTGGGGTGTATCAAGAATACATGATTATGGGAAATATAAAGAAGGTGTTTTTTAGCTTTTTGGTAATGGGTGTCTTATTCCTGTCCTGTAAAGGGGAAACAAGAGAAAACAAGGCTTTGGACAATCGTCCGCGGAGAATGGAACTATTGTTTTTGGGCCACGATTTAGAGCACCATAATTCTAGGGCCTATATGCCAATTTTGGCTTCAGCTTTAGCCAAGGAAGGAATAAATATTACTTATTCAGAGAGCCTATCGGATATAAATTCTGAAAACCTAGACCTATATGATGGGCTAATCATATATGCTAATCACGAAGAGATCAATAGTGAACAGGAAAAAGCATTGCTCAATTTTGTAGAACAAGGCAATGGGTTCATTCCCATTCATTCGGCCAGTTTTTGTTTTAAGAATTCAGAGAAATATATTGATTTGGTCGGAGCTCAATTCGCAACGCATGAAACTGGAACTTTCACGGCAGAAATAATCGATAGTACACATGCCGCTATGCGAAATGTCAAGGAATTCAAGACTTGGGACGAGACCTATGTACATGATAAGATAGCAGATGATATTACGGTACTGATGGAGCGTGTTGAAGGTAACTATCGTGAACCCTATACCTGGGTAAAAAAATACGGAAAGGGAAAAGTTTTCTACACCGCCCTAGGGCATGATGAGCGGACGTGGGAGAATCTGGAGTTTCTTAACTTGATTAAAGAGGGGATTCTCTGGTCGGTAAACGATAATGTAAAACAAAATTGGGAAGTTTTTGTTAAGGATATGCCTCAATTGAAATATGAAGAAAGGCCGAATATACCCAATTATGAGAAACGGAATCCTCCTTTAAAATATCAGTTGCCGTTAGCACCTGATGAGTCGGCAAAACTAATTCAAGTACCAGCCGGTTTTGAGTTGCAGTTATTTGCTGCTGAACCGGATATAATAAACCCTATTGCCGCAAATTGGGATGAAAAAGGTAGACTGTGGGTTATAGAAACCGTAGATTATCCAAATACGGTTCGTGATGACAAAGGGGTAGGTGACGATAAGATTAAAATATTAGAAGATACTAATGGTGATGGTCGTGCGGATAAGGTAACCGTTTTTGCTGATAAACTTAATATACCCACAAGTTTCGTATTCTATGATGGCGGAATTATAGTTGCCCAAGCGCCCCAATTCTTATTTTTGAAGGATACGGATGGTGATGATAAAGCTGATATTAAAGAGACCCTTATAGATGGGTGGGGAGTTTTTGATACTCATGCAGGACCTTCTAACCTTCAGAACGGAATTGATAATACTATTTATGGGGTAGTTGGTTATTCCGGGTTTTCGGGACGTATTTTTGGTAAAGATGAGCAGTTTTCTCAAGGAATGTATCATTTTGACCCCAAAAAGAAAACCTTCGATTTCTTAACGAGAACCAGTAATAATACATGGGGATTGGGCATAACCGAAGATAATTCACTTTTTGCCTCTACAGCAAATAATACACACAGTGTTTATTTAGGTATTCCGGACAAAAATTTAAAGGGCGTAGAGGGTATACCTATAAATGGAAGTTTAAAAATAGACGGGCATTATGATATGCAACCGATAACAGGAAATATTAGGCAAGTAGATGTTTTTGGTGGATTCACTGCTGCTGCAGGTCACCACTTTTACACCGCTAGAGAGTTTCCTAGTGCTTATTTTAATAAAGTTGCTTTTGTTTGTGAACCCACTGGAGGTATTGTTCATATGGCAAAAATTAATGAAACAGGAGCAGGGTATAAAGAAACGGATGGAGGTAATCTTTTTGCTAGTTCGGATGAGTGGGTATCACCAGTTGAAGCTAAAGTAGGTCCGGACGGTGCCGTATGGGTGTTGGATTGGTATAATTTTATCATTCAACATAATCCTACGCCAAACGTAGACCGAGGTGGCTATAATGCAGTTAACGGAAAGGGAAATGCGTATGAAAATCCTCTTAGGGATAAATCTAGAGGACGTATTTATAGAGTTGTTTCCAAGGCCAGCAAATCAAATGAAAGGATAGTTTTACATAAAGAAAAACCTGAGGAATTGATAAATACACTTTCTCATAGTAATTTGTTCTGGCGTATGACCGCCCAACGCTTGTTGGTTGAAAGTGGCGATGCAACTGTATTGAAAAAGTTAGCCAAATTAATTTCTAATACCGAAGTTGATGAAATGGGTATGAATCCGTCCGTGCTACACACTTTATGGACTTTAGAAGGGTTGGGAGCTATTGAAACAGACCCTGAAATATATGAGGTGGTAACCAATTCATTGTATCACCCTTCTGCAGCGGTGCGCAAAGCAGCTATACAAATATTACCGAAAACGGATAAAACCGATGAGGCCATATTAAACGGAAAACTGTTATTCGATAAAGACCCAAAAGTTCGTTTGGCTGCCTTGCTTTATTTTACGGAGCGCCCCCCTTCATTACAGGTGGGGAACCTACTTTACGAAATGAGTACTGAAAAGGAAATTGTGGAAGACCCATGGCTGTCCCAGGCTGTGTATGCTGCAGTTAGTTCGCATAGAAAGGGGTTTATGCAGCATATTAAAGTTGATACTAGTATTACAACCGAAAAAGACGAAAGTGGAGACAGGCATAAAATGAACCATGAAGATAGTCATTGGAAAACAATGAAATTACCTCAATATATAGAAGATGCCGGGCTGGATATGGACGGAATCATTTGGTTCCGCAAATCGGTTGCCATTTCAGAAGAGCTTTTAAATCGTAAAGCAACCATTTCCATGGGGCCGATTGATGACTCTGATGTTGTCTATATAAACGGCGTTAAGATTGGAGGGACCGAGCAGAGCTATGCGGATGAACGTGTATATAATATAGCTTCAGGGATTTTAAAGAAAGGAGAAAACCACATTGCCATTCGTGTAGAGGACACTGGTGGAGGTGGTGGAATATATGGTAAGGAAAATCTAATGTTTTTAGCCTTAGGAAACGAGAAAATAGCATTGGCCGGAGATTGGAAATATGAAGTGGAAAAAAACCTTTTACAGAAGACAGATGACCTTTTTTCTAAATCCAGCATTGCCGAAGTTTTTGCCAAAGCCCATATGCATAAAATTGATGATGAAGAAAAAAACGATGATGTTGATGAGCGACTTGTAATTAGAATGCGTACGGTTAAGAACGAAATGAAATACGATCTCTCAGAATTTGTTGTGCCAGCGGGCGAACCTGTAGAATTAATTCTGGAGAATGTAGACTTTATGCAGCACAATTTGGTCATTGTAAAACAAGGAACGATGGATAAGGTAGGTGAGGCTTCAGATAAACTGGCAGCGGACCCTAATGGAGCTAAACAAAATTATGTTCCTGAAATGGATGAGGTTCTTTTTGCCACAGCATTGGTTGATCCAGAGCAAACGGTAACCTTAAAATTTACAGCACCCATTGAGCCAGGGGAATATCCGTTTATTTGTACGTTTCCGGGGCACTGGCGCATAATGAAAGGTGTAATGAAGGTTGTAGCTAATTAATTATCTCTAACAACGGATAAATGAGTAATACTATATCTTTTGGGGTAAGTACTTGGTTATGGCAATCACCCTTTACCTCAGATTCTATTTCCCTGTTTCCAAAGATAAAAGAAATGGGTTTTGATACGGTCGAAATACCAGTGGAAGACCCTGCAAGGATAGATGGTAAGCTAGTTAAAAAAGCTTTGGACGATAATGGCCTTTGTGCTACTGTCTGCGGTGCGTTCGGTCCAACAAAAGATTTTACTGCAGACGATGCCGCTTTGCATAGCAACAGTTTCAATTATATAGCCAATTGTTTTGAGCTGTGTGCAGTTTTAGGAACCAATTTTTTTGCAGGGCCAATGTATTCGGCGGTGGGGAAAGCACGCATGGTTTCTGAAGAACAGCGCAAAATAGAATGGAACCGTGCAGTAAACAATTTAGGTAAGGTGTGTAAAATGGCGGAGGATTATGGTCTATCCATTGCTTTGGAGCCCTTAAATCGTTTTGAGTCGGATTTGGTCAATACGGCAAAAGATGTAATGCGGTTGGTCAATGATATTAATCAATCAAATGCAAAGGTTTTACTTGATGGGTTTCACATGACTATTGAGGAGAAGAATATTAGGGAAGCCATTAACTTAGTAGGAGATAAATTAATTCACGTACAGGTATCGGAAAATCATCGGGGCATTCCCGGAACGGGGCTTACAGCGTGGGGCGATTTTAAGAAGGGCCTTGATGACATAAATTATAAAGGGGCACTGGTGATTGAAAGCTTTACGCCGGAAATTAAGGAACTGGCAGGTGCCGTTTGTATCTGGAAAAATTTGGCAGATAGCCAAGACCAGTTTGCTGTTAAAGGCATCGATTTTTTGAAGAAAACATTCGCATAATAAAAGAGAACTATGAGTAGAGAAAAATTAAATATAGCCATTGTCGGGCTTGGTTTTGGAGCTGAGTTCATTCCTATTTATAAAAAGCATCCGTATGCAAATTTGGTAGCGGTATGTCAGCGTAACGAAGAAAAGTTAATTCAGCTTGCAGATACTTTTGGAATTGAAAAACGCTTTACTTCGTATGAAGAACTACTGAAGGACCCGGATATAGATGCGGTTCATATCAACACACCCATACCTGATCACGGCAGGCAATCTATTCAGGCTTTAAAAGCGGGTAAACATGTGGCATGTACTGTACCTATGGCTACAACTTTAGAGGAGTGTGAGCAAATAGTTCGTTTAACGGAAGAAAGCGGTCTAACCTATATGATGATGGAAACCGTGGTATATGCCAGGGAGTTTTTATTCATGAAAGAGTTATATGAAAGTGGTGAACTAGGTAAAATTCAATTTCTAAAAGCTAGTCACCAGCAAGATATGGATGGTTGGCCCAACTACTGGCCGGGGCTTCCGCCTATGCACTACGCTACTCACTGCGTTGGTCCGGTTTTAGCCTTAAATAGGGCCGAGGCAGAATATGTGTCCTGTTTTGGTTCTGGTACTATTCGTGAGGATTTGATACCCCATTACAGCTCACCTTTTGCCGTGGAAACCACTCATATCAAATTTAGAAACTCGGATTTGAGTGCTCAGGTATACCGTTCACTTTTTGATGTAGCACGTCAGTACAGGGAAAGTTTTGAAGTGTACGGTTCTAAAAAATCCGTAGAATGGCCACTTATTGAAGGTGAACCCCTAGTAGTGCACACCGCAAAAAAACCGGAACCGGAAATTCCTGAGGAGATAGAAAGTCCTGATTTCGCAAAATTGTTACCAAAAGAAATTCAGCATTTCACCACCCAAGGGGTTTATGATTCCGAAGAACATCAACACCTTAGTTTTACACAGGGAGCGGGCCATGGAGGCTCACATCCACATTTGGTGCATGAATTTGTAAATGCCCTAATAGAGAAAAAAGCACCCTACCCAAATGCAAGGCAATCGGCAAATATTACTTGTGTTGGTATTTTGGCACATGAATCGGCATTAAAAGGAGGTGAGCTTATAAAACTACCGGATTTCACTCTTGAAAATTAAATAGTATATAAGTACCAATAAAATTAGAAGTTGAGGTTGATAACATTTTTAAATCTCAACTTTTTCTGTTTTATGTTCTCGGAGTTCTAGCGTGTAAACTGTAAGAATCTCAAATAATTTGTTTGAAGTCCACTTTAAATATGATCTTTGTAATAAGAACTATTTTTGTGTATGACTACTGTTAAAGACAAATTAAAAGAGCGTATAAAGGAGTTGACCTGTCTGTATGAGGTAACTTCCATAATTGCAAATTCCGACTTTGATCAACTGGAAAATTCCTTAGAGGCCATTGTATATTGTCTTAAAAATGCGTGGCAGTTTGATCAAGTTACCCAAGTACATTTAAGTTTGGACAAATTTACTATTGAAACAGAAGGTTTTAGTGATACTATGACTTTAATGCATTCCGATATTAAAGTTTTTAATCAGGTAAGTGGTACTATTAAAGTAGGATATCCAGAGGA
Organism: Zobellia roscoffensis; assembly: GCF_015330165.1. NCBI lineage: Bacteria > Pseudomonadati > Bacteroidota > Flavobacteriia > Flavobacteriales > Flavobacteriaceae > Zobellia > Zobellia roscoffensis. Next base: position 3,306,574 of record NZ_JADDXT010000002.1, read on the forward strand.
CAGATATTTTTATGCAGATTTTTTAGAAGAGGAAAAAGACCTTCTAAATAATGTTACCATAGCTATTGGTAACCTGTTGGAAAGGAAACAAATACGGGAGAGTGAAGCCAAAGTAAAGCGTCAAATGGAACGTACGGACAGGCTTCATATTTTAGGTGAAATTACAGCGGGCATCGCACACGAGCTCAACACACCATTAGCTAATATTTTAGGTTTTACGGAACTACTAAAAGAAAGAGTAGATGATTCAGGTGCCATACGTGACCTTGATAAAATTGTTGAGAATGCCATATTTAGCCGTGAGATAGTAAAAAAGCTAATGTTCTTTGCATGCGAGATGCCACAGGAAATGCAACCGGTAGAGCTTAACCCTATTATAGAAAGTACATTAAAACTATTGACACCTTCATTACGTGCCAAAAATATAAAGCTTACCAAAAAGTTTGAATCAGATGATATTTGGTTGCGGGCAGATAAAGTTCAGTTTACACAAGTACTTTTTAATTTGGTTATGAATGCCATTTATTATTCTCCGGTTAAAGGAACCGTTGGAGTATCTATCATAGAAAAAGGTAAGAAAATTCAAATTTGTATTTCTGATGAAGGTGATGGGATAGACCCAAAGATTGAGGATAAGATTTTTGAACCGTTTTTTACTACCAAACCTTTGGGAGAAGGTTCTGGACTAGGTCTAAGTGTTGTTCACGGTATAATTAGTAGTCATAAAGGCACGATTCAACATAAACCCAACAAACCAAAAGGAACGGTTTTCGTTCTAGATTTTCCTAAATTGTAAGTATGCTTAAAAGAGAGAATATTTTACTGGTAGATGATGATATTAATATTTTGGAGCTTTTACAGCGTCATCTTCAATCAATGAATTACCATACGTACAAGGCTGTTTCGGTAAAAGAAGCGTTGTATATATTGAAAGATACTTTTATTGATTTGTTGATAACGGACATTCAAATGCCCGAGGTAGATGGCTTACAGTTGTTAAAATTCTCGGATGAGCATTATCCTGAAATCCCAAAACTGGTTATTACCGGTTACCCATCTGTTGATGGGGCCTTAGAAGTAATTAAATCTGGCGCAATAGACTATTTAACCAAACCTTTTACAAAAGAAGAACTTAGACTGGCGGTTGAAAAAGCTTTTGCGCATGGCGAGAGCCGCAAAAACATACGGCCTAAAAAGACTAATGGGAATAGGACACTTCATAGTGAAATGATAGGGGAGTCCGCAGCTTTTCAAGAGATAACGGATGTAATAGATAGAGTAAAGGATAATAAGGCCACCGTATTGATACAAGGTGAAAGCGGAACAGGAAAGGAACTTGTGGCGCGTGCCATACATTATTCAGGAAAGTTTTCTCGAGCACCTTTTATAGCGGTTAATTGCGGGGCAATTCCTGAAAATTTGCTCGAATCTGAATTGTTTGGTTATGTAAAAGGGGCATTTACGGGAGCAAACGATAACCGAACCGGTTTTTTTCAAGCCGCTCAAGGCGGTACCCTTTTCTTAGATGAAATAGGAACAGCACCCTTAACCGTACAGACCAAATTATTACGGGCCTTACAGGAAAAGGAAATTACAAAGGTTGGCGCCAGAAAAAGTGAAAAAGTAGATATACGAATTATAGCAGCTACAAATGCAGATTTACAGAATGATATTCAGGAGAAAAGATTTAGAGAAGACCTCTATTATAGACTTACGGTAGTAGAAATAGACGTGCCTCCTCTGCGAAAACGTAAAACAGATATTCCACTATTAGTAGATAAGTTTTTGTTGAAATATGGAGTAGAGTATAAAGACAGGTTGTTAAAGATTTCCCCAGATGCTATAGAGGTACTAAAAAGATATAACTGGCCAGGTAATATTAGGGAATTGGAAAATGTGGTGCAACGAGCCGTAATTATGTGTGATGGCACCATAGGAGTTAAAGATTTCCCCGAAGCCTTAAAATTCCAAATAGATTTCCCAGAGGGAGATTATAAGCCATTACGGGAAATGGAAAAGGAATATGTACAGCGCGTGCTTCTTCACACGCAAGGGAACAAAACAAAAGCGGCAGAAATTCTTCAAATAGACCGTAAAACCTTACGCGAAAAATTAAAATAATTAAATGGGGGTAATTTACTCAAACGGGTAAATTTTCCTCAGTTCATTTCTTTCCAATTAAATTAAATTTATTTTTTATATCTGATAATCAGTTTGTTGTGGTTGTTTGATATTTTTTTTCTTCCAGTAGGCATACGTTTTGCTCTTTGATGAAGTCATCCGTAATAGGTGGCTTAATTGAAAAGTGAATGAGATGAAGTATGGGAGTCTAGTTATAGAAAAGAATGATTATACGGTATTAAAAAAGTACCTAAATTCTAATTTGTACCTAGTAGACTATACACATCAAGATGCGCTTGAAATGTTAGATAAAAATTTGGAAACGGCATTGGTCTTAAGTTCAGAAGATATGCCAAATGATATTGTCAGAATTAACTCTACAGTAACGGTTTCTAGCATATCTAATGTTGATTATACTTTTCAATTGGTTTCGTTACAGGATGAAGATTCTCCGAATCAAAAAATATCGGTTACTAGCACCATGGGTGCATCTGTAATAGGCCGCTCAGAAGATGACGTCATAAATTATGGGCCTCCTGCAGATAGTATTTCTTTAAGAATAAGAAAGGTAGGCGGTGTAGAAGCAGATAGAGTAGAAGTGTAATATGTTTAATTTAAAATAGAATAGATGATGAAGAAATTTGTATTAGCCTTAATGCTTTCAGGGAGTTTTTTATATGCTCAGGATGAAACTAAGATCAACGCGAATAACGTAGAAGTAGGAGATGTCCTGGAGATAGGTGCACCCGTAACTATGAATTATAAACATATAAAATTCCCAAGAGCCAATTTTATTATAAAAAGAGGGGGTTTGGCAAATTACAAAGCTTTGCAAGGTAATAATGTAGTTGTAACCTCTGTAGAAAACAAGAAAAACGGTTCCACCGAGATAAAAATAAAGCGTAAGGATGGGAGTCGGTTTTTTCGAACCCACACCGTTGTTGCCGCAGATATAAGCAATGCACTGGCTTCAGGTGAGTTGCTAATGAATTAGTTTGATAGTTGGTTATTTATATCTACCCGATTGTCCGCACCTGAGTTTTTTTGTTGAATTCTCAGGAATATCGGGTAGATTTTATACATAAAATTTTCAATCAAATTGTAAAATGAATGGGTTTAACAGAAGTATTTGCAGTACATGTAGGTACGTTGCGCATTGTGTAATTACAACAAATAAAAACACTATTAGCTCATGTAGTGAGTATGTTCATCTTTTTGATGATCGGCGAATGGCGAATGCATTTTTGGCACAAAAAAAACAAGTATCAAAATGCATAATTAAAAAACGAAAGACCACAAAGGTCTTATTTTAAGTGTAAATCTATGATTGTAAAAACTCCTGAGCAGAAAAAAGCTGTAAAGCAAGGTATGCTCTCAAACGTCATGCGACAATTTGATAATGCCGCGGACATCATTGGTTTAAACTCTAATATCAGAAAGATACTAGAAGTTACCAATAATGAATTGGTTGTTCATTTTCCTGTGAGAATGGATGATGGTGAGGTTGAAATATTTACGGGCTATAGAGTACAGCACAACAATTCACTTGGGCCATACAAAGGTGGTTTACGCTATCATCCAACAGTAGATATAGATGCTGCAAGAGCTTTGGCCATGTGGATGACTTGGAAAACTTCTCTGGCAGGTTTGCCTTATGGAGGTGCTAAAGGTGGAATACAACTTGATCCCACCAAATACTCCGATGAGGAACTGCAACGTATTACCAGAAGGTTCACCTATGCCTTGGGCGATAATATTGGTCCTGAGTTAGATATTCCCGCTCCAGATGTAAATACCAATCCGCAGACCATGGCATGGATTTTAGATACGTATATGTCTACCAAATCTCCTGCAGAAAGGTCTACCAATATGCACGTAGTAACAGGTAAGCCAATTGGCGCTGGCGGTTCTCAAGGTCGCGACAGGGCAACTGGTTATGGTGTTTTTTTAAATATTAAATTTTGGGCAGAACACAAGAATATAAACTTAAAAGATAAACGCTTCATTGTTCAAGGTTTTGGTAATGTGGGGTTTTGGGCTGCTTATTTTCTAGAGAAAGAAGGCGCATCAATGGTTGCTGTTCAAGATGCTTATGGTAGTATCATAAATGAAGAAGGTATTTCTGTAGATGATTTACTCGCTTATACTAAAGCAAATAAGGGCAGTATCATGGGCTTTGCCGGAGCAGAAACGTTAGACAGTTCTGGTTTTTTTGGATTGGATTGTGATATATGTATTCCAGCTGCTTTGGGTAATGTAATTACGGCAGCTAATGCTTCCAAGATAAAAGCATATTTAATTGCAGAAGGTGCAAATGGACCAACAGATGTTGAAGCAGAAGCAATTTTGTTAAAAAGAGGAGTTACTATTTTACCGGATATTCTGTGCAATTCCGGAGGGGTAATAGGAAGTTATTTTGAATGGCTTCAGAACCGTAATGGTGAAATTTGGCAGCTAGACGAAGTTTTAGAAAAGTTGGAGAAAAAGCTTAGAGAATCTTTCACTAAGGTAATGGAGACTTCTGTTAAACGAGAGATTGATATGAGAACTGCTGCGTTTATAATAGCTATTGAAAGACTTGAAGAAACGTATGTACAAAGAGGAATTTTTCCATAAATACAAGTAAAATGAAATACGGTGGCTTGGTTATAGAAAAGAAAGAATATGTTTTGTTGAAAAGGTTCATGAATCTTTCGGGCTATTACAAGGATAAAACTTTGCGTAAATCAGTAGAGAAGTTGGTGGGTGAGTTAGAATCGGCTCAAATACATGACGAGGCAGATATGCCCGAAGATGTAATTCGGTTTAATTCTACCATTAGCATTACTTCAGAAAATGGATGGAAAAAGAAGTTCAAATTAGTGCTTCCCACTGAGAGTGATGTTAATAGTAGTAAAATATCCATCTTAACGCCAATGGGGGCAGCTGTTATTGGTTATGCGAAAGGCGATACTTTAATTTGGGATTTTCCTGCTGGTGAGCAATGTATGCTCATAGAACTTGTAGAACAAGAACATAAATACATAGATATAGATAGCATATAGTTTTGAAGATAGCTAATTCCGAGCTCTCTTATTGGCACTGTAGATTCATGGCAATTTTTTTACACTTTAGAAGTCCAATAAGGGAGCGAGCTATCTAAATTTTAAACACACAGGTTGGGGCAATTTTACCTCATTTCCTGTATAGGATAGCATTCCAGAAGTTTCATCTCTGTTGAATACGGTAATGTTCCCCGTTTTTCTATTCGCAACAAGTAGAAATTTATTATCTGGTGATAATGTGAAGTTCCTTGGCCAATCGCCTTGAACGGACTCCGTCCCCAACAAATTTAACTGTCCTTCATCTGATACGGAAAAGGTAGCAATGCTGTTATGGCCTCTGTTGCTGGCGTACAGGAACTTACCGTCATTGCTTAAATGAATATCGGCACAGGCATTATTTCCATTGTAGTCTTCGGGTAATGTACTTTTCTTGTCAATTCTAGTAAATATTCCTGTTTTAGTATCTACATTGGCAGATACTACGGAGCTATACAATTCATTAATAATAAAAACTCTGTTTTTTGTAGGGTGAAAAATTAAATGACGGGGACCATCGCCTGGGTCTAATTGCAAGGCTGTATGTTCTTTTCCTAACTTACCATCACTACCAATGGGGTAGGCTAATATTTTATCTATTCCTAAATCAACAGCATAAAGAAAATCTCCTGCTTTACTGAATTTCACACAGTGCGCATGGGCCGATTTTTGATTTTTATGTGGGCCTGTACCAACGTGTTGCTTGGCATCCGGCTCACCAATTACCTTTCCGTGTGCATCTACTTTGTACATTACAATGCCACCAGAACCATAATTGGCAGCGGCAAGAAGGTTTTCATCTGGACTTAGTTCTATATAGCAGGCACCATCACCTTCACTAGAAAAATTAGATACTTTACTCAATTTAACTCCCTCATTATCCCACTCAAATGCAGACACACTTCCCGGTTTTGTTCCGTTTGAAGAGTACACTCTTTTGCCATCTTTTGAAAGATAGAGGTAACCGGAATTGTCTTCTTTTACCAAGTGTTCTGAGTTGGCTAGTTCTCCTGTCTCAGAATTAAAGTCTAATTGATAAATACCTTGTTCATCTCCACTTGCATGTGTACCGACCAGTAGTTTTAAATTTGAATTTTCAATCTTCTGTTCAACATCTTTCATAACCATTTTTTTAGGTTCGTTCTTGCATGATACCAATACTATTACGAGAATAAAAAATACCAGATAATTGGAAAAATGTTTCATGTTAAAACTGAGGTTAATTTAGTGTTGAACGTCTAACTTAAGTTTCTTTTCAAAACCTAAGAAACCGTAAGATAGCTCTAAATAGTTTACGTCCAAATTTTTTGGTATTTTGAATTTAGAAGTAAATACTCCTGTGTTTATACCAGTTTCCGCAAGCGGGATTTTTTCACTTTTCTGACCAGATTGCAACATCACCCAACCTTTATCTATGGCATTTCTATCAATATTTAAAGCGGCATTTAGTTGCACGGTAATGTTTTGACCAGATTTTACAGATGAGATTTCATCTTTAAAATCTCCATCAAAAACTTTAAGGTTGTGGCTACCTAATGTAGAAAAGGTTAAGGTGGCTTGCCAGCCGCGGTTAGAAACTCCCCAACCCTCTGTTGCGTAGGCATTTTTGCCAAAAACCCGACCTTCATTTTTTCCTTCAATGGCATCAATTTTTTCAGCAATCGGGAATTGACTGTCTAATGGAGAACCATCTAATGTACCCCTAACGCTACCTAATTCTCCATAACCATGTGGGTGGGATTGTGGCCAGCCTTTTTCAACACCTTTCCAGTACCCGCCAATTTTTACACGTGCATCGCTTTTATTGCTAAGGTGCGTGCCTACGGGATTAACTCCAAAAACAAAATCCGTCTGAGCCCAACCCAACGCCCTAAGATCAGGGTCATTCAAAAGATGGGCTATAGCGAACATAGAACCGCCAAGAGCAGGAGCCCCTCCTAATTCTTTAGTTTTTGAATGCGCCCATTCTGTTTCACTATGCTTACGGTATTTCCAAAAATTATTGCTCTTTTGTTTTATATGAAGGGCCCAGCCTTCTAGTTTTTCTTTTGTTCCTTCAGGTGCTTTTTCTGGAGCTAAAAGAAGAAAATATGCTAGGGCTTGTGGAGTGATATGTTCGGCATTTCTTATCCACCACATGTGTCTTGGGTTGTTAAAGTCCCAGTTCTTTATGATGTCTGAAGCACCTGATTGTGCCCATTTTAAGTACTTCTCCGGAGAGCCATCTTTTTCATGTCTTTCGGATTCGTACATAAAGAGATTTCGAAAAACCGATTGCCCGTAAGCATTGCCCATTTCATTAAATTCCTGAAAGCCTTCATCTACCCATTTGGTACTATAGGTCCAGAACCGAACTACTTTATGGCGGTCATAGGCCTCCCAGTTGTCCAAGCAGACTTTTCGGTATTTCTGATAGGTTTCTTCGTCTAGATACGGTTTTAGAAAAGAATGGTACGCAGCGCAAACTGCTGCCAGTTGATCTAAAGTATTCCAATAATCATAGGTCATTCTGGGTTGTCCTTGGTAGCCTAAAGTACCATGGCGTTTTTTTACGGGACCGTTATAATCTACATACTTGTACGCAAATTCAGCATGCCAAAGAATCAGTTCAATGAGGTCGGCTACTTTTTTATCGCCCAATTCAGATTTCCAGTTGTCAAAAAGCGCTGGGTTACTAGCATATTGTAGAATTTCAAAAATAGTCTCTAATCCGTAAGCCCCACCATCACGCGTTGGGCCACCACCGTATACGGCAGCCATATCGTAGGTGCTCAAATCATCAAACCCCCGTGCATCAACAAAAAAATCATAAGCTAGTTTTGAGGATGCCGTTTCCATAAGGTGGTCGGCTACTAAAAATGGTACCGAACTGCCGTGCCCATCAACTTTAATTACAAATTCGTCTTGAGCTTCTTTTGGCTCAAATTCTGAAAACCATCCTTCATTATTCAGCATTTTTCCTTCAAACACCACTTTGGATGTAGTGGTATTTATAATATGGAAGGGTGTATCATTTTCAGCACCATAACATACAAAACGTTTGGACTCCCCTAAATTATAACCCAATTGGTTGACATAAGGTTCATACTTTTTTGAATCAGAGGTCGTTTCTTGTGCGGTACAATAGGTAGAGGTACATAATAAGGCAGCGAACAGTATTCTTTTCATCAGTCTTTAATTACTTATATTAGGAACTTTTACTCGTTTACCGCGTATTGAACTCTTAGTTTACCGAGCTCTTTTTTCATTTCCGAAATTTGGTTTGTCATGGCAGATGAGTTGTATATGTTATTCATTTCCGAAGGGTCTTTTTCCAAATCATAAAATTCCCATTCCTCACCGTTTGGAACATCTTCTCCGTAAAAACGGATAAGCTTATAACGCTTATTGGCGACACCTTCATGGCGGCGAACTGCATGTGCTCCAGGATATTCATAATAGTGATAGTACATAGATTTGCGCCAGTTTTTAGGTGCTTTCCCTTTCAAAAGGGGTACGACACTTTTACCCTGCATATCATCTGGAATAGGAGCATCGGCAAGGTCAAGAAAGGTTTCGGCAAAGTCTATGTTCTGTACCAAATCGGTATTTACGCTTCCCGGTTTAACGGTGCCGGGCCATTTTACAATAAGCGGTGTACGAAACGATTCTTCATACATAAAACGCTTATCGAACCAACCATGTTCACCCATGTAAAAACCTTGGTCAGAAGAGTAGATTACTATAGTATTTTCATCCAACCCTTGCTCTTTAAGCGATTTCATTATCTGTCCTACACTTTCATCAACAGACCAGATACAACGTAAATAATCTTTCATGTAGGTCTGGTATTTCCATTTAACAAGCGCTTCACCTTTTAAATTATCTTGGGCAAACTTTGCAAAACGTCCCTTATACCTTGGGTCGTTCGCGTAGCGGTTACCTTCGGCCTTTAAATCAATATGGGTGTTCATGCTTGTGGCAATATCCATTTCTTGTTTGTGGGCAGCTGTAGTGCGTGTGACATAATCGTCAAAAAAATTGTCCGGCTCAGGAATTTCTACATCTTCATATTTGCTCATATAGCGCTCTGCCGGATCCCAGTTGCGGTGTGGGGCCTTATGGTGAACCATCATCATAAACGGTTTGTCCTGATCACGTTCGTTTTCTAACCAGTTTAGGGCACGGTCCGTAATTACATCGGTTACATATTCGCCCTTGTAGTTTGTATCGCCTTCCTCGGTTATAAAATCAGGATTATAATATTTTCCTTGTCCGGGGAGTACTTCCCAATAATCAAAACCTTGCATTTTTCCGGGAAGATGAATTTTCCCGATCATAGCCGTTTGGTAACCGTTGGTACGTAGTATTTTTTGAAACTGTTGCTGGTCATGGTCAAAGATTGTTTTCTTGGTATTGTCCAGTTTCTTATGAAGGTGGCTCATTTTACCTGTTAATAGGGTAGCTCTACTTGGTGCGCAGATTGAGTTTTCAACATAGGCCTTATCAAAACGCATTCCTTCTGCGGCCAGTTTATCTATATTGGGAGTTGGGTTTAAGCTTTGTAGTCTGCCACCATAAGCTCCAATAGTTTGGTAAGAATGATCATCAGAAAAAATCCAGACAATATTAGGTTTCTTTTCTTGAGCAATGGTGAGTAAGGGTAGCAGGTATGCTGCTAAACAAATCAGTTTATTCAGTTTCATATAGTGGTATTTATTAATTTTACAAGGTAAAGAGTAGCAAGGTGTTCTTTACAATTTGCCTATCTTCCTATTTTCGGTTCCATATTCAATATTAACATTTAAGTCGCCCAATTCTTTGCGAGCTTTTTCTACAACAACCATCAGTTCTTTTACTTTTTCCGGGTGATAGGCGATTACATTATACCGTTCTCCTGGATCACGCATCATATTGTAAAGTTCTGGCTGTTCTACAACAGTCTTTATTCTCTTTCCGCCATGTCCATCGTTGCCACTTTCTGTGTTATAGCTGCTATAGGTATGGGGAAGCACGAGTTTCCAATTGCCTTTTCTAACTCCGTTTAGGTTGTTCTTTCCGTAATAATATAATATGGTGTTACGAGGCGTTTCTGAAAATTGTCCTTTCCAAAGAGATGATATATCTACGCCGTCTATTTTATTGTTCGATAGTTTTCCGTTGGTTATCGCCGCAAAAGTGGGAAGCAAATCAACAGCACAGGCCAATTTATTAGAAACAGTCCCTTCTGGAGTATTTCCAGGCCACCGAATGATAAAAGGTACCCGTTGCCCGCCTTCCCAGCTTGTGGTTTTTCCTTCTCTTAATCCGCCCGAAGAACCTGCGTGGTTACCAAAATTTAACCATGGCCCGTTGTCTGTTGTAAAAATAAAAATAGTGTTATCCGCAACACCATTTCGTTTTAAGGCTTTATCTATTTCTCCAACAGACCAATCAATTTCCATCATTACATCTCCATAAAGACCTTGTTCGCTCTTGCCTCTAAATTTGTCCGAAACTCCCAAGGGTATATGGGCCATGGTATGCGGCACATAAAGGAAAAAGGGTTCGCTGGCGTTCCGGTCTATAAAATCTACCGCTTTTTCTGTGTAAAGGGTGGTTAATTTATCTTGGTCTTTTAAACTTTTGACATATGCTATAGCTTTGTTACCTTCTATAATTGGTAGATCAGGAAACTTAGCTCTATTTTTCTCAGCAGAAAGATGTTCTCCCGTAGCACTGTCGTGAGGCCACATATCGTTAGAGTAGGGTAGGCCAACAAACTCATCAAAACCATGTTGTAACGGTAAAAACTCTTTCTGCCATCCCAAGTGCCATTTTCCAAAACAAGCCGTTTTATAATTCTGTTCTTTGAACATTTCTGCAATAGTAAGTTCATCTTTGTTCAAGCCGATTTCATGTCGTGGAAATAGTGCACCGGAAAACCCGATTCTATTGGGATAACACCCTGTTAGTATTCCCGCTCTTGAAGCACTGCATACAGGCTGTGCGGAGTAATAATTAGTAAAACGTGTTCCTTTGGCGGCCAGTTGGTCTATATTAGGTGTTTCAAAACCGGTGGCTCCATATACACCTATATCTCCGTAACCTTCATCATCAATAAAAACAAGAACAACGTTGGGGCGTTCTTTATTTTGATTTTGGGCAATGGAAAAATTAAAAGAAATTAAAGCGGCAAAAGCGAGAAAAATAAATTTGTTGTACATGTAAACGGTGGTTTGGTAGTTTGTGTTCTTTAACAGAGACTATTCTAAAGGAATGAAGCGTCTAATGAAGCCCTGTCCTTTAAAATAGTCCCTTGCTAAATTTAAGATAATTATTACGTATTTACCACGGTTTAACAACTGCATGTTAGACTGTTATAATCAAGCGTTTTATCGTCTTTCTGGATGACCGCTCTTATTGGGTGCTTGGGCAAAATATACCTCGGGCTTATGCCAAACCCCGGTTTTTTTGTATTCCTGAATATCGTGGTCCAGACTAAGGTCACAATCAAACCTGGCGATAATGGAATATTGTTTTTTGGGCTCCCCGGCATTGATAAAATGAGACATTCCCCAGGTGAAACCTCGCCCGTTTCCACTATCTGTAAACATATCCGGTGCATAAGGCCCGCCGGCAATTGGAGGTAAAGAAATAACCGAAGCAATTTCAAAATTGACCCCGTCTTTGGAGTATTGTACCGTTTCCCTTTCATTCCCATCTTTTATGGTGATATTGGCAATGCCATCCTTAAAGGGAAAATAGGTGGTTTCATGACCCGAAGTCATTACAGGGTTTAGGGGGTGTTTTTCAAACGGCCCAAGTGGATCTTCGGCAATGGCCAATCCGTGGCCCACGGCATACTTGTCCCTGATATCCGTCCACTTGTTATAGGCGGCTTTGTAGTAGAGGTAAATTTTACCGTTGTAAACAATGGGCTGTGGGTCATGGGTGGCATCTTGGTCCCATTCCCCTTTTTCTCCGAATGGTATCACGGCATCTCCACCATGTGTCCATGGCCCTGCAGGTGAATCTGCATAGGATACGGATACCGGACACCAGTCGCCTCTTAAACCGCTAGGTTCGTCAAATGCTTGGTAGTAGAGGTAGTATTTTCCTTTCCAAATTAAAATATCGGGAGTAGCAACCGAGCGCCAACCGGGATTTGGTTTTTCAGGTCTTTTAATAGCGATACCTTCTTCTTTCCATGTGGTTCCGTCTTCGCTGGTAGCATACCAAATATCGCAAAGGTCCCAATCCGTAGAAGGAATTTTATCTGTAGCCTCTTTAGCGCGGTTCCAACCAATAGGTGGCACTTTTGTGTCCCTTTTGGTGTAGTACATGTAGTATTTGCCATCTACCAAAATGGGTCTTGAAGGGTCACGACGCGATACGGTTCCATCTCCACCATTATAATCAAATCCTTTTAATTCGGTGTATTTAAAGAGCGAATACAGCTCGTTGTCCTGTACACGTGGAGCTGGATAATCGAACATGCGCTCGGCCGAGGCACTGAGAGGAAAATTGGGTTTTTCCGCAGGTAGTTTATGTGGAAATACTTGATGTTCCTTTGAAGCGGTTTCTTCGGAAGCGGCGGAAGTTTTCACTGATTTAGAATCTGAACAGGCAATGAAAGACCCCGCCAGTAAAAAACTCAAAAAATAGTGTTTGTACAGAGGTTTGAGCTGCATAATATGTGTTTTAGAGTTTGAAAATGAGTTTGTAGTTTGTAAGTGTTTAGTTATTTGTTTTTTCGATTTTTAAAGGAATCTGAATATTGAACGATTCGCGAACCCCATTGGCATCAAGAGTATCGGCAGCGCATAGTAGTGCAACCGGTTCTCCATTTTCTCTGAAAACTTGAGGCCGTTCTAGATGGGTAAATTGTTGTTCACGACCATTTTCCCAGGTTATGATGCGCTTAGAGATTTCAAAGTGCTTGGCCTTTTTCCACTTAATACCATCTTCAGAATCATAATGTACCAAAGAGAATTCACGAGTTTTACCTTCGTGTTTTATACGTTTTACAATGGCTCTAAATTTACTATCTTGGTACCAGATATAAGGGTCTTCCGCAGGGAAACGTTCACCTTCGAATGTAAAGACAGGGTCAGGATATTTTTTGAAGGGACCTGTGGGCGAATCTGCAATAGCTACCATATGTACTACAGGACCACCGCCTGGTAATGGGTCCTTTTTACCAACAGCCTTATAGACCATTAATATTTTTCCATCGGGCATTTGACAAACGGATGGGTTTGAGGTCATTAGAGCGTCATAAGCATCGTCATTAGAGGAAACATCTAAAACGGGTTTGTCAAAACGTTTCCAAGGTCCGTTAGGGGAGTCGGCAACGGCAACACCAATACGTTGATTGTTACGGTGTACCCAATTTATTTTTGGTTTTCCGGGAACACTAACAATTTTTTTGTCTCCAGTATTGCCCATGTAATACAGATAGAATTTACCATTAAATTTATGAACAGTTGGGTTATGGGTCGTAGAACCATCCCAAAATTCTGCACCACGGTCCGGTAGGGTAACGTCTTTGTGTTCAAACGGACCAAAGGGCGATTCTGATACTGCATGAGCAATTTCGGAATAGTTTACCCATTCCCAACCAATATTTTTTGGCCATCTGGAATAGAACATATGGTAAAGACCGTCTTCGCCTTTTACCATGGAACCGCCCCAAATACTGAGACTGTCATTCCTGAATATGGACTCAGGTGAAACTTTTCCGAATTCTATTTTGTAGTCAGGAACTGCCTTGGTAGCGGACACTTCATTATTTGGCATAGTATTTTCTGAACTCGATTTTTTTTCGCTTTTGCAAGAAAAGAACAAGCAGGCAGTTGCTAAGGCCGCGATTATATTCAGTTTTTTCATAATTGTATTCTTTTTGTTGAACCGAGTTATGAAAAAGAAGCTCTTAACTCGCTATTTGTTTTACAGTTAATTTGAATTTTCAGAGTTGTTTTCTATTAATATTTCTCAATGTGTATACATACCTGGGTTTAGACCATTCGCTTTCTCCTTTTTTGGTTTTTTTCATGATGCTAACAAAATGTGGGTCGTCACCTTCAAAATCAATTACCGTCATACCTCGTGTTCTGGTCGCATTCTTGAAAGGAAGATAATTTGAACGCGTACCATATCGTACCACATAACTCGTGTCATCTGTCTTACCAGAATAACCAACTACAAGCTTATCACCAACTATAAAAGCATCCCAAATTACAGGTGGAAGCTCTTTACCACTGGGGCTTCCGGTTCGTGTTTCGGAAGGTTTACTTATCCCTTTCTCATTTGTAGCAATAAGTTGAAAAATATATTCCTTTCCGTTTTTTAAGTTTTCAATTTCTAGGAAATTAGTTGTAGTCTTTTCGGATTTTACCAGTTCACCATTGGTATTTTGATGGATGACATGATAAGTGTCCGCACCAAAAACAGGATTAAAATGAATCCGAACCGATGTATTTCCGGACTCTATTTGAGAAATAGATGGCTGTTCAGGAACCGTAATGGTAACACTTTTATGAAACCGTTTATAACCATTAGGTGAAAGTAGGTTGATGTTTAAACTAGATATGTCACTTAAGTAGGGTTTCCAGTTAATATTATTTTCTGTTGGACCAGCTCCCGGTTTTAATACCGGCATTTCTATACTATTTTGGGCCAGTGTGTCTCCTTTTGAATCATGGACAGACCATAACAAACGGTGATTTTTTAAAGTATAGCTAGGGTAGTCTCCTGAGTTTTTAGGAGTAATTGATATCTTTGCATTTCCTTTTCTTGCATCTAAATCTGATACTTCAATTTGTTGAATAGGGCTATGTTCGTTTTCTATTCGATTGTATAATTTTCGCTTTTGGCGCCATGTGTTTACAAGTCCCCAAACTCGGTTTTCCTCTGGAGAGGTTGCTGCGTAGCCACTTCGGTAGTCGTTGAATGTCCATAAGGATGCTCCGATTACAAAAGGATTCTTGCCTCGTAAGCTGTTGTTCCACTCCGATATTTCAGGAATATCACCATCCAAAGAAGTAGTGGCCATAGGTTTTATTCCATATTCTGAGATGAATACAGGTTTGTTGGGCCATTTAGAACGTAGGGTTCTAAATACTTCATCTGGCTTGCCTTGAAACGGATACAAATTGTGCATAATAATATCCACTAGCGTATTGGGGTCGTTCTGGGGAGTTGCCGTATCTCGCCACCCGCTATTACTCACGCAGGTAACCAAACGATAAGGGTCCAGTTCATTTTTGACATAGTCTATCGTTAATTTAGCATAATCAAAATGGTCTTTAAGTTCGTTGCCAACACTCCACCCAATAATACTGGGGTGGTTAATATCCCTTTCAATCATCTCTTTCAACCACTGTTTGGCCAAAGGGTAGTGCGGAGGTGTAAACTCAGGATTGGTAAGTTCACGCACATTGACTTCCTCAAAGATTAAAATACCTTTTTCATCACAGCGTTCAATCAACTTTTTATTCTGTGTGCCGTGCATGATTCGCATAAAATTGGCACCAGCATTTTTCATAAGGTCCACATCTTTATTTATTAAATATTGTGGTTCAGAAGACCCCCAATATCTGTGGTCGCTCACTCGGTTAAAACCAGCTAAACGAACGGGTTCTCCATTTAGAATTAATTGAGAATCCGACAATTCTATTTTTCGGATACCGAACCGGTCTTTTCTTGTATCTAGAATATGGTCTTCTTCGGTTATGGATGTGGTAATATGATACAGGTGAGGAGTGTCAAAATGCCAAAGTCGCACATCATGCGCAGGTAATGTAGTGGCCAGTTGTACCTCTTGCGTACTGTTAGGAGGTATGGAGACCATGTGCTGTAAATTAACGGGAGTGGAAGCTTCATCAATTTGTGCGGATAACAATACGGTTCTCTTTTGTGCCGATAAATTTTTAACTCGGATTTTGAGTTTCAAGTTCGCCGTACCCTTTTTCAGGTCTGGGTCTGCATGAACATATTGATAACTGAGGCGAACATCATTGTTTTTGACCAGATGAACATCTCGGATAATTCCACCCCAATTCCATGTAGCACCAACTAATGCGCTATTGTCCACTTCTACGGCCAAGACATTGTGCCCGCTAAAATTTAGTTTATCCGTCACATCAAATTCAAAGGGGGTAAAACCACCTTGATGATTGCCTACCAGTTCTCCGTTTAAAAAAACTTTAGCAATGTGATAGACGGCATCAAATTTAAGTCGTACGCTTTCTTTGGAGTTCGCTTTCCAGTTTTGCGGAAGATTGAAATCTTTGCGGTACCACCCTTTTCCTGTATAATTGGAAAATTCATTAAGCATACCCCAATGTCCTGGAACGCTCAAGTCATTCCAGTTAGAATCATCAAAATCCGATTGAAAAATGTTTGCCTTTTCCGCAACCGATGTCTCCATTTTTTCTTTGGATACAGGTCTGAACATCACGGCATCCGCCACCACAGAATTACCCGTAATTGCGGTTACTTCAATATAGCTATCTAAGGTTTTGTCAAAGCTGAAAATACCTAAACTGAGCCATTGGTCGCAGCGATTTCTTTGGTTAAAATAAGAAGCCGTAATCCCATTGACATGGTTTACGTTCACTTCTGCCGTTAAATGTGATGCGAAAGGAAAGCGAACAAAAGCTTCGTAGAACCCTGATTCGGGCAATTCGGGACGATAACGGACATAATTTTGGTCAGACTCACCCGCTTTAAAATTTCGTTGTAAATAATTGGTCCCATAGAAACCAGACCCGCGGTCTCCCTCTGTCTTCGTTAGCCAATCGCCTAGTATCTCTACCCGTTCGGTATTGGTATTATCTATTACAATATCTTCCGGTGTTTCAGAAATATCAATATAATTTGAACCTTCACCATAAATGGTATGAAATTTCCAATTACCACTAAGCAAAAGTTGTTCCTCACCAGAGGAGTTCCCTTTTTCCGTTTGGGTATAACAAATTCCAAAGACAAGAGAGAGTATACAGAATGCCAAATACTTTAAATTCATAAACTTCTAATAGTTTTTCTTAATGAACGGATGTTTCACTTTTGATTTAGTTTCGCGAAATACCCATGGTTTCCATGCTTCGTAGCGTTCTTTCCATTCTTCCAATGTTCGGGTGGGATATTTAGAGGAGAGTCCGCCTTCCCTAAATTCTTGGGAAACACCTTCGTCTTTTATAGATTTTCTCCAAACATATAATTCTTCCAAAAGTTTATCTTTAACGTCTCCGTAGTGTAAGTCGTTGGCAAGATTATTCAATTCGTAAGGGTCTTTTTCAATATCGAAAAGCTCAAACTCAGGCTTTGTTGGAGCAAAGAATTTGGCTTGGTCTTCATTAAGTTTTCCTTCCATATACATGATGTTCATCTCGGCCAACATAGGGTACATATCCTCTTTATAACCGCTGTATTGCAACCATGCACGCTCTGGCATTAAATTATGGATTAATTTATATTTGTTGGAGCGAATGGTACGCATGGCATCATGTGTTCCGCCCATTCTACCTCTTGCAGCAAAAATGTATTCTCGGTTCTTGGATTCTTCTTCAAAGAGGTTTTTCCCTTGTAACTCATGTTTTGGTTTGGCTCCTGCAACGTCTAGAATAGTAGCGGTAATATCAATAGTCTGGACCATATCTGTATTTACTTGAGCAGGTGCAACTTTGCCAGGCCATTTTATAATCAATGGCACTTGAAGACCCGGGTCATATAAAAATTGTTTTCCACGGATATGACATCGGCCGTTATCTCCAATTAGAAAAATTAATGTGTTTTCGGTGAGACCTTCTTTGTCTAATCGTTTTAGGATATCTCCTATTTCGCGATCGCAGACTTGCATTTGTTCTAGACCATTGGCCCAATCCCGTCTGGCAAAAGGTGTATCTGCATAGTAGGGTGGAAGCTCTACTTTAGCAGGGTCAATAGGGTTTTTAGGGTCTCTGTTCCAAGCTCTGTGGGTTCCTCCTAATGTTATCTGAGCGAAAAAAGGTTGCCCTTTTTTACGTTCTTTCCAATCCTTACCCATAAACCCTAAATCGCCACTAAAATTGGCGTCAGTTTTGTTATAGATCATTAAAGCAGTGAAATACCCAGCTTCTTTTAATAGAACCGGCATCGGTTCAATATCGTAAGGTAAAGGTTTTTTGTCTTCTTTGGCCGTTCTATGCTGTTGGGCGCCAATGTAATTTTGGTGGTAGCCTGTAAGCATTGCCGAACGAGAAGTTGAACATACGGGCGAGGTGCAAAAAGCGTTAGTATAGCGTATGCCTTCTGAAGCTAATTTGTCCGTCACGGGCGTTTCTATTCCCGGAGTATCGTAGCAGCCTAAGTCAAGACCCCAATCTTCTAACATGATCCAAACAATGTTGGGGCGGTCCGAAGTGGTACTCTGCGCCATAGAGTAGAACGGAATTAGGAGTACTGCTAAACAAAAGGTTTTAATGAGTTTCATATGCAAAGGTTCTAGTTTTGAATTTTTACGCTATTCCTGGAGTTGTTTTGTCGTAGACCAATCTGTAACATCAGATTTTAATTTCACGAAAAAAGGCTCGGTTGCGGGCCATTTAATTTTGATGGCTCCTTTTAAATTGGAGGTTGTTTCTTTTGTAAGATTTTCTTTGCTGTTACCATATTTAAAAGTAAAAATGGAATCTTTTTCACTCACGGTGTATCCTATGCCAACACTTTCATTTGTTCTACCCAAAAACTCTATAATAGGAGAGTTAGATGTTTCTACGGGTAGTTTTTTTAGTTCTTCAGATGAAGCTGTTTTAACTTCTATTTGCATGAGCGACCATAGGCCAATGTCAATCCGAGTGGCGTTGTATTCATTTTTCAAGTTGAGTTTCAGCGCATCATCTCCAGGTTTTATGATTGGTAGCTCAATCCGTTTTTTACTGATCGATTGGTCTTGGTCGTTAAAAAGTTCGTACACTAGCGCATACCCCTCCATAATATAAGCGGGAATATCTTGTTTGTTTCTAGGACGCAAAGTGATTGTTATTCCATTTTTGTCCATGGTAGCATCTAAACTTTGAACGGGTGCATAAATATCCTGAATTTGCTTGTACGCCTTTTTCTTATTGCGCCATACATCAACCACGCCCCAAGCTCTATTTTCAGAAGGAGGAGTAGCTTTATAATCGCTGCGATAATCATTATACGTCCATAATGAAGAACCTACTACATATGGCAGTGTTCTCAACTTATTCAGTTGGTCAATGAGCCTATCACTAAACTCCGCATCAGGAGTAAGACCTATCTGCTTGTCACCCATCTCTGAAATGAAAATGGGTTTTCCCGGAAATTTTGCATGAGCTCTACCCACTTTTTCATAAGTCTCCCCATAAGAATTCATACATAGAAAATCTAGTTTTTCGTAGGGTTCATTTCCGCGTTTTGCTAGAGGGAGGTGAGATGTGAAACTCACCACAGTTTTTAAACGTGTGGAGTCTAGAGTTGCCACATGGTCTACCATATCATTCACATATTCGTACTGACCGGGTGTCATGGTCATATCTTGCCATTCGCCGTCAGGGTTGCCAATTTCGTTACCCATACTCCAACCAACCACACTGGCGTGGTTAAAATCGCGAGTAATCATTTCTTTCAACCATTTTTTTGTTCTTGGGTTATCTGGGATAGCATTTGGAGCGCCACGGCCCCAAACCGGAATTTCTTCAATGAGCATATAGCCAATACTGTCGCAAAACTGTAAAAGATTCTTGGATGCAGGCGCGTGCATAATCCTAGAGAAGTTTCCGCCTAGGGCTTTAATGTCTAAAATATCGTTTTGAATGAGTTCCAAGGGTTCGGTATTTCCATATAGACGATGGTCGTGTACACGATTAAAACCATTTAAGCGTACAGCTTCGTTATTGAGGTATAATTCTTCTCCAATAGCCTCCATTTTCCGTATGCCAAATTTATCGGAAACCGAATCCAGCCCTTGGGAATTAGAAGCAATAGTACTGTTTAATGTGTAAAGGTTAGGACGGTCAAAATGCCATAATTCTACATCCTTCAATTCCTTTTGAAAAGTCAAGACTTTTTCGGTGGTCTCGTTTGGTGCAACAATCGTTTCAAGAGTTTTAGGTTGCCATGATTTATTGTCAGGCCCAATAACTTGAGCGTTGATAGTAAGATTTTGAGTCTCAGCAGAATTGTTTTCTATTGTATAAGAAATGGTAAAGTCTACCAGACCCTTATCAAAATTTGGCACAGCGGAAATATGTTGCCAAACCAAACGAACATCGTTATTTGCTAGTAAGGATACATCACGACTTATACCGCCCCAGGCCCACCAAGCACCTCGTCTAAACGTATTGTCGGCCATTACCAAAAGTGTATTTGGTTTTCTGGGCTGTATTTGGTCAGTAATATTGAATTCAAAAGGAGTGTAGCCGCCTTCATGTTCTCCCAATAATTTTCCGTTCAACCAAACTTTAGAGGTTTCGTAAACGGCATCAAACTTTATGCGAATCTGTTTTTTTTGCCAGTTTTCAGGAATGGTGAAATTACGTTGGTAATACCCTTTGCCCTTAAAATGGGCGTATCTGTTTTCAACATCCCAATTTCCGGGAACGGTAAGGGTATCCCACTTTGTGTAATCTGTGGCCAAAATTTGCTCTTCACTTTCTTTGCTAGAAGCTAAAAAGTGCCATTCCCCGTTAAGGGATAAGGTTTCGTTTTCTTGAGCCGTTTCCGTTTTTTTGGTTGAACATGAGCCTAGAAAAACGATTGTAAAAAGCGCTATAGAAGCAAAATTTTTCATGGATACTCTTTATTTTTTGATAAACTTAATGGTAGCACCACCGTGTTCGGCAAGGTGAATAATTATCGTTTTATCTTTGGAAATTGTTTCGGTACGTTTTTTAAAGGGTACCGCCGTATTCCATTGGCGTAGGTTGGTTTCTTTATTGAGACCTTCTAAATTAATGCGTTCGGCTTCGGTATCGTCAGTAAAGATTTCCGCGGTGTACTCGCCATCGCCTAAAAAACTACAATCGATAATCATTTCTTGGGCAGCTCCACTTCGTAGAACGCCTAAATACCAATCATTGTCCGTGCGTCTAGCAATAGCTGCCAATTCTCCAATTTTACTTTGAGGTAATACAAAGGTTTCATCCCAGACAGAAGGTATGGTCTTAATAAAATCCAAAGCGGGCTGAATACTTTTGGTTTTTAAAAGGAATTGGGTGTTTTCTGCAATACAATTAAAAGGAGAATAAAAAGTTACCAAAGTAGCTAATTGATGCGCCCAAGTAGTTTCTCCTGGCTCGGTAAACCCAAGCGGTGTATAGTCGCCATGACCGGTTACGTATCTCGTAAACGGCAATGCAGCATTGTGAGAAGCGGTTAAAGGACCTTCTTTCATATGGTTTACCTCTAAACCTCGTATGCCTTCACGCGTAACCTCGTTCGGGTAGGTGCGATATTCTCCGGAGCTTTGTTGGCAACCATGAAAATTGACCATCAATTGTCTTTCCGCTGCTTTTCTTAATAATGCTTCATCAAAAGATATGATACTTTTGCTCTGGCCGTTCATAAAATCGACTTTTACCCCAACGGCGCCGGTCTGTTTTACGCTATCTAGAAATTGGCCCATGATGGCATAATCATCTTCAGGAAAATTGATTTCCTTGGAATGCTTCCATACAAAAATGCCGATTCCTTTTTCCTTGGCGTAGTTGGATAGTTCCGTCACCTTAGTCCATTTGTCAGGCCACCTTTCCCAACCATCATCAACCATATTATATAAAAAGTTCAGTTCTACGGCATCATCTACCATATCATGCTCTTCTCTATAATCCACATATTTCCCGGACCACCAGTGCCAAACGGATTTTCCGGGTTTAATCCAGTCGGTGTCCGTAAATAACTTGGGGTCGGGAGCAGGGTTTAACGATGCTACCATGGTATTGTTGGCCAAATCGTTTAAAGTGTCTGCCAATAAAATACAGCGCCATGGTGTGGTTACATTGCCCGAAACATCAAAACCGGTATCACCTTCTTCAAAATTGGCCTTAAAGGTGTTGTTACCAACAGCTTCCAAACGCATACCGCTATAATTATAAAGTGCAGCTTCGGCCAATAATGCATAACCTCCTTGTGGGAGTTCGCAAGTAAGGGTCAAGCCTTGAATAGGACCCATTTGTGAAACCCTAGGCATTTGGGAAATATCGGCAGAAAGCCATTCACCAGCGTGGGATTTTAATTTCCAGTCGCTATCGCGCTCAAAGTACCAAACTTTGGTTTGGCTCGGTATTTTAAAACTGCTTTCTTCGCCCTGAACGTGCTGTGTGCCTTGGCCAGAAACTACATAACGGTAGGCCACACCTTCATTGGAAAGTCGAAATTCTAATTTCCAGTCGGTTCCATCGGCTTCTGAAACTTTGTAAGTGTGTAAATCTCCTGTATAGGAGGCTTCACTTTTAATTCCGTTAAGCGGATATTGTACCTGTATTTCTTTTTGCTCCAGAAGTGCTATTTCCACGTTCTTCCCTAAATGTTTGTCATTTACTTTAAGGCCCAGGAGGGAAGTGTCTAGAACTATTTTTTGATTTCTGGTAATTTGAAATGCTAACTGACCGTTCGTAGCCGTAAACAAAGACACTTTAGTAGTGCCATAATTTAAGGTTTGATTTAGCTTATCATCTCCTGAGCTAGTCTTACAGGAGAAAATCACGAACAAGAAACCAAAAAGCAAAGTGGATCTGTAGAATACGTTTTTCATTTTATACTGATGTTTTCTTAGTTTTTTTTGATTGTTTCCGCTAGCCATGTTCTAATATTTTCTCGTTCTTTTAAATCATATAAAGTCCAAGTATTGGTATGATTTCTAACTGGGATGTTCATAAAAGTAAAGTTTCCTTGAATACCTGATTGGTCCAGGTAATTTTTACTTTTTGCCGTTCCATGGCCTTCGGAGCAAATAAATTGAGGTCTTCCGTTCAGGCGCTTTAATCGTTCAAGGGCCGATGTTTTATCGGAATTTGGGTAGTCCCATGTTTTTAAACCGTCATAATGTGAATTAACGATAAAGGCCTTCCAAAGATGGGAGATTTCATCATCATGAAGCCCTATATAATTTACAGCGATGGCTCCTCTTGAGAATCCAACTAAAATAATGTTGGAAGTATCACCCCCAAATTTAGTACAGACTTCTTTAACCGTGTCTATGCAGTACCTTTTGGTTGCTTCTATATCTCCCCACCACCATTTTTGGTTTTCGTTGCCATCAGCACTTATAAAAGGCATACTTATCCATATAAAACCTTTGCCTTCGCTAAGACCATATCCCAAATTACAACCGTCTACTTGGCCTGTTGAAACATCTCCAGAAGCACTTGTATATGGCCCGTTACCCGGATATTCTACAATAACTGGATATTTTTTGCCTTCTTTATAATTCGTAGGCAGGTAGACTAAGTGATAGACATCTGTGTTTAGGTACGAAGCCAAAGTTTGTCTAAGTCGTTTACCGGCTACAGGTGTTCCTTCCGTTATTTCAGGAACAAAAAGGTCTTGATGAAAAGAGCTGATATCAGGTAATTGGGTACTATCTTCTTTCTGGGCTACTACTTGTGTAGTGCCCAGAATAAGAAATATAGAAAGTCCAATTACGTTCTTAATCATTTTATAGGGTTTGGTTATAAACTGATATTTTAAAAACAGAAACAGGTATATGCTCTTCTTTTTTGACGAACTCAAACGTTAGCTTGTCTGTTGAAATAGCCTGATCCAGCTCAATAGTGTTTATAGCTTGATAATTACCTGTTACTTCTTTGATAATATTTCCAGAACTATCTTTTATTTTGTAATCGGCAACCACAAAAGGAATTATATCTTCTGGATGTCCCATAAGCGTAGTTTCTAAAGCATGGTCATAATCGCAATCAAAAAAGAGTTTTATGGTTTTAATGCCGACTTTATCATGCCATTTCAAATCAAGCGTTGGGGTTTTATCGGCAATGTTGGCTACCCAAGCATTGGTACTTCCGTTTGAATTGGGCCTAACTTCTCCGTTTTTAAGATTATCGACTTTAAAAATAGGTATGGGAGTTGACATTTTGAGGGCTATGTTTTTGCCTTTTGGGCGTCTTTCTGGAGTCCAAAATTCAAAGCTGTCAACGTTTATTTCTGCAGGTGGGTCTTGTCTTCCAAAATTGGATACCGCTTTGTTTACTTTGTTCTCAACGGTCATCAATCCCGTTATACGCTCATCCGAAAGACGAACTTTTACCTTCTCATTTTTCATTAGACAGAAGAACGAGTAGTGGTCTTGCGCCTGTGTTTTAGTAGTTGTAAAAGTGATTTTTTGTTTCCCTTTCTGTAAATCGATTTCCTTTTTATCAATAATTACGTCTGGCGTAAAATGGGTACATGCCGAACTGCTTTTAAGTTGAAGCTCTAAATTAGTAGCTTCCAAAGCATCTACTACAAATTCAAAACTATACGTTTCGTTCGCTTTAAGAGGCACCATTTGAGCCAACCCGAACTTTAGTATTTGCCAATCGTCTGTCGCTGCAAAACCGGAAAATGCTAAAGTAGAACTAGCTTCAATATTTGCTTTAACCGCCAAGTCATCTATATCTTGAAGTGATAGCCTTGGAATACTTTGTCCGTTTCTGTTAAGGGCCAGTTGTAGTTTTCCTATGTTTCCTTTGGACGCAATATCTCGGGGTAATAAACCTTCCTCTTTACAAATAACAGCTGCTTCACCTACTGCTTGCGCTCCGTGAGCACAGGTAAGCATAACGCGGGAAGAGCCAAAGGCGACATGACTTGCGCTTATGATTCTGCCTGCAAGAAAAAGATTATCTATGTTTTTAGAATAATAACAACGATATGGAATGGAATACACCCCTTTACCATGCCATTGCGTACATGAATTGTGTTTGCTGTAAATACCGTCTGCAGGATGTAAATCCATAGCCCAACCGCCAAAAGAAACCGCATCATAATAATCGCGTTGCTCAACAATATCTTTTTGGGTAAGCATGAAGTCACCTTCAAAACGTCGGCTTTCCCGTTTGCCGGGAATAGTCCCGACCCATTCTAAGGTAAGGTTTGCGGCTTCGGGATATTTACCACTATTCTTTACGTAATCCCAAATGCCATAAACTACTTTCCAAAGTTCAAATTTTATGTCTTCTGATTGATGTATCGTATCTAAGCGTCCACCGTGTTCTACCCACCAAAGCTTACAACCGTGATCTCCCAATTGAAAGTTTTTAATACGCGGAAGTTCTTCTGCATTTTTTATGGCAAAAGATGGTGCTGTATAAGAAATAGGCTTTCCCACGTCTTTAGTGTAAAAGTAAAGAGAGTGCCCTAAAAGATTACCGTAATCTTTAATATTAGGAGCAAAGCCTTCATCAAATTCTTCTTTGGTTTCCGCACCCATCCGGAACGACGCTCCGGACATAAAAGCAATAATTCCATCACCCGAAGCATCACAGAAAAGAGGGGCACTAGCTACGTATGTCGTGGAATTCTGACTGCAAAAAGCAGTTGCTGTTTTAACTTTATTATCGTCTCCTTTTTCAACATCATAAACAGCTGTATTAAGGAGTAGGGTTATATTTTTTTCTTCGTATACTTTTTCGAGCAGTACGGTGTCAAAAATTAGCGGATTCCCTTCTTTATTTCTTTTAAGGTTCTCTAAAAGAATTTCATTGATCAATCCGCCTTCACGGCTCCAACGGTTATTATTACCCATGTGTGAGGTTGCACCCAAACTCCAAAGACGAACTTCAGAAGAGGCATTACCACCAAGTACCGGACGATCTTGTAGGAGTGTAACTTTTAGGCCCGAACGGGCTGCCGTAATTGCGGCGCAGACACCTGAAAGACCACCTCCAACTACAACAAGGTCACTTTGTAGTGGTACGGTTTTCGTGATTCTTTTTTTGGAACTATAGGCTTCTGAAATCATATAATGCAATTTGTACTTTAGTATTTAGACTTGGTGTTTTTTGAAACGTTATAAGTGAGAACTGTTTGATCTTAATTCTTATTAATGGTTTTAAAGACGATATAGCCCCCAAGTAATAAGACCAACGTTCCCATGCCTCCCACTAAGAGTGCCCCGGTTTTGGCAATAAAGGATAATATTAAAATCATTAGGCCGGTTAGTGCTACGCCAATACCTATAACCCGTGTACCTTTTTTATTTCCGGCAGCAGCTTCTTCCTCCGTCTCGGAAACTTTTTCAGCTACTTTAAGTTGATAGTTGTCGTATTCTAAAGTGGCCTTTTGTTGGGAACGCGCGTATACCTCAAATGCTGCTAATAGCACTACGGGAATACCCATGCCAAACCCCATTTCTTCGGCTCTATCAAATGAAAAGTTGAGAAGAGTAGGAGATAAAAATTTAAAAAAGGCATTGATAACTAAAGTGATAACTGTAACAATTAAAGCACTCTTGCCAGTTTGATATTTACTGAACAAAGCCCACATAGGTGGTAAAAACATAGCTCCACCAGTTATAGCCGCTAAGCTCATAACTACCTCCACGATACCACCCATATAAGGAACCAATAGTGCAATGAGTATGGTTAGTACACCGAGTAATATAGTAGCTGTCCTACCTACTTTTACCAATTTGTCTCCATCCGCGTTAGGTCTAAAATGTTTGTAAACGTCATTGGCCAATACACCAGCGGAGATATTTAGAGTGGTATTTACAGAGCTTGATGTAGCGAAAATCATTCCGCCTAACATTAGCCCCAACATTCCAACAGGAAGCACTTCTTTACACATTAAAAGATAGGCACCTTCATCTGCCAAACCACCCAATTCAGGATTAAGAACTCTATAGATCATAGGAGGTAACATCCAGATTAACGGACTAACGAGATAGAGTCCGCCAAAAAGCCATCCTACTTTTTTTGCATCTTTTGGAGTGGCAACACTGGTATAGCGTTGTACATAAGCCCAATTACCGGCAATAAAGAAAAGATTGTATAACCCGAAGGCAACCATAAAACCCCAAGTATATTCTTCATTTACCAAATTGAAAAAATTCTCAGGAGCCTGTGATACAAAATTCTCGATACCGCCAATTTTATCCAGCGAAAGCGGAACAACTATTAAAACGGCTGCAGTAAGTACCACAAATTGAAGAACATCTGTAACAATTACTGCCCAAAGACCACCAACTGCGGTATAGATTAAAATTAATATACCCAGTACGATAATACTGGTACTTATAGGGAAACCTGTTGATACTTCAACAATTTTAGCTACGGGATATAAAAAAGCACCCGTGGTAAAGATGGATATCAACAAAAATAAATAGGTGTAAATTTTTTGAGTGCTGTACCCTAATCGGTCCGTTATAAATTCGGCCGCGGTAAGCGCTTTTGTTTTTTGCCATTTAGGAGCAATGAAAAAACCGATTAGAACACCGGCAATGCACATTGTAGTTTGAATGGTAATGGCAACCCAACCACTGGAATATGCTATGGAACCCCATACTACAAAGGTACCTGCAGAAAAGAAACTCATAAAGAGAGAAAGGCCACTCATCCACCAGGGTAGTGCTCCACCCGCTGCAAAGAATGATTTCATATTTCTACCCGACTTTGAAAAGCTAAGTCCGCATACGAAGACAAGCAAAGTAAAAATCAGTATAACCGTAATGTCTATTGTGCCCATTCTTATGATGAATATACTATTAACTCTAATTTTCTGTAATTTAGAAATAGGGGGTAAACTAGCACCCCCTATTTGAAAAAACTAACAAAAACTAACAAACATTTTTAATACCCGGGGTTTTGAGTTACTACATTTTCCGTAGCGTCAATTTCTGCCTGTGGTATAGGCCATAAATAGTGTTTTCCGGCGTCAAAGGTTCTTTCTTCCAACTCTCTGTAATCTAAGTTGCCCATTTCAACTCTTGGTTGAGAAGGCGCGCCAGTGTAATCTATGTAGCCGTCATCATCAATATTAGGAACATAATTTAAACTTCCTATTTTACTAAAGCCATTGGCAGGACCACCAAAAACAGTAGTATTCATAACCTTTTCGGCAACACCCCATCTTCTAATATCAAACAGGCGAAGTCCTTCATCTGCGAACTCTACTTTACGCTCTCTTCTAATAATTTTTCTCAACTCTGCTTGATCCGTTGTAGTAACTGCAGGAAAAGCGAAACCACTATTGTTATAAGCACGTTCACGTACATCGTTCAATGCATTTAGAACACTAGCGTCTACGGTACCAGCTTCAATTTTAGCTTCGGCATAATTTAGAAGTACTTCGGCATATCTCATTAAATAAATGGTCTGCTCAGACTGTAAAGGACTAGGACCTCCTGTTAATGACCCCAATAATCTAGGTGCATCTGAGAATTTTTTCCAGAAATATCCGGTAAATGCAGTAAAACGATTTGCGCCTCCGGTTACATATTCCGTGCCATCTACAGGGTCAATTATTTTTCTGCCTGCAGGGTTGGCCGCATTAGGATTGAAAACACGTTCAACTTTAGCGCCATCTTCAATACGCCATGTTGCTATACTATCACTGTGTTGCTGAATTATATGCCCTGTCCATATGTTGTTTGGTAAAGCAATAGTAGCAGCCAAACGTGGATCGCGATTTTCGAACGGATTTGCGGGATCAAATGCTGGATCCTCATCAATAGGTAATCCGTTTATGGTTTCATAACTATCAACTATTTGTTGAGCAGGAACCAATTGGCACCAACCACCAAATCTACTACCTTGTCTTTGAGATAGACCATGAGTCTTTGTTCCATTGATGTATGATAAATCTAATAATACTTCTGATGAACCTACACCAGCATCCGTAAATAAAGCTTCATAATCGGGAAACAAACTTGGAGTTTCGGGAGAATTTATCACTTTGAGAGCGGCGCTTTCAGCCAATACATAATCTTCATTATACAATGCAATACGAGAAATCAGAGCATTAGCGGCATTAGCAGAAGCTCGCCCACGTTCATTTGCCGATTGTGTAGGAGGTAAAATACTAGCAGCCTCTTCCAAGTCAGCAATAATACTTGCAACGATTTCAGCTTTAGGCGTTCTGGATACAATCTCCAACTCTTCCAAGGAAGTTACTTCGGTTCTAAAAGGAACATCACCGTAAAGTTCGGTCAGGTAACTGTAAAACATAGCTCTTAAGAACAGTGCCTCGGCTTTTATTTGCTCATAACGGCCTGGATCAGAAGCTTCCTCGGCCTTGGGCATATTGGTCAATAAGTTGTTCGCTCTTTGAATACCGGTATAAAAGCTATTCCAAAAACCGTTTACGATACTTTCGGTGGAAGTAATACCTCCAGTTGTTACCGCTACGGTTCCACCAACATTACCTCTATTATACGCGTAATCAGTGGTGTGATCTAGTAACTGAGGGAAAGGAACGCTACTTACGTAATTCAAGGATTCATAAACTCCTGTAAGAGCAACTTCCAATTGTGCTTCCGTTCTGAAGAAAGTGGCATCCGTTGGGCTCCCAGGGTCTTCTAAGTTCAATACGTTGTCTTCACAGGCAGGAAATACCAGCAGGCTAAGACTTATTAAGATGATATATTTTATGTTTTTCATTGTAAAGAAATTATACGATTAGAATGTTACGTTAAGGCCCATTGTGAAAACTTTGGTAACAGGGTAAAAAGCACCACTAGAAAATTGTGGGGTCAAAGGGTCTATACCTTCAGGCATGTTATCCCAAGTAGCTAAGTTTTGCCCGGACAAGTAGATACGTGCAGCTGAAATACTGAATTTATCCAATACATCTCTAGGTATCTTATAGCCAAGAGTTATATTTCTTAGTCTTACATAAGAGGCATCATGCATCCAAGTTTCATTCACACGCCAGTTAGAGTGTGAACTTCCTGGAGTTAAACGCGGATATGCTGCACCTGTATTAGTAGGAGTCCAGTAATCCGTTTGCCATTCCTGAATTTTACCAGCGTTAAAAAAGGCCCAACCAGCATCACCTTGCAATACCACATCACGTCCTCCAGCTCCGAGTAATGATACTGAAAGGTCAAAACCTTTATAGGCAGAGAAAAGCTCTAGTCCCCAATTTTGAGTAGTAATGTCACTACCAATAATGGTACGGTCGTCATTTGTTATTGCTCCGTCTGGTACTCCATCAGGACCAGAGATATCAGCATATTTTAAATCACCCGCTTGGATTGCTCCAAACCCTGGTGATGGTAATGAACTATTAAGATTACCATCTACATCAAAATCGCTTTCTTGATAAAGTCCATCTACTTTTAGACCGTAGATAGAACCAATTTCTTCACCAACGCGATTAATTGTGTTACCTGGAGGTAACTGGTCTAGACCGCCCAAGTCTTTGATTTCGTTGTCAAAACCAGAGTAGTTAAGGTTGATTCCGTAACGGAAATCTTCACCGATCATATCGTTCCAACCAATACTAAAATCGTATCCTGTGTTCCAAACTTCACCAGCATTCTGAACTGGAGCTTCCAAACCTACTGATGTTGGTATAGTAACCCCTAAAAGAATATCTTTTGTTTTACGCACGTAATATTCTCCAGTGAAAGATAGCTTACTGTTAAAAAATTTAGCATCCATAGCAACATTCTGGGTTTCGCCGGTTTCCCATTGTAATTGTGAATTGGCTAAAACTGACTGGGCTCCACCTACTACTGGAGTACCGCCAATAACAGCATTGGCATTACCAAGACCAAAAAGGGAAGTATAAGGGAAGTTTACCTCTTGAGCCACGGCTGAACCATCTGAACCTTGAATAACATCTCCGTTATTATCGGTTCTGTTGGCGGCAAAAATGAACTGGTTTCCTAATTGTCCCCAAGAGGCTCTAAATTTTAGAAAGTTGATGGTTTCATTATCCTGAAGAAACTTCTCTTCGGATACTACCCAACCAACGGAAAAAGATGGAAAGGTTGCAGAACGATAGCCTTCGGCAAAGCGCGAAGAAGCATCTTTTCTAACATTTGCTTCAAAAAGATATTTGTTTTTGTAAGTGTAATTTATTCTTCCGAATAAAGACTCTAATCCGTTTAAGGTTGAATTACCAGAGTTTAGTTGCGTATCTGGTAAACCATTATCTAGACCTCTAAATTCGTCTAGAACAAACCCTCTTCTACTAGCGGACCATATTTCCGAATTGAATTTAAGAAATTCATAGCCTCCTAAAACCGAAACATTGTGATCGCCAAATTCTTTTCCCCAGTTAGCAACCGCATTAAAGTTGTCTTGGAATGTGGTAAATGTTTCCTTGAAGAGCGAGCTTTCAGAAATTCCACCGCCTACAGTACTTTGCGCTGGTCCACCCGAACCTTCGTAATAGGTGTATCGTGCTCTAAAATCATCTTGGTCTCTATCAAAAAATTGTGGTGCATACGTTGCGGCAATAGAGAAATTGTTGAACGGTCTATAAGTTACTTTGGCCAAGGCTCTAAAGTAATTTGAAACGGTTTCATCTTTCGCAGTAGAATTAGCTAGTGCAACGGGGTTGCTACCACCAAAACCGGAACCATAGGTACCATCATCATTAAAAGCTACAAAGAGTGGCTGTAGACGATATGCCGAACGAGTAAGATTATTTAAACGTGCGGGCTGACTTTTAACTTCTCTTCTGAAGTTAAGGTCAAATGCTAAGTCTAATTTTTTGCTAAGTGCATAATCTAGATTAAACCTGCCATTATATCTTTGAAATTTAAAGTTTGGAATGTTACCGTCTTGATCGGTGAACGATATAGAGCTGGCTACTTTCAATTTTTCAGAACCACCACGTACAGAAAGACTATGGTATTGCTGAATAGCAGCTGAATTGAATAGAAGACCAACCCAATCCGTATCTGGTAAGGCCTCTGAACCTACTCCGTTACCCGAACGGTATTGGTTAAGTACGTCGTCAGAAAATGCACCAGGCTCAGCAGAGTTAAATGCTTCCATATACCCTAACGCATCTGCGAATTGTAGATTTTGAGCAATGCTCTGTACCCCAACGTAAGTATTGTAAGAGGTTGATATTTTCCCTTCCTTACCCCTTTTTGTAGTAATAAGAATTACACCGTTTGCCGCACGAGAGCCATATATAGCTGAAGCCGAAGCATCTTTAAGTACGGAAATAGATTCAATATCACTAGGGTCTAAGCTATTAATGTCATCAGGGATACCGTCAACCAAAATAAGTGGGTTATTTTTGGCTCCGCTGCCTAAAGTACCTACCCCACGAATACGTATGGCCGCACCATCTGAGCCTGGCTGGCCACTGGATTGTGTTGCGGTAAGACCAGGAACTAGCCCTGCTAATGCCTGTGAAGCTTGAGCAACTGGTTGCTTTGCTATTTCCTCCGCTTTAACGGTTTCTACAGATCCAGTTAAATTAACTGCTTTTTGGGTTCCGTACCCAACCACAACTACTTCATCTAGTTGCGATGCCTCTTCAGCCATGGTAACATTTAATGAGGTTTGACCGTTTACGGCCTTTTCAACAGTTCCGTAACCAATAGAACTGAAGATTAAGGTAGCCCCTTCTGGAATTTCAATACTAAAATTTCCATCAAAATCTGCTACAACTCCATTGGTTGTTCCTTTTTCAACAATGTTGGCAGCTGGTATGGGAATACCCTGTTCGTCGCTTACGGTACCTGATACCGTAATTTGTGCCGATACTTCGCAAAGCGCGAATATCGATAAAAGAAAAAATAAGACTGCTTTTTTCATAAGCTCTAGTTTAAGTTGAGAGGTGAATAGTGAGTTATTTAAGGTTTGACTGTTCCAAATTACAAGTCTAGTCTGGTCTAGTCTGTTTAACAAATAAATAACATTATTACATATTTGCCAAATATTTTTTGCTAAATGTTGAATTTGAGGGGGTAACAATTGGTATTCCCTTAAATATCGTGGTGTTTCATAGGATTTTTCTTTCCTGAAATATTTGAACACAATACTTTTAAGCTGATTTTACCTAAATTAGAATCTGTAAAATCAATTATAATTTTAAGTGTCTAGATTTATTTTTATAAATCGGCTACTTGATTACAACTGTAAAGCAGGTAAATTTGGTTTTAGTATTTTTGCGTTCGTCCCAAATGGTTAAGAAAGAATAAATGGTAAAACTTAGTATTGAAAAGAACTCAAAGAAGCCTAAATATCTTCTGCTTGCAGATAGTATTACTTCGCAAATTGAACAAAAGCAATTAGTTCTTGATGAAAGGTTACCATCAGTAAACAAGCTCTCCGCTCATTTTAACTTTAGTCGTGAAACAGTTTTTAAAGCATTAAACTACCTAAGCGAAAAGGGAATTGTTAGGGCAGTGGACAAGATTGGTTATTTTGTGAACGACCTTTCTGTAGAAACGGAGTTTAAGGTGTTTTTCTTGTTGGATAAGTTTACACCCTTTAAGGAAGATTTATATAATTCACTTATTTCAAGCTTAGGTGAAAATGTAAAGGTCCGCTTATATTTTCATCACCAAAACATTGAACTTTTTGCGTCTCTGATTTTAGATAATCTCAAAAATTACACACATTTTGTAGTTACAACATACATAGAGGATTCAAAATCGGTACAGAAAGTGCTCAATAAAATACCACCTGAAAAATTGATTATTCTGGATAAATATGAGCCTAATGTCAATGATGGTTGTGGTATGGTTTTTCAAGATTTTGAGAATGACATTCTTAATCTACTAAAGGAAAATATTGATTTAGTCAATAAATACGATAGGTTGGTACTTTTCAATCGTAAAAATGCGCCACACGGCGATTTTGTTCAAAAAGGTTTTGAACGATTTAGTGCGCAATACAATTTTAAGAGCGAGGTGTATTATAACTTTTCTCCGGACTACTTTGAAAAAGGAACGCTTTACATCACTATTGATGCTTATGATAGAGATATGGTGGAGATTATAAAATTGGCTCGTAAATCTGAATGGGAACTGGGTATAGAGATTGGGCTAATTAGTTACAATGATACCAGTACTAAAGAGATTTTAGCCGGAGGTATATCAGTAATCAGTACCGATTTTAAGAAAATGGGAGAGGAGGCTGCCAAAATGATTTTGGAAGGCAGACGAGAACATAAAAGCAATGAAACCAAATTGATTCTAAGAAATTCGCTCTAAAATATCAATTACATCACCTGTACAAAAACCTTCTTTCGCTGTACAGCATAATACCAAAATAGCAACGAAATCAATATAGTAAGAATGGCTCCCCCTATATAGGCCACGTTATTTTCTAATTCAAAGCCTTCTGGTGCTATGAGAATGTATGTAGAGCATACCATAGTCATGAAAATTGCTGGAAGGAGAGTTATCCAATACAATTTGTTTTCATAAATAAGATATGCGGTAATCGTCCATAGAACTACTGTTGCTAGGGTTTGATTACTCCAGGCGAAATACCTCCAGATTATTCCAAAATCCATCTGGGTAAGTGCAAAAGCGACTATAAACAAAGGAATGCTGATATAAAGTCGGTTTTTTATTTTCTTTTGGTCGGTCTTAAAAATATCGGACAAAATTAATCGTGCCGAACGAAATGCGGTATCTCCTGATGTAATTGGGGCAGCAACAATTCCCAATAATGCTAAAACACCTCCTATTTTACCGAGCATGTTCAACGATATTTCATTCGCAGCCCATGCTGCGTTATTCCCATTGGCCAACATGGCATCGTTAAGACCTCCCACATTACCAAAAAACGTCATGGCTGCAGCGGCCCATATTAGAGCTACAACACCTTCGGTAATCATGGTTCCAAAGAAAATTTTTCGCCCTAACTTTTCATTTTGCATACATCGGGCCATTAAAGGAGATTGCGTAGCATGAAAACCTGAAATAGCACCACAGGCAATCGTCACGAAAAGAATGGGAAAGAGTGGTGTAGCTTCCGGGTCAGACGTCATATTCACTAAATTTGCCGGTACCAATTCCGGAATGTGATAATCTCCAAAAAAGAGGGCAATGACCAACCCCAATGCCATTAATAGCATGGCAATCCCAAAAATAGGATACAATTTTCCTATCATTTTGTCTATTGGGAGTAGGGTGGATAGAATGTAATATGCTAAAATTATACCTACCCAAATCCAAAGATTCCACATGTTTCCGGTCATGCCATCTATAATTTTTGCCGGTCCCATTAGGAAAACGGTCCCCACAAAAATTAATAATATCACCGTGAAAAAACGCATAATATGTTTCATCTGAGGCCCCAGATAGATGCCCACTATTTCGCTAATACTCAGTCCATCATGCCGAACGGAGAGCATACCGGAAAAGTAATCATGAACGGCTCCGGCAAAGATACTTCCCAGGACAATCCACAGAAAAGCTGCAGGTCCGAACATGGCTCCCGCAATAGCACCAAAGATGGGCCCTAGTCCGGCAATATTTAAAAATTGGATAAGAAATATTCGCCAAGCGGGTAGGGGCATAAAATCAATATCATCCCGTAAACGAATTGCAGGGGTTTCCTTTTCCGTGTCGATTCCGAAAATACGTTCTACCAGTTTGCCATAGGTATAATAACCCAGTATAAGTACAAGAACAGAAATAATGAAGGAAATCATAAGGAGTAGATTTTAAACGGCAGATTAGCTATTATCCTCTAAAAATTGAACTACAAGATAAGAATTCTTCTCTTTGCTAGAGTCGGCAAAGGCACGTAGATTCTTGAGAATTTCGGAAGAAATTTTCGTTTCATTTTCTAAGTGTGATAAAAAATCTCGTATCTGATTTTTAGTGAGTACACTTAACTGTCCGGAAATGGAGGTCACCGTAGCTTCCGATGCAGTATCTATATGTTGCAATAACAGGCTTCGAGTGTTAATATCAATATAGGGTAAAGCATCCCAAAAGGGTTGCATTTTGTTCGGTTCTTTGGAAAAGGAGTCCGCTAAATTTTTGATGATATACGAGCGCACCAGTGGAATACCCGATTTAAAAAGCGTTGATATTCTTGAAAAATTGGTGTCATATTGATTTTTGGTCAGATTTTCAAGAGCGTACATTTGATAATTGGTATGCTCACTATTCAACATACGAATCCACATTTGCTCGGTCTGTTGTGCAACGGTAAATGCTTTTATTTGGTCTTTAATATCACCATGCACCAGGTGCCAGGCTACATAACAGGAGTAAAGGGCACCGGAAACAACAGATTCTTTTACCTCTTTTATAGTGGCACCGGACAAAGCATCTACGCCTTCTATTGTTGAAGGCTTCGGTTTTGTGACCAGCTCATCTATAGCCCTTCTTTTTAAAATGGAATTGTGGTCTTTCAGCAGTTCATGCAGCTTCCAGTAGTCCGAGAACAAAAATTCGTCATGGTCATGTTTGGTCAACGGTTCTTCGCTAGATCGGTCAAAACCGGCGTAATCGCCCAAAAGCGTCCAATACAAAGTAATATGCATCAGTCTACAATCGCCATCGGCACAAACTGGCGTAATAATATTTGAGGAATACAGCACTGGTGCATCCGAATTATCTCGGAAAATATTTACTTTTTGAGCACCTACGGAATCCACAATAATTTCCATTGGGGTTTCTGATCTATTTAGAATAGTGCCTTGTTTCCAATTCAATACAAAAAACTCCGGACTTTTATCTAAAACTGTTTTTTTCGAACTATTAGGAAAAGCAACAGCCGACCCAAACTGAGCTTCACAAAGATGGGTTAGAAGTAAAAGGATGCCTAATGCAAGTCTTCTCATTTTTTAGACGTAGGAATCTTTTCGTATTTCTGTTCTTCTATTAAATCTAGATATTCCTGTAAATAACCTGTGTAAATTTCACGTGGCATAACCTCGTATTTTTTACAAAGGGAAGCCGCATAACCAACGGCAGCACCCATTTGCCCGGTAGTAAGCATAACACGTGGCCCACCGAGTCCCGCGTGGGAGCAGCTGAAATTACGACCGGCCATAAAAAGGTTGCTAATGTTTTTAGAATACAGGCTTCTGTACGGAATGTAATATTGCGGACCTCTATAAAATAAAGCTTCCGAAATGAAATCTGGATTTTTCTCGTCCTCTAATACCGTTTGGTAATGAACGTCTACCGCTCTTTTCTCGATAACGACGCCATCGGGAAATTTACGTCCTTCTTTAGCATCGTTAAAGGTAAAAATATGGTCTCCTACCAATCTTCTCGATTCCCGTTTTCCAACCAAGTACGAAACCCACTCCAATTTTCGGTTCTTGTTTACCTCGTCTTTTTTGGCATTGGAAAATGAACCATAAATGGCACGTAGCATGTGGTCGCGTATTTCTTCGGCATCGTCAATTTGGCTCAGGTCGTTTCTACTGAACTCCCATTGCCATTCGCCATTAACTTCTGCATAATCCTTTGATACCGGCATGGCCCAAGGTACCTCTGGAAAACTCTGCGGACTATCCGTGTCTTTAGATCCCCAAAGAACTGAAGAACCCATAACGGCATTATCCGCTTCTTTTGGACTCCATAATTCACCGTGCTCTTCCCAATATTCTCCGTAGGTATCTACGCTTTCACGTCCATATGAGAATTCCGCACCAGCCCAAAAACCTATCCAGCCATCACCTGTAGAGTCTACAAAATAGGTCGCTGTAAACCGTTTTCTTTCCCCTGTAAACGTTTGTCTGGCATCTACATATTTTACACTGTTTTCTTCCGAAATAGCATCATAAGCACGCCAGTTTAGGAATAAATCTATATTATCATAGCTCTTAACATTTTCGTCCCTTTTTTGCTGGTCCAGTTTAGATTCTGCCGAACCGTTAGGGTAGTGCTTGGTGTCTATTTTTTTAAGGATACGCTCAAAATTGCCATAAATACCTTCGGTATGAACACGTATCTCTTCACTGGCGTTACCCCCTAAAACTGGGCGATCATGAATCAATGCCACCTTTAAACCTTGTTCTGCACCGGCTATTGCTGCAGCGCAGCCTGCCAATCCTCCGCCTACAACCACTAAATCATAGGTTTTTAATTCCTCTGGTGCATTTGGTTCCGCAGCTAGTTCTTGACGCCAAGCCGCTAACTTTTTTGGAGATGATGGAGGTGTTGTTTTGTTGGTAGAAAAATAAACGGCATCACAGCGGCCGTTAAAACCTGTAAGGTCAACTAACTCTATATGTGTTTCGTTTTTCTTATTGATTTTTGTTTCGCCTGCATATTGCCAGCCCCAACCGGAACGTGTACCCAATACCGTATCTAATACGGCCTCGTTCACTTTTAACTGAAATTTTCCAGGAGCTTCCCATTCACCTGGAACCCAGTTCATAGTGCGCACCCAAATATGGTACGAACCGGATTTATTGAAATTAACTTTTGTAGAAGCATTTTTTACCGGTTTTCCCATACCATGTGCATTCAGATAAGGAGAACCCATTTGCTCAACGAATTGTGGGTCTACAAGCCAACCACCCGGATTATCAAAGCTTTCGGCTTCAACGAGTACGTCTTGAGCGAACAAAGAAATTGAACTAAAGAGGAGTAGGGTAACAATCAGTAACTTTTTCATAAGTGGCATGGAATAGAAATAGTGAAAATAAAACTAGTATGGTCTAGTATGGTTTTGGTAAATATATAAAATTATTTTTAATCTAATAATCTAGCGTGAAATAAGTGATGTTAATATTATTTGTAGGGTAAATATGAAGATTTGATATAATGGAGATTTTCAATTTATATAGTAAAGCACAAATAAATAGATATAAAAAAATCCCCGAAGTCATGCTCCGAGGATTTCTTAATGGATGAAATTAGATTATCTAATGCCACTCACTTAGCACAAAACTGTTAAGCCAAACTGCTTTTTGGTCTGTTCCTTTAAAAATGAATTGAATGTTATTTTTTCCATCGGATTCAAAATATATCTCGGTGGGTTGAAACGGCGAAGTTTGCATGGTCTCGCCCTCGGTAACGGTAACGTTCGATAGGGTAGAGGTTCCATTGGCATCTGAAATAGTCACATCTAGCTCTTTGGTATACGGAATTTTGTAAATTCTATAAGTAGCCATTTTTTCTTGATTGGGGTCCATACTATCTGTATTGGTTCTTGGTGCATGATGAACCGTATTCAATTTATATTTTCCTTTTTTCAAACCAGAAAATCTTAAGGTCAGCCCCTCTTTTGAAACCCCTAAAACCCCTTCGCCATGGGCAAAGCCATATTTACCTATGACGTTGATTTCGCCCAACCAGCGTGTAGAGCTGGCATCGCCATTACTTTGAACAGTAGCGGAAAAACCACCAAGTTCTTCAAATTGTTTGGTAGAGGCAGCATTATCTTTTCCATTCCACGGAATCCAATCAAACTGCACCAATTGTTCTTCTCCACCTAAATCTACCCGAATGCTCTCAAAATCATGAATAGGTTCGGCAGTAGAAGCAATCATGTCAAAATTCGCTTTTTCGGTGGTAACTGTTTCAGTTACTGATTTAAGTCCCTTTGCCTTTGCTGTGATGGTTATCTGCCCAGGAGAGTTTCCTGCACGAATCAAAACAGGAGCTACTCCATATTCCGTTTGCATAGGGTTGGAGCCAATACCTTCCTTGTCTCCAATTATTTCGGCATCACCCTTTACTGAGAATTCTACAGCTACATCTGCATCACCAAGCAAGATGCCATTTTTGTCCACTATTTTGGCATATGCCACCAGAATATCAGAACCATCGGCAACGAACTTACGTCCTTCCATATCTGGCTCTAGGATGATTCTATAAGCTTCTTCCGGAGTTTTTGTAGTTTTGGAAACGACAATTTTACCATCTAACAATCCGTTGGCGGTCAGTGTTCCTTTTTCATATTTTGAAATGGAAAATACAAATGGTGCGTGTTTTAAATATTTGTACTTATCCGCTCGCGAAGGATGTTCCTCGGCAATTGTTTTACCGTTTACTTTGAGCTGTACTTTTTCCGAATTACTAAAAATCACCACTTCTTTTGTGTCTTCATTCCAATCGGACGCAATATGTAAGTAGGGGTAATCCGTTAGTTCAGCTGGGTACCAAGCCAAGTTTTCCTCAGGTCTAGGATAGCGAAAAGCCGTCATGAAACCACCTCTACTTCTATTTTTAGGTGTTTTAGTAGGGTGAAAAGTATAGTAGGCATGGGCCGTCCACGAAATAAGTCCCAGTTTCATCGGGTCGTTCATGTATTCATTAACGGCTTCCGGACCGCGACGGCCTTCCATGGCAACCATAGGCTCATCTCCGCTCCAATAATAAGGGCCGTACACCATTTGACCATAAATATCGGTCAAGCCGGAAGTCTGCCAGCCTGTCCATCTACTACTTTGTGATGCGGTATACCTAACTGGATCTTCCTGTTTGATAACATTATGAGCCCTTGGAACATAACCTCTATGGTTTATACCAGCCCCCCAAATAAAAATGGACGTATGGTTTCTGTGGTTGCGCACCATTGCTCTGGCGGACTTTTCAAAATTATCGAACCAAGCTTCGTTACCTATTGACATCCACGTAGGGGCTTCTTCATACACCAGCATTCCTAACTCGTCACAGGCTTCCAACAACGAATTGTCATGCGGATAATGTGCCGTACGAATGACGTTCATTCCCAATTTTTTTAATTGAAGAATATCTTTGTAATGCAGTGAATTGGGCATGGCATCCCCAATAAAACCATAGTGCTGGTGTAAATTGGTTCCAATAAGTTTTAGAGGTTTTCCGTTGAGAACAATACCGTCATGATTGTTCATTTCAATCTTACGGAATCCGGTTTTTACCTCTATCTGATCTACTACTTTATCGGCTTCTAAAACCAAAGTATTTACACGGTATTGGTTAGGTTCATCTATAGACCAAAGCTTCAAGTTGTCTTCAATACTTCCTATTACATTAAATTGAACATCTGCACCGGAAGCAATGGTTTTTGTCTGCTCCAATTTTAAA
The DNA here is from genome assembly GCF_015330165.1 of Zobellia roscoffensis. NCBI lineage: Bacteria > Pseudomonadati > Bacteroidota > Flavobacteriia > Flavobacteriales > Flavobacteriaceae > Zobellia > Zobellia roscoffensis. The sequence continues at coordinate 3,347,644 of NZ_JADDXT010000002.1, forward strand.
ACGACCAAACCTTTATCATCAACAACCCTATTTATAACCGTAGTTATTTTAGGTTGATTATTTTCGTTCCGAACCGTAGTTTTAATATTAATCGTTGCATTCATATTCACCGGATCTACGGTGGGGGTGGTAATGTATTGGCCTGCGTTTTCAGCTTCCCAATTAAAGGTGATATGTAACGGATTGGTTTCAACCAAATACACATCACGATACAGACCGGCGAACTTAATATAGTCCATAGGGCCTGGGTCCGGTGGCACGTCTTCGCGCTTGCGGTTATCGGCTAAAACGGTAACTAAATTTTTTGCACCTCGATTTACAAAATCGGTAATATCAAAATGGAAAGGGGTGTACCCACCAACGGCATGCTGACCTATGTGTTTGCCATTTACCCATACATCCGTTACTTGGTGAACGCCTTCAAATTCAAGAAACACTTTGCTTTGGGAGTTGTCCGAAACCTCAATTTGTTTTCGGTACCACCCTACTTTTCGCATAAAAGTATCTTGGTATTTATCATCTTGAACCCCGTTGAGGTCCATAGTAGTAAGTTCCAATCCGTGAGGCACGTTAACTGTTTCCCACTTGGAATCATCCGTATCCAATTTAAAAAAATCAGCATCTGGATCACCCAAATGGAATTTCCATCCTTGGTTGATATTTAGTTTGGAACGATCTGTTTTTTCAAAGCCTTCTGGTAAAGTTTTTTGTTGTGCATGAGCTGCTAGATGAAATAGCAGTATAAAAAGCATTGTTTTTACTACTTGTAAAGTACGCATTAACTATAATTTTATTGAATTTATTTTTCGTTTTCCAGTTCTTCTATCGTCCAATAGTCTTCACGGTCTTTTATACTTCTTCTCACATTACCAACCTTCCAAGCAGGAACGCCACTTTCGTTGTTTAGGTGCATTCTTATGTAGGTGACGACGCTAGCAATGTATTCATCGTCCTGTTGTTTCATGCCCGCCATAACACCAGAGTACTCTTTGCCGTCAACAGGTCCCGTAAGGCCATTTAGAAGAATTTTCACGGGAATATCCCATTTTTTGGCGGTCACCCTGGGAGAACCGATCAATGAAGGAGCCATGCCTTCAATACCATTACCATTTTTACCATGACAGGACGCACATAAATTTTTAAAATGCGTGTATCCCTTTACAATTCTGCTGCGGGTATGAGTATTCTGAAGCACGTGTTTCTTCTTGATTTGCTCTATTTCTAGAGGTACTTCTTTTAGACTCTCTTCCCCAATGACCGCAATAGCTTCGTTTGATGGATTTGAGGAAATGACCTGGGCAATGGTTTCGTTTCCTGCTTTGTCTTTTGCAGACCGTAGAGAAAGCAACAGTTGTTGCAAAACTTCTGGGTTTGTATCATTTTTTAACGTCTGGACCGCTTCAATAACTTCTTGATTACCGGATTTTAGCAAAGGTTCGGCTACCCGAAGCGCTGCCATACGTACCCGGGCATCATCATCTTGCAGAGCTGATAGAATAAGAGATTTGTCAATGGCATCAAGACCATCTAAAGCCCAGATAGCATGTAGTCTACCCAATGCATAATCCGTATCACCTAGCATTGAACCCATAAAAGGGTCACCGCCAGTTACAATATCTTTTAAATCCGGGACTATGGATTTGTCTTCCTTGAGTACCAAAAGTTTTTGAGCGGTAAGACGGTACCAACCGTTAGGGTGATGCAGATAATCCAATAATTGGGCATTTGATTTGTTCAAGAGGTTTTCCTGTTTGGCAGGTGCAATTTCTTCATGAACTATTCTGTAAATTCTACCTTTTCCAATATTCTTGTCAAATCCTTTTCGTTCTACCACAGGGCGAAGAAAACTACCTTTTCTAACCCAGTTGCCCTCTTGAATAATTCCGCGGTACATGTCTACAACGTACAAACAACCGTCAGGGCCGGTTTGAGTGTCAACTGGTCTAAAGTTGGTATCTGTGGATGCCAGAAACTCTGTTTCACCATACGGATTGGAAAGTACTTTTTTTCCGTTCACTAGGTTCACTTTCGCTCTACGAATCAAGCGCCCAACTGGTTCGGGAATGAAAAGGTCGCCATACATGGGCAATTTATCGCCTAAAAATACCGACTGCCCACAACTTGCCGTAAAATGGTTGAGTGTACCGTCTTCTCGAAGCCTATGGAGACCGCCCTGCACATCTGGTGTTCCAATTATGGGCCACACTTTTTCAAAACCTTCTTCCCATTTGCCTTCCATTTCTAGATTGCCATAATAGGGATGTTGTTGATAGCCCAATGCAGGGGTTTCGCCACCTGCGCTGGAATAATAAATCTGACCTACTTCGTCTTGCGTCATGCCCCATTGACCCGAAGGTGCGTCCATTAAGGTATCAACCTCCATTTCACCCTTTGTAAATCTATAGCGCAAAGAGCCATTGGATTGATAAAGGTAATTATCCAGCCCCCAAATCATTGTGGCGGATTGGTGCTCTAGGTTTGCATTATCACGTTTATTATTTTCTAGGATGAGCTTCTTTTCATCGGCAACATTGTCGCCGTCCGTATCCCTGTACGTGTAAAGGCTGCGGTTGTATGTCTCGCCAATGATCACCCTGTCGTCTAACGGAAGTAGAATTCTCGGCAGAATCAAACTATCAACAAAAACAGTACTCTTATCCATTTTGCCGTCTCCGTCCAAATCCTCAAGCACAGAAACTCGGCTCCACGGTTCATTTTCGTCCGTACCATCTATATCTTGCATATAGGTCAGCATTTCGGCAACATACAGTTTGCCATCGGGAGCCCATGCAATAGTTACGGGTTCATTGATCATGGGTTCACTGGCAACCAGCTCCATTCTATAGCCTTCAGGCAGGTGCATAGTTTTCATACTTTCCTCGGGCGACATAAAAGTGACCGGCGGGTCTTTTACTAGTGTAGGTTTAGAGTAAATAACATCTGCGTAAACCGGTTTTTCTTTTTTACAACTGCCAAGAGTGAATAGTACAAGGGCAGAAGTAAAGAAGAGACTTTTTTGTATTGTAGAACGATTTGTTAACTGGTAAAATAATTGGTTCATATTCGGTTTTTTGGCGTTTGTTTGTTGTTCGTTTTTGGTTAAACTGTAGTGTTATTTTGTAAGAGTGATTTTTCGTAAAAATAATCATAGCACCTTATTGAAATTGTTACAAATGATCATATGCCTATATCATATGTGCTTTTTGATGATTTTTAATTCATTTGATGAGTGGAATTTCCGATTTCTACTTCGGCAATAATGGCATTTATACCGTTCCATTTTAAAATTTCAATTTTGATATATCGGGCTTTGGAGGCCTTAAAATCAATGCTTCTATATTTTGAATTCGTTGGCCATGAATCCGTAGATACCAGCAGGAATTCTTTATTATCATTGCTGATGTAGGTCTTGCATTCTAAAATATTTCCTTCCGAAAGGGCCGTTTCCGGAGCTGGTTTGCTCTTGTGGTTGGGCACTAAGGTGATGATGTTTATATTTTTGGGACGGCCCAAATCAAAAGTTAGGGTCTGAATTGAAGAAGCATCGGAAACCCAGTGTTTAAAATCGGTTTTGTATTGGGTAGCATCTATTAAATGGGAAGCCTTGCCACTGGATGCAGTGGCCGTTACAATAGGCGCCGAGAAAATGAGATGTTTTTTTGATGGGAGGTCTATTCTGGATTCATTGGGAGACCATTTTTTACCAATGTCGCTTAAAAGCGAGATAAACGCAGAATCTAAAAGACCCTCTCTGTTGGGCATGCAATTAAGCATAAAATTACAATACCTGCTTTCTAGCGTTTCCAATTTTGAAACTAGCTTTTCGGCACTTTCTTCTTTTAACATACCGTTTGGGGTTTCAGGACCCCAGAACCATCCGTTTCCTTTAAAGTTGCAATGCCCTAATGCCGAAGCCATTTGGTTGTTCTCATCGGGAAAAGCTCCAAAGGGACCTTCAAAATAAGGAATATCCAATTGATAAGGGGCCTGTAAATGGGTATGGTCCGTCAATAAACAATCGGGCTGTATCTTTCTAATCAATTCACGAATTTCAGTGAAGGGTACTTCATGATGGCCCATCCGCCAAAACCAGCCATCTATAACTAAATAATCTATTTTACCATAGTTGGTCAGCAGTTCGGTAATCTGGGTTTTTATAAAGTCCATTTCCGGAGGTCCGATTTTATCTTTATCGATACTATGTGTGCTGTCCCAAATGGAATAATAGAGGCCTACTTTCAGTCCTTTTTTCCTGAAAGACTCAACATATTGCTTTACGATGTCCTTTTTGTATGGAGTAGAAGCAACATCATAATCGGTAACCTCACTATCCCATAAACAAAAGCCCTCGTGGTGTTTTGTCGTCAGCAGGCCAAATTTCATTTTCGCTGAAACGGCAGCATCTGCCCACTGGTCCGTATTCAGGTTCTTTGGATTGAAAGTAGAAATATCATAGTTTTCTTCGCCCCAACTTGCCCCGTAAGACATGATGTTGTAACATATGAACATACCAAAGCGCATATCAACAAAATCTTGCAATAGTTGGCCATATTGTTTTGATGATGTTTCAGGTGTTTGGGCGGTGACTTGCAAACAACAGAGCAGTGCTAATAAAGTGGTACGAATGATTCTCATGAACAACTTTAGTTAAGTGTTATTTTAAAAACGTTGGCCGATTCCTCAAGCATAACGCCATTCAATTTTAAAAGAAGTCCGTTTTCATTATGGTCAAATTGAACAGGTTTACCCGTACCCAAATGAACGATTTTTTGAATATCACTTTCACGAAGTTTAAAACTTGAATTTAAGGATTTAATCAAAAGGTCACCATCAGGTTTACCCAAGCAAGAGGCATAAAGATTATTTCCGTTTACAGTAAACCGGATGTCTTCTTTTGTGTATTGAACTTGTGCAAAATGATTGTTGTGATGGTACGTATAGTTACCTTCATCAATATCAGTAGGGCCTTCACCATAAATAAACCAAGGAGCTGTGTTATAAACAGCTTCACCGTTCTTTTCTAACCATTTGCCCATCTGTGTTAGGTTTTTGACTACTTCGGCAGGAAAAGTACCATCAGACTTTGGAGGGATGTTTAATAAAAGGATTCCATTTTTACTAATAACATCCATTAACATATCTACCAATTCATTGGTGGAACGTAAAGGAATACCTTCTCTATAAAACCAACCATGTGTTGGAAAATCTGGTGGCACGGTCATATCCATATCGGTCATCCAAACGTCATAAGCGGTTTCGGTAAGAATACCATTTTCTAAATCTCGCATGCCTACGGAAGGTGGAATGTCATTGGATTTATAAACAAATTCAACTTCTTTTTTTCGCTTTAAAGACTTATTGAAAAAGTAAGAAATAAACTCCCTTTGATATTTATCTTCAAATACGGGAGATGGTAAAGTTCCTTCACCAATAAACTTGCTTTTGCGAGTCACTTTTTTATTGTGAGAGCCTTTGGTACCACCAAAACTGGCATCCACCCAAAAAATATCGGGATCATACTTATCTACTCCTTCTTTGGCAAAATCAATCCATTCATCACCTTCAATAGAATGATAGGAAACCAAGGTTTTCATATTTCGTTTGCGGACAGCTTTAAAAACTTCGCCAACGATATCTATTTTAGGTCCAACTTTAGCCGTGTTGTAATCTGAGATATCGCTGTTCCAGTGTTTTAAATCACTACCATGCCAACCGATGACCCCACCAAATTTGGCACCAGCGGTTTCAAACAGTTTAGCCCATTCATCCGCATTAAAATTTTCGCCTTTAAATTGTTTGAGCAATTGTTCATCCGTCCAATCTTCTTTTCCTTTTTCATAACTGATAGTCTGAATTCCCCAGTGGCAGTATATTCCAAATTTAGCGTCAACCAGCCATTCTGGGGCGTGGTGGTTTCTTAAGGAGTTCCAAGCTGGTTCATAATTCTTTTCCTGAGCTTGTAAACAAGAGGGCAGAGAAAACAAAATGGTCATTAAAATGAAGACTGTTTTTTTCATAATCGTTGTTTTATTTTGGTAAGTGGTTCTGATACGTATAAGAATATTTTAAGCTGGATTAAAGCCCATTAATTAGCTTTTAAAAAAGTGTAGTTCCTCCATTGGTGTTTAAATCCAGATAGGTCTCTTGCATTTTTTGTATACGCTCTGCTTGCCCGGGCTCATTAATTAGATTTTTATTTTTCTTCTCTTGTACATTGTCCTTTAAATCATACAGTTCAATTGCTTTTAGTCCTTTTAGGTTTTTCTTACTATCCGCTATCATGATCAGTTTAAAATTACCTTCACGAATGGCATGAAAAGGACCCTTAACATCTTGGGACCTGTGCATGAGGTATTTGTGCAGCGGTTCTGTGGATTTTTGTTGAAAGATGGGAAGAAGATTAGCGGAATCTAACACTTTACTATCATCAATCGGAACGTTTACAATTGCTGATAAGGTGGAAACCATATCCTGACCTACAATAGGAACATGGGATTCTGAGTTTTTAGCAATTTTTTCCGGCCAAACGGCGATAAAAGGAACACGATGCCCACCTTCATAGATTGAAGCTTTTTTGCCAGAAAGCCCATTACTGGAATCATGCCCTGCGTCTTTTAACGCTTTGTCATGATTAAGGCCTCCATTATCAGAAGTAAATACAAAAAGGGTATTTTTATACGCCCCGGTTTTTTTAAGAGCTTTTATCATCATACCCACTTGGGCATCTAGTTCGGCAATCATATCCCCATGATTTCCAGGAGTAGAACCTTTTATTTTTTTTCCGTCTAAACTTTCTGATGGACTATGGGGCACATGAACAGCCTGGCTGCAGTAGTACATAAAAAATGGATTTTTAGCACTGTTTTTGCCTTGCTGTTCAATATAGTTTACAGCTTTGTTTGCTAAAATTGGCCCAGCTAAGGAAGGGTTCCAATTAGAATCGCCTATACCATCTCTTCCGCGATTTCTGTTTCCTTCGTCATATTCGGTTTGTTCAAAAGGAATATGAACTAATTCCGAATCAGTTTTGAGTTTCATCCACGTGCCATTTTCATAATAGACATAAGGTTTGTTTTGAATGCCTTGAGGTAGTTCTATAGAGTAATCAAAGTCGAATTTTTGAGCACCTCCCTCTGTTTTTGAATAATCTTCTGGAGCACCGTTCCAAACACCGCCCAATCCCCATTTGCCAAAAAATGACGTGTTATATCCTGCCTTTTTTGCAATCCGGGATAGGGTAGTGGAGTCATCATCAATACCGTCATTGGTTAACGGAGACCAAACACCCCAAGGGCTATTAGTATTTCTATACGGATAATTACCGGTCATCATTGAATATCGGGTAGGAGCACATAAAGAAGCAGGGGAGTGGGCATCGGAAAATCGCATACCATTTGCTATGAGTTCATCTATATTAGGTGTGGGAACCACGGGTGCTTTACCCGTTCTTTCTTTGTGATAAAAACCGATATCGCCAAGACCGATATCATCGGCCATTACGATTACAACATTTGGTTGTTCCTGAGCACTCAGCAAACTGCCAAGTCCTGCAAATAAAATTAGGAAGCATATTTTGTTTATCAATGTAGATGGATTCATAAGTGCTATATTTTTAATAGTTTTTGGGGTTGTTGTGTTATTATTTTTATTGTCCTAAGTAATCTTGTACAGTGGGTGTCCAGATACGGTTATAGGCCTTTACTTCTCTATGGTTATAGAAGCGTGCCTCACTATTAGAGTATAGGGAATTGGCCAATTTGTTCAGAGTATCCGAATCGGTTTTAGGCCATACACCATTTTCTATCCGTTGTACCATAATTTCAATAGCGGATAGCCATTCAGATAAACTAAAACTGCAATGTCCCCATCTGTTGACATATGCCATGCGGAAAAAGTCCGAGTAGCCGTTTTCCTTTACTAATTCCTTATAACCTTGGCCCATAGTTGGGTACACCAAGGCATCTCCGCTAGTATTTATTCTCAAAAGGGGAACTTTAGGTTTTCCTAAATGAGTACGACCAGGAGCACTCCACCATTTTACGGCTTTAGGGTTGGCCTTAACACGCTCAAACGAATTGATTTTTTTTAATTCCTTTTTAAGGTCAATTTTCGCTTCTTTATATAATTTTTGAACAGCTGCTTTATACAATGTGTCGCCATTTGAGAATGAAACTTGATAATCTACTCCGGTATTCCATCGTAGTTGACCGGGAGCAGATTGCTCTAGCATACTGGTGCCAAAAGTTTGTTTTGAAGGAAGTAGTTTCAAGAGACTTTGATACATACTTTCTTGCAAGTCATTTGCATTGTTGGCATCTGGTTCTGGAATCGGTGCTTTTCCCGGACCACCCCAAGCGGGCCACTGCCCAATAGTTATTGCAAGCGCAATACGGGCACGGCCTTCAGGTGTCTTTTGGGCATTTTTTATAGCCTTTTGCCACTTAGTGCCAATAATAGATATTTCAGGTTCAGTAAGTGGAAGGTTTACGATGGGAAGGTCCGGGGCAATAAGTGCTTTTAAAACAAACAATCCATCCAAATGTGTATTGGCCATCCACGGACTGGTAGAGGCACATCCGGCAATAGCGCCATCTATCCGGTCTGGATGTATTTCCGCCATAGCCAATGTAACAGTACCCCCACCGGAACACCCTAATTGTATGACCTGCTTGGGTTTTCCAAAGATGGATTCAAAAATATCCAAAACCGATATAAGATCATGAATCTCATGGGCAGGGTCGTAATTGTCAAGTCTTTCTGGCCTACGGGCAGTTCCGGACAAGGCATACCCTTGTTTAAGTAATAACAAGTTTCTAGATGAATCTGCGGACTTTCTATAATCCAAATCGTTAAGAAGTGTTCCGTTCCAGTTATTAGGAACACGTATTAGGTATTCTGTTCCTCTGATAGGAATACTATCCTTAATCTCTGTGTAATCACTTTGAGAATCGCTTTTGAGTGGCACGTTGGATAAATCCGGCATATGCCAATTTTGAGATGATTGAGTTGGTTGGACCTGAGCATAAATGGTTTGAGAAATGGCAATTAATTGTAGAAAAACAATCCCCCAAGTGATGATGCACTTGCTATTTGGAAACGTTGCTATTTGTACAACGGCCAAAAGTTGCCTCTCATTTTTTAAGTCAAATTGGTCTAACATAAATTTTTCTTTAAAAGTTGTTTATTGTCTTTGCTCAACAGGTTTCAAATGTTCCTTTTCAAAACCTTCAAAGAAATAGGGATAATTATCCCAAGGCGATTTTCCTTGCATTCTTGGGTCGTTTGTCCTTTTTAAATAGGCAAATAAGTCTGTTTTTAATTCGACGCACAGGCTTGCATAAGTATCGTCATAAGCGAGGTTATGTAGTTGATAAGGGTCTTCCTTTACATTGTACAGCTCTACTTCAGGACGTTTTTTAAGTGATAGGTCTGCATAAAATTTCACAGAGTCTTGATCTTTATTTTTAATTAAATATTCACGGGAAGGCCCGGCATCTATATCTCCGTAAAAACCTTGGTGCGGAGAGGCAAAATCAGGATTACCGGAAGGCCATCTGTCAGATTCAAAGTTTATCATATACAACCAATCGCCTTTGCGAATGGTTCTTATGGGATAGGGAGCTCCACCGGGACGGCAATAGGTGTGGCGTTCCAAAGCCGTAAATACCCGATCTCTTTTAGGGTCTATTTGTCCACTTTTATTGGACAGCAAAACGTCTAAAAAACTATTTCCCGTAACATCTTCGGGAGTAGCAATATCAACGGCTTCTAGTAAAGTGGGAACAAAATCAGTGAAGCTTATAAAATCATCTACGCGGTTGCCCCCTTTAATTTTATTGCCCCAACATATAGCTAAAGGCATATGCGTGCCATAATCATAGCATGTGCCTTTTGCACGGGGAAAAGGCATTCCATTATCTGCCGTTACAATTATGATAGTGTTCTCTAACTCTCCGGCATCTTCCAAGGCGTTGATCATCCGCCCTAAGTGTGAATCGAACCACTCTATTTCACTGTAATAATCGGCAATGTCATTGCGTATTAATTCATTATCGGGTAAAAAACCGGGTACTTCTATTTTTGAAATATCTTTGCCAGCCCTGGCGCCGCTTCCAGCATCGTATCCTCGGTGGGCTTCATGTGACCCGAACCAAAAAAAGAAAGGTTTGTCCTCTTTTTTACTAGAAAGAAAGGTATTGAAGTTTTCTGCATAATCTTTATTGGACATCTTTTTTGGGGCATCCATTTTAATATCGTTGAACTCTGGAGCTAATGGTCGTGTCTGGTAGGGGTCTTTTTGATTGGCCGGCATATACCCTTTACCAGAATACCCTGTGGTATATCCATTTTGGGATAATAGTGTTGAAAAAGTGGTATACTTTTTAGGCAATCCTCCAAACAATAGTCCGCCTTCTTCAAGGTCCCAAATATTACGCCCGGTTAAAATGGAAGCTCTTGATGGAGCGCAAGAAGATACGTTTGTATAGGCATTATTGAATATAACCCCACTCTTGGCAACACGGTCAAAATTAGGTGTGTTTAACTCTGCCGCACCTTGAGTGGAAGTATGTGCAAAAGATTGATCATCAGCAATACAAAAAAGGATGTTCGGTTTTTGCTGGGCAGCTGCTTTTGCAAAGCATCCACTTATCAATAGTAGAAGAATTACTAATGTTGTCTGTTTATTAAAAAAAGTCATCATGCTTTTTTTTCTCTATTTATGGTGTAATTAATTTCCTTTTCTTATGATTTTTAATCCAATGTCTTAATCTTAATGGACTTAAATTCTACTCCTTGGCCTTCGGCCTGTAGACCAATAAAGCCGCTTGATATTGCTGTGCCATCTACTAGCATATCTGGATTGGAGCCTACTATAGCACGACCTCCAATGATAGGGTTTGAGTATTGCAAAACAGTATCTCCTTCCACGATATGCGTTATATTAGATTGCTTATCTACAATTAACTCACCCTTCACCCATTGATTCCATTTGTAAGTTTTGGAGCTGGATTCTACAACATGCTGCTTAAGTAATTCACCATCTTTATGAATGTGTGTTCCCGGGCTGCATGAATTTCCAGTAGACCTTGGTTCGCCCTCTGTTTCTTCAGCTAAAAATTGAAACTCTACAGCTACCGGCCATTTCTGATCTTTTAAAATGATTTTTGGGTCTTGTGAATGAAACATAATACCACTGTTACGGTAGGCATGTATAGGAGCCTCGTCCATCCACTGTTCTGTAAAACGATATTCAAATTTAAGATGATAAGCTGAAAATGGTTTATGATAAAACAAATGTCCAAAGCGTTCCCCAAATTCAGTATAGCCATCATAATTTACTTGGATTACACTGTCAACCACTCTAAAAGTATTTGCGTAATTATCTCCTAATTCATGATGGTTAAACTTAACGACCCATCCGTCCAAATTTTCTCCATTGAAAAGAACTTGCCAATTTTCCTTATCCGTTTTTTGGTTTTTTAGCTGTTGGCATTGGCAAAAAGTAAGCACTATAGCAAAGCAAAAAATCATTTTATTTAATCTCATGAATTTATTTTTTTACATTAATCTTTGATTATTTCATATCAACTTACTTAGACTCTTCAGTGCTTTTCCTTTCCAGTGGGTATCATTCATACAAACCAAATGAGTGCATTTTTTTTAAAAGTTTATAAAACTTAATCGTTGTTTGATGAAAGTTTCGAAAAGGCTATAATCAGCTTACCTTCCTTTGTTTTTCCAAGTAGTTTTCCTGCAAAATTGTTTTCGGTCAATCCGTTTCCCCTGCCGTTAAATTCAATAATCAGGTCTTTACCTTTTTTCTTGGTCTTGGTTACTTTTGATCCTCTTCCAAAATCGACTTCCTCTGAAGCGCCGAATCGTAAAGAGGCAAGGTCGATATCGTTTTGGGCGTCAAAATCCGCTTCTGAATGTATCAAGACCCTTATCTTCTTTGTTGATGGGCCTATCTTCTGTTTGTTCAAGAGCTGAATGCGCTTGTGTACGGTAAGGGGAACAATGATGTTTTTTGAGCTGTGCTTATCTCGCGCTAAATCGTCTGCTTTTGGTACATCTATAACAGCCAATGAAAGATGTGTAGCTCTTCCATACTGGTCCTGTAATACATGGGGCCGCTCTAATTTGTACCAATGGGTTCTAGAACCATCTTCATAGGAAGTATTGTCTGGTGTGTAAGCCGTACCGGGGTTGAATTTCCAATGGATGCCATCAGGTGAACGTAGGTAAATTGCACGATAGTCCCAGAATGCGTTAATCATCATATGATACTGTACTTCATCCTTCCAAAGAACCGGGTCTTCGTAATTGGAGTTTCTATATTTTTCTGGAATAATTTGGTTGTATCTAATCTGATCGGTTAGAACGGTATACGGCCCCAGAGGATCGGCTGTTTCACTGCGCATCATCTCTCCGGCCTTTGTCACAAATAGAAATCGACCATCTTCTAACTGAACTCCTGATAGGTTACGATAATACCGATATGATAGTTTTTCATCTTCATTGGTGCTTTTCCAATCTACCGTCATAATCCCTAGACGCTTCCATGGGCCGTTCATGGTTTTAGAGGTGAACAAGGTAGCTTCCCAGTCCACGAGGGAGTAGAGCATATATGTACCGTCGTTCAATAAAATTATATCGGGATTATGGCCCAGCCCATTGTGAAAGTCATATGCTGTTTCTTCTTTCACTTTATAGGGTCCCGTTGGAGCTTCAGAGACCACATGCGCTACTGTTGAATTGGGCCACTCCCAATGACCTTTGGTTGCGTTTGCTGGCCACCTAGTTACCAACATATGGTATTTGTTGTCCATGCCTTTAACGGGTCTTCCTCCCCAATAGCTCCATTCTGGGTCTTCAATTCCGTTATCTGCATCACGCGGTAAAACAGCATCCGTACCCCATAGGTCTGACCTAAGTTTATTATGAATGGGCATCGGAAGAATTAGGTCGCTAAAAGAAGTTCCCAAAACGGTTCTTACCTTGGCTTTTATCATTTTTGAGGCCCTACTCTTATTGCCGGAATAATCGTGAGCGAAAACTATATATGAATTAGTTACGTCCTTTTTTGGTGTAAAGTCTATATATTCAGTGTCATTTATGTCATGTGCTATTTGTCTTAGATTCTTGCCTTCTGCATCACTTCTATAGATTGAATAGTTGGCCACGTCAATATCAACACTTTTGTTCCACTCCAACTTAATTTCAGTATTAAGGGCTTCAATTTTTAGGGCGGTTGGAGGAGCAGGTGATGCATTATCAATTTTCTTGAGATATACTTTGTTAGAGCCTGTAGACTCAGAAGTATCAAGGCGAGTAACTACGTAATTATAAGCAATACCGTTGATGAGGTTAGTGTCGGTAAAACTAAAATTTTGGGTAGTCGTGAGTTTTTGATACGCTCCATTTTCTCCCTTACTTCGGTAGATTGAAAATTGAGTGTCTGAATTCGCTTTATCATCTTTCCAATCCAATTGAATACCTTTTTCAACGGTTTTTCCTGACAGCGTAGGACCTCTTTTCTCGGGAGTTTGCAGGCTCAGGTTTACATAATCCAGATAAACCTTAACGTCTTCACTTGAGTAAAATGAAACTCGTACACTTGGGGCGCCCGCTAGGGCATCTTCTTTTGTTATGGTATAATTTCCTGAGAAGTGTTCAACCGTTTTGTCTGAACCAATGAGCTTTACTTTTTCGACTAAAAGTCGCTCTTGTTCACCAAAGAAGAGATGCAATGAAACCGTACCGTTGCTGATATATTCTAGATCGGCACCCATACTCCAATTCAATACATCACCTTCCTTTAAGTTTCGGTAATTCGAGCTGGTGTTTAATGGTTTTGAATCGATATAAGCATAGTCGAAAGAACTAAAATACTTTCCTTGTACCAAGCCCATGGAATGTCCTTCTTTTTGAGGTTGGTTAGAGGGCGTCCAGAAAGGAGACTGAAACCCAAGACGCCAAGAACCGGCATTTGTCAAATTAAAGTTACCGTCGTTTACATTAGGGTAGGGGGCGTTATCCCCAAGAAGAACGGTTTGGGCCGACACACCCAGATTCCAAAAAATAAAGAAAATAATAGAATATAACTTAAATGTAATTGCTAGTTTTTCTTTTTTTAGATGGTAATTTAGATGTATCATTTTCTGAGTAACTACAGTATTGTTATATGACTTAATAGAGAAATTTTAACGGCGCTCGATTTTTAAAACATAAGCGAAATCGCACGGTTTTTCTTTTGGAAATTGAACAACGAGACCTTCGGGTTTTTGTTCCCATCTGACACGGTCTTTACTTCCCAACATTGAAATACTTTGAATGTCTCCAGGATAGAGCTTTCCCTTACTGCCTAATGTTCTAATGGTAATTTGTTCCCCTGGCCATTCCATACATATGGCGTACAAGTTTTTTCCGTTTTGGGTAAACCGAATATCTTCCGAAGTGTATTTTGGTATCAATTCCCCATGGTTTTTACCTTGTCCGTGATGGCCGGGATTGGTTACTTCCGTGGGGCCTTCTCCGTAAAATATCCATGGCATGGTGTTATAAATGGCTTCTCCATTAATTTTTAGCCATTGCCCCATGGCATAAAGTTCCTTTTTAGTTTCATCGGCAAAGCTACCATCGGCCTTGGGAGGCACATTTAAAAGCATTCTACCATTTTTGCTGGTCATGTCAATGAGCATATCAATCAATGTGCCGGCCTCTTTTACCTTGTTTGCAGGATTATAGAACCAAGGACTGGGCCACTCAAAGTGGCGTTGCATATTGATATCTGCCATCCATGGGTCATATTGCATCCCCTGCAGGTTCCCATCTTCTATATCGCGAATTCCTATTCCTGGTGGAATATCATGGGTTTTATAAAAGACTTCTACTTCTTTGCCTAATTCAAGTCCCTTGTTGAAATAATCACTGATTAATTTTTGTTGATAGCTTTCCGGTACACTGATCAATTCGTTATCCCCGGCCGGTAAAAGTCGGCCTCGATCTGTGTACTTTTTTAATTCGCCTTTTACGGTTCCCCCAAAGCCGGTATCGAACCAGATCATATCTGGTTCGTACGTATCTATAGCTTCAGAAATGCGGTCAAACCAAGCTTTGAAAATAACCTCCGCCAATCGGCCTTCATTGGCACTAGCGTACTTTGAATTGTCTTCATAGGGGTTGAGGTAAGTTGAGTCTTCTTTGGATAGTTGACCCCACATACGGCTCCAAAAATCACCCGTGTGGAAAGAGGATATCAAGGGCATATTTCGTTTACGTAGTTCTTTTGCCAAGCTTCCGTATATATCTACTTTTGGTCCTTTTTTTGCTGAATTCCAATCTGTTATATTACTATCCCAATTTACGACCCCGCTACCGTGCCATGCTACGGGCCCGCCGAACTGGGCGCCTGCATCTTGCATCAAATCGACCCATTTTTTGGCATCGAATTTTTCTCCTTTCCATTTATCAATTGCTTCAAGGATGGTCATTTGGGTGTTTTTGGAAGCTACTTGTACAGTTTGCGGCCCCCAATGACAGTAAATCCCTAATTTCAATCCATAAAGCCAATCTGGCGTATTGTGTTTTTGTAAAGACGACCAATCTGCTGCATACGGCACAGCCGGTATTTCATTTTTATGGCTCGAATTTTGAGCATAATTTATTGTGGTCATCACAAAGAAAATCAGGAATATTGGTAGTTTAAGCCGGTTGATCTTAGTTAGGTTTTTCATTTGTTTTTTGGTTTTAAATTCCGAATGATAAGAACGGCATCCGCTTCATAACGCCATGGCCGATAATCCCAAAAACCAAGCTCTTTCATTTCGTATTTTTCTTCGAGAGTGAACTCTCCTGTAAGTGTGTTGAACCACTGTTGAGTGGCATTTTCAAAGTTAAATTCTCTTGAAACCTGGACTTTGGCCGAGGTATAATGATTTTCTTTTGGCGTGTATAGCAGTATAATACCGTCTTTTTTGTTGGTCAAATTATAACCGCTACCATTGTAACGAGAATTGGCTTCAAAGTTCTCAAACGGAGCACTGTCAAAAAGTTTACGCATATGGGTGAAATACTCAAAGTGAGGTTTTTGGAAATCTTTGGGTTGTTCAAATGGATTATGGATAAGTGCATTCCATGAAGCACCTTGCCAATAATAGGTAGTATACCCACCGGCAAAAAGACACATATAATTTCTTCGTAAACAAACTTCCGCATCCGTATATGCTCCAGGGAAAACTACATAAGGAGAAGCTTCGTAACCCCCGTGTTCAATATTAAAAATAGGTTTGTTGGGGAAGTCGTTTCTAGCATTTAGCATATTTTGGTATAGGGTATGCTGCCAGTTTTGCATCGAAATAAAATCTACTTCATCCGCATGGTTTCTACAGAATCCATAATCGTGAACGGAGACCAATCTACCATAAGAATCTAACTTTCTAGTTCGTTCAATACGTTCCGAAATATAGCCGGCAGTCGCCCTAGTTTTGTGAAGCGCTTCTTTTGAAACATCCCAAATTATATTCGGGAATGCCTGGTATCGCTTAATGACATAATTGTAATATCTGTTGTCCGCTTCAGATTCCATTTCTGGCCATGAAACGAGTTTGTTCCAAACATAAATCATAAGGTGACTAACGATTTCCTGATTATGCATTTCAGAAATAACCTTGTCAAAATGTTTAAAAAAGTTAATGTTTAAAGAACTAAAATCTGGATTAGAATTCGAACCTAGAAAAGGGAAAATATCTTCACGACCGCCATATTCATGTTCAGGATGTTCGGCAAGGCGTTTGTCTTTTGGCCAAGAAACGTCATAAGAATACACATTCATTACTACTTGATTGAAGCGATACTCGTTTAAGAGCGATAACAGATGTTTTGTCTTGTTGATATCATCCTGTCCATAATCTAAAGCAAACAACCAATCGCATTCAAAAGCTAAATTGAAATAGTGCGAACCATCTTCATAAAATAGATGCTGTGGATTGTTTTCATTGAGAACAATTCCCCCGTGACGGTCTGTTTTTTGATTTTTAGTGATCGTAATCTTTCCCCTTTTTCCATCCAGAGCTTTTAACTCTGATGAGATAACAAACGATTGTTCTTCCGTATTAGCGCTAGAATAGCGTAAGACCCAAGTATCATTTCCATTATAGAACAGTGGTATTTGTTGTGATTCTTTTTTACCCGTAACGTGTGCGGTGGCTTTGATGTCAAAAGGTGATTTAGATTTGGTTTTTGCGGAAAAAACTAAATCTATGACCTCCCATTGCTGACCTATAATTTTAGTATTAGCCTTTGGATTTTTAAAAGTTTTGGACTGTGAGATAGCTATGGTTGGAACCAAAAGTACACAGCAAAAAATATAAAAAGTTCTCAGATATTTTTTCATTTTATCTTCAATTAAATCGATAGATTACTTTGCTTCCATCCACTTCAATTTATCTATACTAACCCCTCGGTACGGCCACTCTACACTAGAGATATACCATTGTCCATCTTCGCCTTGAAAAATCTCTGGGGCATGAGCATTTAAAACCGCAACTTCTTTTTCTTGGTCCGCGCCAAAATCATTTAGGTCATTGGAGTTGTAGACATGGGCTTTATGGGTATAAGCACCTTTTATATCTTTGCCATCCCAGCCACCTTTCCATGCGCAAACAAAGAGGTAAAAGGTATTGTTGTGGAATAGTAGGGTGGGCGATTCAGGATCAAATTTGTTCGTCTTAAGAATGATTTTAGGTTCGCTCCAGTTAACCAAATCTTTAGAGGTTACCATCCGAACACTTTTTATAGAACAATACGTCAGATAATATGTGCCTTTGTATAGTAGTAAATTAGGGTCACGGGCACCATCTGGGTCAGAGAAGAGTTCTCCTTTTGGTTCCCAATCATATAGATTATCGGAAACAGCCAAGCGCATTGGGCTATGGCCGTAAACCATCTGAAAGAGTCCGTCTTTTCTAACAATATAAGGTGCGTGGTTCGCAGCTATTTCTCCCGGCCGGTCTTTTGGAGTTAATATTTTTGGGAGATCATTATAGTGATGCTCCTTTACTGTTTCTTTAAAATCCGTTGCTTCTGATACGGCATGAAAAGAACCATGCTCGCCCTCGTGTATGCCTTTATTGAGCGGTTTTGTTTCTACCAATGGGTGGGTTATTCCAAAGATATGCCACTTGCCATCATCGCCCTTTACAAAAGTATGGTCGTTCGGTACCCATTCATCATACCATTTGCCTTCTTTTAGGTTAGGCGTGTCAGGGGCGAAAAAATAATCGCCATCAGGCTTGTAGATTCGTACATATTCATTGGCTTGTTGTGGAATTAATGGCTTTTCTTGAGCATAGGTTCCCATATAAGAAAGAAAAATTGAAAGGAATATAGATATGCTAGTTTTCATTTAATTGTTTTGTTTCATTATTTACACGTTCTCGTTGTTTAGCATTCAGACCATGCTCTAACAAATACTCGAACTTAGGAGTGTTATGGTGGCGTTTCATTTGTTGATCATCAACATCTAAGCTCAGGTCACAATCAAAACGGACTAATACCACATGGTTTTTTTTCCAGTCGCGCGTAGGGTTGGCAAAATGTGAAATTCCCCAAGTAATACCACGGCCGTCTTTGGTATCTGTAAAAGCATCGGCAACGAAAGGTCCTCCGGCATCTGGCATCATTTCTACCATAGAAGCGATTTCAAAATTCACCCAATCTTCGGCATATTGTATGGTATTGGCCTCATTACCATCTCTAATGGCAAAAGCAGCAACCCCTTTTTTGAAAGGAAATAAAGTAGTCTCATGACCTGAATTCATTATAGGGTTCAAAGGATGTTTTGTAAACGGACCTAACGGATCATCTGCAATGGCAAGACCGTGCATACGTACATTGTTCTTACCGTTAACTTTACCAAAATCTGATTTGTAGTATAGGTATATCTTACCGTTGTGCACTATAGGGTAGGGGTCATGAATTGAAAACTGGTCCCAAGAACCAGGTGCGCCGTTAGGTATTACTTCTTTCTTAAAAGGTGTCCAGGGACCGTTTGGAGAATCGGCATAAGAAACGGCAACGGGACAATTGTCTCCGCCACTTTTTCCGGGTGCTTCGGAAAAAGCTTGGTAGTACAAATAGTATTTCCCTTTCCACTTTAAAATATCGGTCGTGGTAACCGAACGCCAACCTACTTGTGGTTTTGGAGGCCTAGGAACCGCAACACCTTGCTCTTCCCAAGTAAATCCGTCTTTTGATGTTGCGTAGAAAATATCGGCTAAATCCCAATCTGCAGAGGGAATAGTATCATTAGATTCTTCAACCCTTGGAATGCCTACTGGAGCTACAGGGGTTTCACGGTGAGTGTACCATATATAATATTGGCCATTTTCAAAAATTACTTTGGAAGGGTCACGCCGGGTTATAGTACCATCGTTCCCATTATAATCAAAGCCTTTAAGCTCTGTATATTTAAACTGGGTGTACAACTCATTGCTTTCCTGACGAGGGCCTAAATAGTTATCATAATTACGGTTTAATGCGGCACTTAAGGGTCTATCCGGTTTTTCTTCAGGGAGTTCAAAAGGGAATGCTTTCTCCTGACTGTAGGAAGTAAAAAAGCCGCTCAGGGTCAATAGTGTAAAAATAATTCGTTTCATAAGGTTGTTCTTTCGTTCAAAGGGGTGTTCAATATGCCCCTGTAATATTGTGCTGGTTGTTACTCCGTATTTATAGTTTAATGGGTTTGTTGGGTTTTGGGTGTTGTGTAACATACCATCCGCTTCCTCGGGTAGAGGTATAAAATTTACCGGGATTATAGTTGTCTATGGCAATATCATTAATACGGTCACTCTGCCCGTTTCCTTTGTTGATTTTAGTCCAAGTTGTGCCACCGTCTTGTGAAAGATAAGTGCCGGCATTTTTTGAGTCTATGGAGACGTTACTCAAAGTGGATACAAGAATTGTGTTGGGGTTGTAATACGCCGTTTCAATACGGTTGGTCCAAGGGTAATCAAAAATACGTTTCCAGGTACGTAGGTTATCATCGCTCACCCAAACCCCTCCGTCATTTGTTTTTCCTCTTTTGGTTCCGGCGGTAATATAGGCTTTTCCGTCTCTGGAAAAATGAATGTCATTTATACCTTGATTGCCCGATATGTTCTCGGAAGATGTAACCTTTACCCAGGAAGTACCATTATTAAAGGATTTAAAAAGACCTCCGTTTTTATTCTGTATGGTGGCGTAAAGGATGTTGGGGTCTTGAGGGTCGAAAGCTATTTTGGTGGCATCTCGTGAATCGGGCAGACCTGTATTGGCTTCTTGCCAGGTTTTGCCGCCATCATGGCTTTTATGAACCCCAAATCCGGTTACGGAATTGCCCACCCATTCCATATCAATAGAATTTTTAGGAACCACAAAATACATATTATCCGGATTTTTAGGGTCTATTATAAGGTGATTTTGATGTACGCTTTGGTCTCCACTATGCGCCTTTATCTCCCATTTAGGAATGGCAATACCGTGTTCTTTCCATGTTTTTCCATTATCAACGGATTTTAACAATTTACCTTTTGCAGCCTGTCTAAAGAACAGAGCATAATGAACCAAGGTATCTTTTGGATGTATGGCATACCAACTGAGTGATGTTTCATGGTCCAGAAAATTATGGGATTCTGCACCTTGAGCTCCGAAACGAACCTGAGACCCTTCTTCGTTAGTTATCCACAAACTGTTTTCTCCGGCCATACAGAATACCTTGTTCTTTATGTTAGGGTGTTGGTAAAAACCATGACCCGGTAGATTGCTATTTCCGGCACCTACATAACTTTCCGTACCGGGAGTGGTGTACTCATCATCAATATCTACCCAAGTTTCGCCTTTGTCGTAGCTCATAAGGGATATTTTCGCCATTTGGGTATGAAGTGCACTACCATCTGCATTCCATCTTACAAAATTGGAGCCTTTTCGTTCGTAGAAATCCCTATCTACCCAATCTTTTAAATAGCGAAGTGATATGTTGGTTTCCATAGGATTGCCCCTTTCTTCCCAATACTTATAATCTTTGGAACCCGTTTTCCATGCTTTTCCATTTCGCAAGGCGATATGCCAATTTTTGCCACCGTCTTTACTACGCCATATTTGACCGGGTTTAAAATTGTTCCGCGACGCGTTAGAGTATTCATTGTTGAGGTAAATATTATCTGGATCATTAGGGTCTACCGCAATAGTATTGAAGCGAATGGTAATAGCAGAAGGCATTTCAGAGAACTCTTTCCTGAAATCATTGTCTTTCATATCAAAAACATACGCAGCACAGTGCATGTAGCTCTTTTTGATATCAGCGTTTTTCTGAAACTGTCTCATGTCTAAAGGCAAATTGCCTTTTAATTTCTCCCAACTTTCGCCACGATCCGTACTTTTGAAAATACCGCCTTTATCATCTGTCAGTGTATTGCCAACTGCTTTCCACATAGGATTGCTGATAACGTAGAGCGTAAGAACATCTGTTTTTTTGTTGTAATGATGTGTCATAGCGCGCATTACATCGTAATCAAATCCTTTTGTTTTTTGGGACCAATTTTTCCCTCCATTCGTGCTTTTGTAAAAACCATAATTTGTACTGGCGTAGATGGTATTAGAATCTTTTGGGTCTACAATTAATGTTTCAAATTGGGTTTTTGGATGCAGTCCTTTGTTTAGTAGTACCCAGTTTTTACCCTTGTCCATACTTTTCCAAAGTTTGTTCAAACTTGGCTCATGCTCTTTAGAGCCATGGGGTTTAGTGTTGGGAAACAACATTCTGCCTAAATGTCTCATTTCGCCCCCGCCGGCATACCAAATATTATCGTCTTTGGGGTCTACGGTAACACAGGAAACGTATTTGCCGTCAAAAATAGGGTGGTTTAGATTTTGCCAAGATTCCCCACGGTCATGGGTAATGAAAATACCCTTGTTTTTGTCGTCACTAGAAAAGCCGAAATCTGGATTTTGGTGAGAGAAATCAATACTAAAAAGTTGCATGGGCCCTCGTTCCCCTTGCTTATATCCCGAAGCATCTTCATCTAACATAGTATTATACGTTTTACCTTTGTCAAAAGAGACGTACGAATTCCCCATATTAGGGCTGATATAAAGGGCATTGGGGTCTGTAGGATGCCAAAAAGCGCATTTATTGTTGCCGCTCATTCCAGGGCCAAATTGTTTCCAAACTACGGTAGAATCAGAAGCTACTTTTTCAGTCTTTAAACGTTTGAAAAAAGCTTTGTTTTCTTGTGCTGTTTGCCCGCTTGCAGCCATTACCATTAGAAAAAGGGCTAAAGGAACTATATTATGAACGATGCTTTTTGGGCTCATGCTGTTGTTTCTGGTTTAAAAAAAATCTAAAACTTTTTATTCGGTAAAATTGATGTACAGCGTACTCTCATCTAAGGTACTTTTGTTGTCACCATTTGTAGGGCGAATTACAGCTGATACTTTGTATGGTGTATTCACAGATAAATCAATTTCGGTTTTAATAACAGATGTGATGTTGGCGTATCCCGCGTAAGCGATAAACTTTGAATCGGCAATTTTTTCACCTTCATCATCAAATAATTTTAAGTGTATTTCTCGGTCTTGATTTGCTTTATAAGCGAGAGGGACTTGGATTGCATTGGATTTTTTCTGTGAAATCACCGCACTTTGAAAAACAACATTTTCGGTGTAGAGTTTTGGTGTGGTATTTTCTTCGGGATTTTTATCATTGGCATCTACTAACTTGTAGGCTCTGACCCAATCGTAGTACACCGTATTTCTGCTTGGGTCGTTTAATTCTTCGGTAGTAGGAATTTCTATCCATGGAAAAGGATAGGTTTCACTCACTAAACGCATATACATAGGTTGGTCAAAAGGCTTATCTTTTACCTTGTCATAAAACTTTTGGTGTTTGGGTGCCCGATTGTTATAGTAGTAGCTGGCCGTATTTTCGTTTTGCCACCAACCTCCATATATATTAAAATCTTCGGAGGTAAGTTTACTATCTTCAAACTTTACTTGTGGGGCTCGGTAATCATGTTTTTCGCCATCGCAGTCCGTATACCAGAAATGTGAATTGGAGTGCATTCCACTGGCAAAGTAACTTCCATTAAAATCCCCTTCACGCCCAATAGATTCATGAATATCCCACTCTAAACCGTATTTGTCACAATCGTTCGGTCCTTTAAAATTGTTGCTGCTCGAGAACCAAAATGTTGTGGACATGGTTGTAGCGGCAGCTTTAACCCGACATTCGTAATAACCAAATTGAGTCGATTTTTTCGAAACCACGGCGGCCCCTCCAACGTTAAAAGTTATATCTCTACCGTAGGCATGAACTATGGTATCCTTCTCAAGTTTTTTACTTGTCATTTTCAGAAAACCATCACCCACGGAAACCTGTGATGCCATAAAAAGTCCCGGTGGACGTCCAATCCAAGTGGGGTGGTGGTCATACCATTTGATAGTGTCCAATTCTGTTCCGTTAAATTCATCTGAAAAGTCAGGATTTAAAACCCATCGCTTGCCCATAGGCGGTTTTGGGGGTCCCTGGCGAGTTTCTTCATTGGTATTAGGTATTTCTTGAGCAAATAGGCTACCGCTTACAAATGCAAAAAATATAATGGCGTGTTTAAAAATCATTTTATTTCGTTTAGGTTATTATTTTTTGGAGAGCAAAAGTTAGATGCTCACGCTTATTTTCTTGTTATTTTTCTTTTGCGCTTCAACTTCATAAAAGCGCTGAAGTTTTTCTCCTTCCCCAACTTCAATGGTGTAAGCACCTTGTTGGAGTACCTTAGGTTTATATTCAACACCTTTTATTCGGAGAGAGGTTATTACTTCACCTGTATAAAAGTCCTTTACGGTGACTACTTGATTGGGTTTTGAAATCTTTAAACCGGGTAATTCATAACCATTTTTAATCTTAAAATTATCCGTTTGTTTAAAAGTGATCGGCCAATCGGTATACGGTTTTGCTTCGTCTGCGAACATATCCGTATTTCTTGGCCAGCATTCGTAAGTGATTTCCCTTTTAGGTTTGTTAAAACGAATAATGCCATAGCCTGAAGCTCTTCCGTTCAATAGATTTTCTGTGGGAGTATTGTCTTCATGGGTAGGGTTGGCAATGGCATGAACTGTAATTTTATTTTTAAATCCGTCCAAATATTCACCTGTATAATCCGCTGAACCGGGTTTTCTGTTTTTTCCGGGTTTTTCAGGTTTCCAATAACGTAACCAAAAGTTAGATGAAGCAGGTACTGCAAATGAATAGCCGGCATTGTTCCAATCTTCAATTCCATGATGAACCACAGAACCTAGATGTTGGTCTCCCGCAATCATACAGGAAAAACTTTTTCTAATGATACCGAGTGCTTTGTTTCTTCCCGATTGCGGCCAGCCGTTGGAATCTACACTATAGCGTTGTCTTTTTTGGAGGGTAGGGGAATGGGTGGAAACACTGGCAAAAATGGTTTGGGAGAGTACCGCTTTCATTTCCGCATTTTCCCAATCTGTGGTCCAATCTTCTAGAAAGTCCAGTTGGCGTTCACCAAGTAAAGTGGCCTCGGGCACGTTCATTTCGCGTGTATCTGTAAAACCTCTTTTCTTCAATACGCGGTCCGGCCCCGATTTAAATTTTCTGTCTTCTATGATTGCAAAACTGATTCCGCCCCATTTTAAATCGGTATAATAGACACCTATGCCCTGTTCAATAGGAGTAGGGTCATAGGGGTCCGGTAGGTGGCTGGTCTGAGCTCGCTCTACTTCCTGTATATACGAAACAGGCATATAATACCCGCCCTTTGTACCGTCTCTGTTTTCGGATTTTATTCCGCCATCGCCCCAAAAATTACCTTGACCTATATCGTGGTCATCGGGAATGGTAATAGTTGGCGTATTCCTGATGATATCTCCAAAAACCTCCCCGAATTTTAACCAATAGCTGTAATGCTGACTATGGTCATACACTTGGTCTCCCGCAAAGAAAAGCACATCCGGTTTTAATTTGTTTAAATTATTTATGATGTCGTCTGCTGGGCCTTGACCGCCATGTCTTTTGTAAATGGACCAACAGGAAAAGGCTGCCATAATTACTTCTTCCTTGTTCACAGGATTCTGTTGAATGGTGCCTGTATAAAACGATTTTTTATTATACGCCACCCGGTATTCTTTCTTTAGGGTGTCGTCCCAGTCATCTATTCGGAAAAGAGCTGTGTAGCCAGGATAGTTAATCCGTGATTCTTGAACGGTCTTCCATTCATTATTCTCTTTAATCTGTAGCTCTGCGGAAAATGGTTCATAATCCTTTATAGGATAGAACTGAGCGGTAAGTTTTAAGGTATTCTCATGAACGGTATATAAGGCAAAGCATATTTTGTCTTTCGGAGACGGAGTTTTTGAGGTAGATTTTGATACCTTTTTCTGCGCCTGTACACTAATTGTTAAACATATAGCAGAGCTTAAAATAAATGATTTTAAAATGGTTTTCATCTTTCAATAGTTTAGTCTCAACCGCTTATTTTATTTTTTTAAGTGGGTTAATTTTTACTATACCATTTGTAGGAGCATCATGTTGGGTTTCATGAAGATTAAAAGTAGGAATAGTTTTTAATAGCTTATCGCGTTCTTTTCTATGTGCTACAGAAACTTGGCTCCAATCCTTTATTTTAGGAAAGCTAATAAGGTCATAAGGAGTTTCGCTCACATCATACCAAACATTGTTTCCATCTTTAAGGACGAGGTTCCCCCTTATAATTTGGGTTTCTTTATGATAGCCGTAAATCCACTCCCGATGAGTTGTTTTATCCGTAGTTAAAAAAGGGATTAAACTTTCACCATTGATTTCATAGCTATCAGGTATTTCTACATGGGCAACATCAGCAATGGTAGGAAGCATATCCGACATATTTGCGAGCACATCTTGCATTCCTTTTTTGGTTAGGTTCATACTGGGAGCATAGATTATAAGTGGAACATGGGTTCCTTTCTGAGAAACGGGACTTGATTTTCCGTAACCACTAGTACCATTGTCCGCACAGAAAATGAAAATGGTGTTGTTCTCAATACCTAGCTCTTTAAGTTTGTTCATGTACTGCCAAACCTGATAATCTAGATAATTAACGTGGTTATGAATACCACTTTCTGTTACAGTTTCGTGTGTGTCATATACGCCATTATCTCCCGTAACATTGGGTGTAACACGAGTATATTTATTACCATCCCAACTAATTTTTGGAGTGCCTGGCCATTTGTTTCCGGAATTGGGATTGAGAAAATCCCATGCGTCGTGACCTAAGTGACTGGTATGGTATATAAAGAAAGGTTCCTTTTCTTTTTGTTTCCTTTCCATGAACTCAAAGATGTAATCCAATTCTACATCAGGACCAAAAGTGTTTAGCCCAAAATCGTTCTCGGCTTCTTTTGTATTTGGCCACCAAACTAATTTTTTGTTGGTTCCAGGATGGTTCATGAGCTGTACATGTGGTTTCCAGTACCAACCAGATTGCACGTAGCTTTTCTTATAGATTTCCTTATTCGTATCTGCATTAAAGATTTTCTTTTGTCCATCTACTTTTCGGGTTTCAAGTCTAAAATCTGTGGTGTGGATAGCTGTATTGTAAGAGCCTTCACCAGGAGTAAAACATCCTTCATCAAACTGAAATCCTTCAATCTCCATTTGTGTTTTTCCGGCCCAAAATGTAGCATAGCCACCTGCTTTGGCCACATTGGCGATGGAATGTGGTGAACTGTCATATAAGTTCCAAACGCCTTTGCCGTTGGGAGCTTTACCTTTGTCTTTATTATGCCACCATTTGTGTAAATGCGCATACCTGCCTGTCATCATCATAGCCCTACTTGGTCCGCAAACCGTAGCTGCCCAGGCTGTTTTAATATAACAACCTTCTTCAGCAAGTTCGTTCAATATCGGTGTTTCTGCACGGTATTGCATATTTGAGGTATTACCTCCCTTTGGAGGGCTCCAAACCGTAGAGCCGTAAATGGGCAGTTCACGGGCACTGATATCATCGGCATATAAGAGAATAATATTTGGCTTTTCTTGGGCCCTGCTTAGCGTGGAAATGAGAAGGCACCCAAGAAAGGTAAATACAATTTTATAGTTTATGTTTTTCATGTGTCTGGTTCAAATAGATTTTCAACTTGTCTAAATTTCAGGATTCAATAAAACTCCCAAAAACCAAAATTCTCTCCTTCAATGTTTGCTTTGGTATCTCCTAATTCCTTGGCTTTCTCTTTCATTTCCTTTTGCATGGTTTTCACCTGTTCTGCATATTTTGGAAAAAAGGAAAGGTCATATACCTCCCAAGGGTCATTTTTAATATTGAACAGTTGGGTAACCCGTGAGCCTCTTGTGGTTTCACCATCCTTTTTAGTATAATCCTTGGCACGTACATATTCAATTAATTTATAATCACCTTTTCTGTAGGCTCTTTGAAATTGTTTGTACGCGTGATAAGTGTAATCACGGACAATAGATTTTTCTTTGTTGATGACGGGAAGCAAGCTTGTTCCCGTTACTGAACTTGGTGCATCTGCCCCAATGAAATCTAAAATGGTTGGGAAAATATCAAAATTGTAAGCGAAGGCCTCTCTTTTACTGCCTTTGTCCTTTATAAGGTTCCCCGAAAAGACAAGGGGAATATGAACTCCATCTTCATCATAAATATTCTGTTTTCCCATTAAGCCGTGGTTTCCAACAGCCAGACCACTATCACCAGCAAAAACAATTAACGTATTTTCATAGGCACCGCTTTCTTTCAATGACGCAATGACTTTACCTATTTGGTCATCTAGATGCGTAATAATCGCATAGTAATCGGAAAGTTGTTCTTTCGCTACATCGGGCGTTCTGGGCCACACGGCCAATTCTTCGTCTCTTAAAAACATATGCCCATTATCAAAAGGGTGTTGTTCAAGATAGGAAGGGGAGAGGATGATATCCTCAATTGGGTACATGTCTTTGTATTTCTGTGGTGCCTGTCTTGGATCATGAGGCGCGTGAAATGCCAAATACATGAAGAAGGGATCTTTCTTTTTATAATCCATAATAAACTCGGAAGCACTTTCTGCATAGATTTCAGAGGTATGTGGACCGTTTTTTTCTGTGCCAGTAGGGCCTCTTTTATCCTCTTTGGTTACCGGTCTACGGACCACTTTTCCATCGGTATCATAAACTAGTAGGTATCCTTCTTCTTTTTTGTAATCACCATCTTTTTTCCAGTCCCAAGAAGGCATACGAAAGTGATCGACCAAGTAAATACCTCTGGACATTATACGATCTCCTGAATCAAAAGAGCGGGCTAAGGAAGCGTTATCTTGATGCCATTTTCCAACAATATGGGTGTTGTAGCTTTGGGCCTGAAAGGCTTCTCCTATGGTTGTATGCTCGGGCGGAATAGTGTGCCCCTGACCTTGTAATTCAAATACGTTTCTTCCGGTTAACAACATAGCTCTACTGGGAACGCAGGTAGCACCAGAAAAAGCACCCATTAGATAACCGTTGGAAAATGAAACTCCATCGGCAATCAAGGCATCCATATTTGGTGTTTTTACTTGCATGTTACCCAAAGCATGTACACCTGAAAAGCGATGGTCATCCGTATAGATTACGAGTACATTGGGCTGGTCCTTCTTTTTCGCTTTACGTTTTTGAGCGCTAACAGGAAGTACCAATAGCGTACTAAAAACAACTAAAATGCAAAGTGAAAATCGATTTTTGTAATTCATAAGGTTACTCAGATTGAATTGTATTTGTGTCAACAAAAACTTGGGCTTCTCTTTCATCCACACTGTTTAAGGAAAACACGATATTATTTGTTTGAAGGCTATCTACATGCCTACCATACATCCCGTAGGCAGGAAGCACATTAAAAAAGCTGAACTCAGGATATCTGGTAATATCTTCTTCAACCTTGGCCATTGAATGTTCTGCCGTGCCTCCGCCCGGTAGTTCCAATTCAATATTTTCTAAAGTTATTTTACCAACTTTATGGTCTGGAGTTCCCGTAATTAATATTCCAGATGGTGGTTTTACCCTTGAGCTATCCAAAACCCGGGCATTACCTTTAACATTTCTGATGACTACATTGGTAATAGAACCTACTTTTTGTTTTTCGGCATCGCGGTAGGTGCGTAGGCGTTCTCCAAGACGAATGAAAATAGGCATATCTACTCTGTCCATTTGGATGCCGTCTATAGTCACATCGTGAATGTTGGCACCATCTACACTTAAGATTTTTATTCCGCCACCTTTGGTATCATAAATTTGGCAGTTTTTAATGTCTATGTTGTACATATCTCCCATAGACTCGGTTCCGAACTTGATAGAACCCCAATCGCTTCTGAGCTTACAATCGCTAACTTTTACGTTATAGGTGGGTTTTGGACTCGTAGTTTTAATGCAGATAGCATCATCGCCCGTATTGATATCGCAATTTTTAATAACAGCGTCGTAACTGGAATCTAAATCAATGCCATCGTTATTCTTATGGGCGTGGCTGTAAATGGAAACGTTGTCCACCAAAATAGTATTGGATTGATAAAAATGGCAGGTCCATGCAGCTGGTTGGCGTAAATGAACATCTTGTACTTTAATTTGAGAAGAATTTACAAATCGTAAAAGAAAAGGCCTGTTTGTGCCAAAACCTTCGGTTTCTGTAATGTTCAGCTCCTTAATTTTCACCTTTATATTTTTGGATAGAAAAGCTTCTCCGTTTCCATCAATAGTTCCCTTACCGGTTACGGCAATATTTGTGGCATTTTTTGCACCAATAAGGCAATTGCCACGTTG
Organism: Zobellia roscoffensis; assembly: GCF_015330165.1. Lineage (NCBI taxonomy): Bacteria > Pseudomonadati > Bacteroidota > Flavobacteriia > Flavobacteriales > Flavobacteriaceae > Zobellia > Zobellia roscoffensis. The sequence goes on from NZ_JADDXT010000002.1 coordinate 3,377,465, forward strand.
TTGCCCAGTAGCATCTTCAAAAGTATCTATACTCTGGTAATCCAACGGATTTGAACTTCCAATCAATTTTGCATCTTTAGCTATATGTAGGGTTACATTGTCTTTTAGGAGAAGTGTACCTGAAATGTAATCGCCGTCTTCAATAGTAACAGTGCCACCACCAGCAAGATTACAGGCATCTATGGCCTTCTGAATGCTTTTGGTATTTATTGTCTTGCCATCGCCTATGGCACCATGATCGACAACGTTGTAACTGTCTGACTTTGAATTACAGCTTACCAATAGAATAAAGGTAATTAGGAGGCTTGTATAACGTAGTTTGATTTTCATTTTAGTTGCTCAGGATTTGGTTCTTTGAGATGATTTTTTTGTTTAGGAAAACTCTATTTATTTCGCTATTTGTAACGTTTTTTAGAACAATTGGGGCTCTTTTATCTTCGTTTACCGTCTTTATGCTGAAATTTTCAACCACCAAACCATCTATATGCCGAGCATAAAGTCCAGAAGCGGGTAGGGTACCCACTAAACTGAATTCTGGCCACCAGCCATTAAGTACTTCTTGGGTGTATTCTTTGATGTTCGTTTTTTGTGCATCTGCAGCAGAACCTCCACCAGAAACTACAAATTGAACATCCTTAATAGTGATATCTTCAATTTGATGCTCTGGAAAACCGGTTAAAAAGAAAGCAGAGTTTTTATCAAGGTTGGAATTGTCTACCACAATATTGCTAAAGCTAAAGTTGTGCATGCTTTTTAGTGGCTCAAATTGACCCTCAGGCGTATCTACCGATGCAATTTGTTTGGCGAAAGTCATGAAAATTGGGCGTGGTACGTTTTCCATCACCAAATTACTGAAGACCATATTTTTCATTTCGCCCCCTTCGCATTGTTGAATCTTAAGTCCCGAATCCTGTATGTCCTTAAAAGTACAGTTCGTAACGGTAACCGATTCTATATTTCCGCGAGATAGGAGTCCTATGCGCATTCCGCCCCATTTGGTGCTGAAATGGCAATTGCTGACTGTGATATTCTTACAAGGTTTGTCCGGTCTTGAAGCTTGCAGACAAATACTATCATCACTATTATCAAAATTACTATTGTTCACCCGCACGTTTGTACATCCATCAAAATCCAGCCCGTCTCCGTTATTGTTTACGCGACTTATGATGTTGATTCCGCTCACCGAAATATTATCACAGTAGAGCCAAGCTGAGGTCCATGCCGCAGGATTGATTAGGGTAATATCATTAAGGTGGATGTCTTTCACGTTTACAAACCGAATCATCATTGGTCTGCCTCCTTTTTTCTTGGTGAAGTTTTCTTTGTGTCCATTTCCGTCTATAGTTCCATACCCTTCAATGGCGATGGAACGTGCGTCTTTGGCAAAAATCAAGCAACGGTCCATGTGAGGTTCGTTTTTGTACATATTCTTATGGGTGTCCGTGGCATAATCCTCATAATTAGGACTCCCAAGAAGCGTTGCTCCATTCTCAATATGAAGGGTAACAAAATCCTTAAGGTAGATAGTGCCGATTACAACCGTTTTTCCTGAGGGAATAATCACCTTTCCTCCGCCGTTTTTTGTACAGGCATCAATGGCTTTCTGAACCGCTTTGGTGTCTATGGTGGTGCCATCGGCCTTTGCGCCGTAATCTAACACGTTAAAGTCTGTGGCATATGACTGTAAATGAAAAAGTAAGCCGATTATAAAAGGGATTAGGATTTTGATTTTCATTTAAGTTTTATTTTGAACTAATGGTTATTGTATGGGTTTTTAATCCGTTAGAAGTAGCGGAAATTTTGATGTTTCCGGCAGCCTCGGTAGATTTCAATACGAGTAAACATTTTCCGTTAAATGCTTTGATCTTAGTATCTTGAAACGACTCTAAAGAAGCTGGGTTTCCATTACCTACAGCGGCAAGACTTCCTGCTCCTTTTATGGTGAATTGTACTTGGTTATCAGCATTAGGAATAAGGTTTCCTTCCTCATCTGTTATATCGACTTCAATAAAAGAAAGGTCTTTTCCGTCTGCGGTTATTTCCGTACGGTCTGCTGTTAAGCGTATTTTTGATGCTTTTTTAGCTGTTTTAATAACTTTTTCAGCAACTGCTTTTCCATCTTTATAACCAATTACTTTTAAGCTTCCCGGTTGGTAAGGAACATTCCAACTCAACCTGTATTTTGAAGTATACATTCCTTTTTCAAATCCACGAAATTCCGCTGGGATATCTGTAGTATCAACTCCTTTTACTTTTTTGCCCAATGACTTTCCGTTCACGATCAATTCTACTTCATCGCAATTCGTATAGGCATAAACTGGAATTTCTTCACCTTCTTTTCCTTCCCAGTTCCAATGTGGCAATACGTGAACCATAGGTTCTGTAGTCCATTGACTTTGGTAGAGGTAGTATCTATCTTTTGGAAAGCCACATAAATCTACTGGAGCAAAATAAGAGGCGTGTACTGGCCAGTCAGCATTCCAATATCCATCCGTAGAATTATCGCGACCACCGTAAGGGGTGGGTTCACCAAGATAATCGAAGCCCGTCCACATGAATTCACCTAAAAATGTAGGGTTTTCTGCCTGCACATCAAACTCAACATCAGGAGGATATGCCCATGGTGGGCCAACAGTAACATCATAACTAGAAACTTCTAAGGTTTCCTTCTTATGGTCATGTGTAATAGGTAGAGCGTAGGTACCACGGCTACTGGTTTGCGATGAGGTCTCGGAACCATAAAGAATCATATCTGGATTTTCTTTAACCGTTGCGGCATAGTCAAAAGGCTTATAATTTAAACCGACAATATCTATCTGATAGGCCAGCTTGTTTTTAAAAGCACCACCGTAGTTGTTAAACCCGGCAGTGGTGGGTCTAGTATGATCTTCATCGTGGCAGATGTCATTCAGCATTTTGGCCACTTTCCAGCCGTCTTTTTCGCGTTGCTCTATGATTTCGTTTCCGATACTCCACATGATAACGGAAGGATGGTTACGGTCTCTTTTTATCATATCCCTTAAATCGCGCTCATGCCATTCGTCAAAAAACTTGTTATACCCATTTATGACCTTTGGTATTTTCCATTCATCAAAAGCTTCGTCCAATACTACAATACCTAATTTATCACAGATTTGAAGCATTTCGGGCGATGGTGGGTTATGACTTGTACGCAAGGCATTCACGCCCATACTTTGCATAATCTGCATTTGGCGTTCGGTAGCCCTGTAATTTACAGCCCCTCCTAAAGGTCCGAGGTCATGGTGCATACATACACCATTAAATTCTACCGGTTTTTCATTCAGTAGAAAACCTTTTTTAGCATCGAAAGAAATACTTCTAATTCCTAAAGTACTTTTGTACTCATCTATAACTATGTTCCCTTTTTTCACTTGGGTGACAACATCATATAAATATGGGTTTTCAATGCCCCAACGATTAGGGTTATTCACCACTAATTCATCTATAACAATTTTATCTGCTGTTTTTTCTAGTTTAACTTCTTGACTGATAGAGGCTACTATGTTATTAAGTCCATCAATTATTTTTGTTTCCAGAGTAATTTTAGCTTCCTTTTCTAGAGAATTTTTTACGGTAGTCTCAATTTTTACGGTAGCCTTTTCATCTGATACCTCGGGTGTTGTAATATAGGTTCCCCAAAGCGGAATGTGGACAGGGTTATTTATTTTTAGATAGGTATTTCTATAGATACCAGCACCAGAGTACCACCTGGAAGCTAAATCTTCTGGAGCAACCCTAACAGCAATTACGTTATCCTCTCCAAATTTAATGAATGGTGTTAAATCCAGTTCAAAACCCATATAACCAAAAGGACGTTCGCCAATGTACTCGCCATTTATGTACACACGACTATTGTTCATGACACCATCAAACAATACAGCTATTTGTTGTTCTGTATATTTTTTATCTATGGTAAAATGTTTACGGTACCAAGCAGTTCCGTGTACCGGTAAACCACCTGTACGAGCGTTGTATTTTTTATCAAAAGGACCTTCAATGGCCCAATCGTGCGGTAAATTCAGTTTGTGCCAAGTTGCATCTTTAAAAGTAGATTTTTCAGCTCCAGAAGGGTCGCCCTTTTGAAAGAGCCAACCGCTATTAAAGGATACATCACCATGTGTAGCTTCAGAATTCAGTTGTGCAAAAGAAAAACTGAATTGTAGTAAAAGGATAAATAGAAAGCTTTTTCTCAACATCATATTTGCGTTAATAATTATAGTGGTGAAAGTCTAAAATAATTTTCTGGCAAAAGACCACGAACGGTTGAAAGAATAGAACAGATGGTTTTTTTAGAGAAGCTTGAATAAGTGAATCTAAAATTTAGGGCGTCACAGAGTAAACATTGAGATTTATGAGAGATTAAGGTTTGTCAATGTATTGTCTAGTTTTTAGGTTTGTCATAAACCAATAGCAGCATGTAGGTTGCTTGAAAAAGCACGAGTAAATGTTCATTTGTTATAACCTTTAGCACATTCGTGGCTCGCAGATCGGGCATAAAATTAGAATTTAGCAACTTCTAATAGGGCGAAATAAAATGGTATCGTCAATAACAACCACACTATGAATTTTAAACATTTAGCGGCACTCTCAGTCGCCATTATCTGTATAGCTTCTTGCGGCAGTTCAGATAAGAAAAATCAAAAAGATACAGCACAATTAAGTGCTGCCGATACGACTAAGGTCTTTCAGCCTAATTGGGAATCTATCAAAAAAAACTATAAAGACCCTAAATGGTTTAGTGACGATAAATTCGGAATATTTATTCACTGGGGCGCATATTCAGTGCCTGCTTTTGGTTCGGAATGGTATCCTCGCCAGATGTATATGGATACTGCAACCTTTTCAGCTACTTTAAAGAAGGGAAAGAAGGGACCAAATGCAACCTATACCCACCACAAAAAGACTTGGGGGGACCAAAAGGAATTTGGATACAAAGATTTTATACCCATGTTCAAGGCTGAAAAATTTGATGCTAAGGAATGGATTGACCTATTTAAAAAATCTGGAGCTAAATATGTAGTTCCTGTAGCGGATCACCATGATGGTTTTGCGATGTACAAATCAAATACCACGCGTTGGAATTCATTTGATATGGGTCCAAAGAGAGATGTATTGGGCGAACTTTTTAAGGAAGGTAAGGCTCAGGGCCTAAAAATGGGAGCTTCTTCTCACTTTGCTTTTAACTGGTCTTTTTATAATAAAAAGGATAAGTTTGACACTGTTGATCCTGAGTATGCCGATTTGTATTCCAGTAAAGGAAAGGATTTAACGCAGCCTGTTTCGGAGGAATTTAAAGAACGATGGTGGAAGCGAACTATTGATTTGGTAGACACGTATCAGCCAGACATTCTTTATTTCGATTTCTATGTAGATATTGAAGATTTTGCGGACTTAAGACCAAAATTGGCAGCATACTACTATAACAAAGGTCGTGAATGGGGTAAAGAGGTTTTAATAAATGATAAGAATTTTGGTCATGAGGCATTTCCTGAAGGAACTGTGATATATGATCTTGAAAGAGGAAAACTTCCAGGTATTAGAAAATTGCCTTGGCAAACGGATACTTCTATAGGTAAGAATTCTTGGTCTCATGTTACCAACTGGGATTCTAAAACTGCCAATCAACTGATTGATGATTTAGTAGATATCGTCTCTAAAAACGGAAATTTACTACTAAACGTAGGCCCAAAAGCCGATGGAACTATTCCTGATGACCAAAAAGAGATTCTATTGCAAATAGGAGATTGGCTTGCTACAAATGGAGATGCTATATACGATACAAGATATTGGAAAACTTTTGGAGAAGGCCCTACAGAGGTTAAAAAGGGACACCATTCCGAAGGAAAAAACAAGGAGTTTACCGGACAAGATATCAGGTTTACCCAAAAAGGGGATAAGCTGTACGCCATTATGTTGGCTTGGCCAAAGAATGGTAAGATTGATATAGAGTCTTTAGGAAGTGCAAATGCCTATGCCGAAGGATTGGATATCAAAGCCGTGAAATTATTGGGTAGTGATGCTAAAATAGATTTTGAGCAGACAGAAGAAGCACTATCGATTAAGAA